>JAIQGK010000005.1 GCA_020072645.1 Terriglobia bacterium
CAAAATGAACCGCAGCTTCTCTTCCATAACACTGCTCTTTCTCCATGGCATGCGCTCCTTTTTACTCGCGCCTGCTTCTTGGTTGCAGTGTCAGATATGTGCCCGGTCTGTTCTGTCAGGGATGTGCCCGGTCTGTACCGACCGGTCAAACCCCATTTTTTCCGTTTTCCAGGGCTTCAATCGCGGTCAATTTCAGCCTTATTTTCTCGTTTTTACTGTCCGGTCGGCAGAGGGTCGGACGCTTCACCAAGTACTAAGTACCAATAACCAAGTACCGGCTCGGTTAATTACCATTTGCCATTTGCTAGTTGCTTTTTGTCAAAGATCGAACACAACTCCACCCCTGAGGGCTGCTGGAGAATAGCGCATTCTTTGGGGCGATGCAATAGCGAAACTGCTACGTTCAAAATACTCGAGGCCGCCGCCCTCATCGTGAGGTATCTTTTTGCCGTCGCTGCTCGCGCTGCTTTATGATTTCGCTCAAAATCCCCGACCGACCGTGTCCTCTAATCGGTCTAAGTCCATAATGAGGAACCTATGCCCAACGCCGTTAATTTGCCCGCGTGCCTGATGGACTGCTACAAGGTCCTATACCCCAATCTCGATTTCTCTCGCGTAGCGTTCTACTCGGGCTTGCCCACCGCGGTCTCACTTTTTTCAGACCCGGATGGATTCACAATGGCATCTGGTGCCGCGATCCCCGACATCCGGGTCTTCATCAAGAAATACGCCCCCTGCTCTTCGGAGAATTTCCTGACGATCGCGCACGAGCTTGTGCACGTTATTCAGATCCAGGGCATGTTTGGCGGCGGGCGCATTCCCGGGTCGTGGACAGCTTATTACACCTCGCGCTTGCTCAATTGCCAGGGACGCTGGTCCACCTGCGGCAACGCGCTGGAGAAAGAGGCTTACGATTTTGCCAACGGCACTGTCGACAGCAACTGCGGCGCGGACGGCGTACTCCGCGACTACGTGACGGCGAATTTCAGCTCAAAGGCTCCTTGCGAAAATTGCGACGCGTGGCCGATGGCCACCCCGATCGGCACGCAGACTTATGCCGAGGCGCTGCAGAACGCTACGGACCACCCGGTCAAGACTTCGAGCAGCGTGGGGCGGGTCTGGTGCTCGTTGCTCACCTGGCCGGCGTCGCTGGTCGCGGGAGCCTTCTCGATCTTCGGGTTCAGCAACTTCGGCGGCGCGATCGGGTCGGTGCTGGGCGCGGTGATCGGCGGGGTGTTAGGGTTCGTGGGTGGGCCGCTGGGCGTCGCCATTGGCGCACTGCTGGGTACCTTAATCGGCGGCGCGATCGGATGGACGATCAACAGCATCGTCAACTTTTTCGGCAGCGCGTTTTCGGGACCTGCGGAGTGGATCTGGTTCACCGCGTTTGACGGAAACACCTGGGTCATCCCGGATAACCCCATTTCGAAGAACGGGCACACCTTGACCAGTGCGGCGCCAGCGATGGCCGAATACAACGGCAAACTTTATCTCGCTTACAAGGGCTCGGGCAGCGACGACCTTTGGTATAACGTGTTCGACGGCACTTCGTGGCTGGCGAACGATCTCGAGATCACTCAGAACGGGCATTCCAAGACCGGGGACGCACCGGCGCTGGCCGAGTACAATGGCAAGCTCTATCTGGCCTACAGGGGCTCGGGTAGCGATGACCTTTGGTACAACGTGTTCGACGGCAACAAGTGGATGCCGACCGACCTCGAAGATTACCCAAGGTGGGCACTCCAGGACCAGCGCAGGGCCCGCGCTCGCCGCGTACAACGGCAAGCTATACCTTGCTTACAAGGGCTCGCTCACCGACGACCTTTGGTACAACGTGTTCGACGGCAACAAGTGGTTGTCGACCGATCTTGAGATCACTCACAACGGACACTCGCAGACGAGTCGGCGACCGGCGCTTGCGGTCTACGGCAATCAGCTCTACCTCGCTTATCGGGGCGGCGGCAGCGACGACATTTGGTACAACGTGTTCGACGGCCAGAAGTGGCTGGCCCAGGACATCAGCGTCTCGCAGGGCGGGTTTGTCCAAACCGCAGAAGGACCCGCGCTGGCCGCATTCGCGCTAGCCAACGGGCCCTACCTGTTCCTGGTATACCGCGACAACAGCTGACCGGCGCTGTGATTCGTTGCGGCGCTTCACTCGCACCAATGAAGCGTGCGTTGTTGCAAATCGCAAAACTTGCGGCGAACGTGCGCCCAACACAGCGCGAATGTTAATAGACTTACGATTGGGACTGCGCCTGCGCTTTCCATCCCCTGAATGCCGCTGGAATCTCGCCATTCGGCTACTCTATGGGCACTCCCGCTGACGAAACTCCACCTTACCTGCATGATGCGCCGGAACAGAATATAGGGCTGGCGGCGAGGAAGTTTGGCATAAAATTTGATTTCGCAGGAAATTACTGCGGCTCGACAGGCGTGTCTCGCGACTCCTGGGCTGACCCCTCAACCACCTACCATCGCGCCAGATTGAGATCGGACGCCCGTCGCGTATATGCGATTCAATGACCTTCTCAACAGCCGCTTTGAGGGCCATTTCAGCGCGTTCCCCCATGGGCAGTTCGAGAATATTTGTCGGCGGTTTAGTCGTGTTTCCCATATTGCGCAACCAAAGCTTTGTATGCGTCTGGCTTCATTATACGGAGTCTGCCTTGCTCTTCCACCGCAATAGCAAGCGAACGGCCCATCTTCCCGGCACACGAGACAAGTGTCAGGGCACGACTTCAGTCGTGCCGTAACAACGCAAATAAAACCAATTCCTCTCTGCCGACGGCCCACGCGCAGCGCAGCGGAGCGCACAAAAAGACCAAAGGCGGCGGCCCACCCCCGCCGGCATTTTCGATTCCCGCTCTTCGCCAAGAACGCGAAGTATGGGGCGCCCCCTGTGCGATGACGCCATCGAGATCAACAGCCTGGGTCCCCGGCCCATTCGCGCAAACGGCGCGCGATAAGGACGGGGTACCCGGTTTCTTGAGCTTTACTTCTTGGGCCGCGATTCCGGCGGCACAAGCCCTACGAGGCGGTAGTACACAACGAGCTGGCCGTAGTGTTCACCGCTATGTTCGATGAGGCCGTATGCTATGTCGAGAACGCGCGCTTTCTGGTGAGGGAAATAAACAACCTCCGTGGTCAGGCCTTTTTCGCCTTTCCACTGGATGGCGGCCGCGCCGTCGGCAACGGACTTCTTTACGAATGCGACGATATCGGCCTTTGTCTTGTACTGGTCGCGCTTGGGATCTTCTGCTGCCGGAGGCTTCTTCCCCATGACGGGATTGGTAAAGTAGTAGCTTGAACCCGCCGCGTGCAGCAACTGCTCGGCGAAGCTGCGTTGCGCCGGCGTGGGCTTGAAGTCGTATTTGTCCTCAGGAAAATCCTCGGCCATGGCGATGAGTTTGCGGCCAACCTCGTTCCAGGAATCCAGCACGACCTTCAGTTCGGGGTCGGCAGGTTTGACGGCTGCATCTTTCTTCATCGCGTCCTGGGCATGGGCGGGAAATGCGAATGCCAGCAGGACGATAGCGAGAAACGGTATTCTTTTCATTTCTTTCTCCACGATTGAGTTTCGCGAACATTGAGCGGGGGACATAGTATTCGACAGAGTTCCCCCGCCACCCTTTGCTGGGGTCTCCGGGATCGACCTGCGCTTGCTTACGTTCCGTAGCTCGCGCAGGTCGAACCCATCAACAATACTTCAAGGTACTTATTTGGCCCGCACCAGTCCCGCAATAACCGCAGCAACTTTATCGAGTATCTGGTTCCAGCCTTCCAGTTGACCGCTATTTTTCGCACTCTCCATGGGCTCATTTCCAATCTGGGTGAGTCTGGTCTGGCCGTTTCCGAGATCCTCAAAGATGGTCACGTCGTGCGCACCGTCTATGGCCTCGTGTTCTATTCCTAATTCCGCAGGCTCAACCTTGTTTCCCTCTGAGTCCGAAAAGTACATGTCGGAAACGATCTTCTCGTGCAGCACGATCTCGTGATATTCGATCGCATTCCAGAACTCCTGCCCATCCGGCGCCTTCATGCAGAAGAGAGATTTTCCCCCGACCCGAAAATCCATCTTGCAGACGGGCGCAGTAAAGCCCTTCGGTCCCCACCACTGCATCACGTACTTCGGGTCTGTCCACGCCTTCCAAACCAATTCGCGTGGGGCATCAAAAACTCTTGTAATGACCATCCGCTCTATTTCACTGCCCGTATTTTTTGTCATTTCTCATCTCCGCTTTCTTCATTTCATTCACAACCACAGCCAGCTTGTCGAAGCTCTCTTCCCAGAATCGGCGATAGCTGATCGCCCAGTCGCTGACTGTCTTAATCGCCTCGGGCCTGAGCGTGCATACGCTTTCCCGTCCACGCTTTGTCTTGATCACAATCCGTGCCCGCACCAGGTAGGCAATATGTTTTGAAATCATCTGCTGCGAGAGTGCAAACGGTTCCGTCAATCCATGCACAGTAGCGGGCCCATGTGAGAGCCGTTCGATCATTGCCCGCCGGGTTGGATCAGACAAAGCCGCAAATGTTGTACCCAATCTATCCACAACCATATGGTAGTGGATTTTTTGCCAATGTCAAGTGTGAATTTTTGCGATTCCTGATTTTCTGTTTCCCTGATCTCTGCGCAGGAGCGTGAGCCGGCATCAGGAACCGGAGGAAAACGGATTGCCTCTGGAGGGGTGCCCTGGATGCCGGGTGCCCCACTCTTTCCTGAGAAGACGCGCGGGTTTTTGCGTCGGCGAAGGAAAGGGTGGGATCAGGATTATCACGGTGTCGAAAAGGTGTACGTGATTCACTTACATTTGCGCGGTCTGATTAAGAAGGGGCCTAAGATCGGAGCATCGTCGATTCTACCCTTTACTGCGCAAAGGAATGGGCACCGCCGTAATATTCGCCGGCGGTTTAGTCAGGTTTCGCATATTGCGCAACCACGGCTTTGTACACGAGAAAATGGCGATCTGCTCCTGCCGATCTCGCCGCGTTCAAAAGGCTCATCACTTGCTCATTCTTTTGCCACTGGCAGAATGGGCCTTTCGTCTTGTAAGGCCACGAGACGCCTGACGCTTTCTAGCCATCCTAGCGTGAACTGTGGTGGGTTTGGATGAGCCGACAGCGGCAGCAGACCTGGCAGGATTGAGCGCAGTGAGCACTGCAGCGGGATTCTTGTCGATCACAGTGAGCAAGGTGCGTGCTGGCGCTTCCGGGGTCCTCCGCCCTCCCTCCCAGTGCTTGATCGCGTCAAGGCTGAACCCAAACGTGTGAGAGAATTTGGCCTGCGTCATGCCAAGCCGGTTGCGGATGGCCTTCACATCAACCTCTTGGGGCACATGTGCCCTGAATCCTTCTTGCTTCCCGGCAAGAAAAGCCTCGACGTCGTTAAGGCCATCCATCATCTGCTCGAATTGCGTTTTCATGCTATCTCCCATAGGTCTCGAAAATACTATCGGCCCGTTTCATTAGCGCGTTGCGCTCTGCCATCGACAGGTTTTCTTTCTCATTCTTTGGAAAAACTGTGATCAGAAAAAGCGGGAATGTTTCGTTGCGCCATATATACACAACCCGGGCCCCGCCACTTTTTCCCATTCCCTTGCGTGCAACCCGGATCTTTCGAAATCCTCCCGTCCCACGGATTAGATCTCCGCATTCAGGGTCTGCCGAAACGAGTGCCACGATATCCGCACGCTCCTCCTCGCTGAAGAGCTTGTTGGCAACTGCGAGATATGTAGGCGTCTCGACAACCGTCTGCACAGGGTTCTCTTGTACTCCATTGGACACCATAAGTCAAGTAGAAGTTATATGCCATTGGACACCAATGATTGTTCCCGGAATGGACTGGGTGCACACATGGAACGAACGAGCCTTCATGCGAAAATGAAATCAGTCTGGAATAACGAGACAAAGCCAGGAGCTAATGGCTAAGAGCTGAGAGCTGAGAGCTGATTTATGTCAGATTGGCCAATACGAGAAAAGCGACCGCTCCGGGAACCAGTGCGCGAGGAACCGGGGCCCGCGCCCAAAAACTACATCACGCCCGCCGGGTTGCAGCGGTTGAAAGACGAGCATCGGTTCCTGCTGAGTCGCGAGCGGCCGGCGGTGGTGGAGGTTGTCGCGTGGGCGGCCGGCAACGGGGACCGCAGTGAAAACGCCGACTATCAGTACGGCAAGCGGCGGTTACGCCAGATCGATTCACGGATTCGCTTTCTCTCGAAACGCATTGCCGCGGCCGTGATCGTTGATCCCGCCGCTCCGCGGCCGGCATCAGCCGCTACGCGCGTCTTCTTCGGCGCAACCGTGACCTACAAGGACGCCGCCGGCCTAGAACACGTCGTCTCTATCGTCGGCATTGACGAGGTAGACCTCGATCGCGGCTATATCAGCTGGCGCTCGCCTCTCGCGAATGCTCTCATGAAGGCGAGCCCCGGTGACAGCGTGGCCCTGCGCGCACCAGCGAAGACGGAGCATCTCGAAATCATCCGCGTTGAGTACGCGCCGATTCCGATGGATCCTTTTCGCGAACCGCCAGGAGCTCAGTCGACGCCCAAGGCCGAAGGCCCCTAAGGCCGAAGACCGATAGTCCAAGCCGCCGACTTTGGGCGTTCATTGATCTTTGTCGGTTTTGCAGAGACAAAGCTAAAAGCTAATGGCCAAGAGCTCACTGTTTCAGGTAACGGAGCGCGACGCATCCTGATTTGAAAATCTTTGACTCAACAAGTTTTAATTGCAATTTCTCCGGCAGGCTCACCCCGTCCAATAACCGTCTGCCTTCTCCGGCAATGACTGGGCCAATCACAATACGAAATTCATCCACCAGGCCAAGCTCTATCAGCTGCGACGGGATATCTACACCGCCTGTCAAAATATTTTTGCCTGGTTCGTGTTTCAACTTAAGTATTTCGTCGCGCAGGTCCGTGCGAACAATTCGCTTTTTGTTATCTTCAACCCCATCCAGGGATCGTGAAAAAACAACCCTGTTGATGGAGTCGAACACTCGCGCAAATTCGTTCAATGCTTTTGTCGCCGACTGCGTTTTTGCCACCTCAGGCCAGAAAGGAACCATCAACTCGTAGGTCTTGCGCCCATAGACGAGCAGGCCAGCTTCTCGCAGAACATCCGTCCAATATTCATGGGTCTCTTCATCCGTAAATTGTGTGGTGTGGTCGCAACAGCCATCCAGCGTAATGTTGATTCCGAAGATTACATTTCTCATTTCCTTTTAAGGTAAATCCGGATGGCAGTCAGCGGAAGAGCCACAAATGGAACCAACGAGCCTTCACGCGGGAATGAAATCAGTCTGCGGAACAAGAGAAAGCCAGGAGCTAACGGCTAAAAGCCATTTTGGGATGGCGAAGCCAAGCCCAAAAATCAAAATGGGCCTGAGAGCAAGAAGCGGTGACGGTTTCCTTGCCCACAAGCCCATTCGATCCTGAATCGGATCGGAGGTGATGTACTTATTCTAGGCCACTTAAGGATGAAGTCAAGCGATCTGCCAACTCTTTTTATACCTACATGATTATCTTGATAACCGTATGATCGCGCCTTGGCAAAGCCCTGTAAATAAAGGGGAAATGCATTCCGGCGATCTGCAATCGCACATCTTCAAAGTGATCATCCGCGTGACAGTAGTAACTGGATGCCAATGATTGCCAGCAAAGTGCCAAACACCCTGCGCAGTACTATTTCGGGCAGGTGCTGTGCCCAGAGTCCGCCGAAGTAGCCTCCGACGAGAAAGCCCAAAGCGATGAGCAGACCGGCCTTCAGGTCCACATTTCCTGCCTTGTAATATTCCCAGAAAGCGAGCGCCCCAATGGGGGCCAGCAGCGCCGCCAGCGACGTTCCCTGGGCCTTGTGCTGGCTCATATGAAAGAAATAAACCAGAGCGGGAATAATCATGATGCCGCCGCCAATGCCCACAATCCCTGAAAGCACGCCAACCACAAGGCCAAGCAGTATGTAGAGAAAAGTCATGGGCGGAATAATAAAACGAAACCGGGCTTTTGTTGAAAATCGTGACAATGAAAATCGGAAGGTCAATGTTGAAGGCTTGCTGCGTGCGACGTGAGAAGAAGAGATCGTCAAAAGACGATGGAAGCAGAGCGGGAATCGATGTTCCAAATCCACGAGATAAGCCTTCTGAAAAGGGCTGCTCGCGTTGACACTGCCGCGAATCGGATGTTAAGTTAAAGAGTTTGGTGGTAGCCCCCGACCGCTTCTTGTTCACAACAACTTAAAGATTATTTTGCATGGATATAGTACTCAGGCAAATAGGCGAATTACTGGTTAATTCCATCCCCACGATCATCTCTGTGTTGGTCCTGTGGACGGCGTACACTTTTCTTGTGCACAACAAGCTCCGGCAGGTGCTGGAGCAGCGGCATGCGCTGACGGAAGGCGCCATGGATCGCGCGCAGCAGGAAATCGCCATTGCCGAAAAACGCACAGCGGAATACGAGCAGCGATTCCGCGAGGCACGGTCACAGATCTATAAAGCCCAGCAGGCCAACCGTCTGCGCGTGCTGGATGAGCGCAACGCCGCGTTGGCGGAGTCGCGCAAGAATGCCGGTGAAATGGTGAAGAAAGCCCGGGCGGCCGTGGAGAAAGACACGATCGGCGCGAAAGCGGCGTTGGAGCAGCAGGCCAATGTGCTGGCCGACCAGGTGATTGCAACGGTCCTGAAGCCGGCTGCGGCAGCAGGAGGCCGGTAGATGAAAAAATCACTCCAGCGAATTTGGATTTACGCCGTGATCACCGTGCTTGGAATGGCGATGATGTCTGTCGGGACCTTGCGAGCTCAGGAAAGCCCGAACCCAGCGAGCACTGCGGAGCCCCACGGTCAGGCAAAGCCAGCCGAGCAGTCAGCGAAGCACGAGGGTGAACAACAGTTGGAAAACGGCGGGGAAGCCGACGCCATCCGCAACGCTCCGGCGGTCAAGTGGATCGCGCGCCATACCGGCCTGACGAATAACCAGGCGTACTGGCTCTGTTTCGGCCTGAACTTTGCCGTGATCTTTGTCGCCATGGCCAGCCTGCTGCGCAAGATTCTGCCCGGCTATTTCAAGGGCCGCACCACCACCATCCAGCAAGGTATTGAAGAAGCCCGCAAGATGAGTGAAGACGCGCGCCGCCGGCTGGCGGAGGTTGAAGGAAGGCTTTCTCGCCTGGATGCCGATATCGCCGCAATGCAGCGTGAGGCCGATGAGAACGCCAAAGCTGAAGAGCAACGCCTGCTGGCTGCCGGAGAAGAAGAGCGTCGCCGGATCGTTACGTCCGCCGAGCAGGAAATTGAGATGGCCGCCAATACGGCGCGCCGCGAGCTGAAGGCATACGTGGCGGAATTAGCGGTGGAGCTGGCGGAGAAAAAAATCCGCGTGAGCAACGATACTGACCAAGCCCTGGTGCGCGCTTTCACCGCCCAAATGGGAAAGGACGGCAATTAAATGGCAGCAGTCCTGGGGCGGTACGCACGCGCGTACGCTGAAGTGGCGGTCACGCACAAATTAAATCCTGAAAAGACAGTTGCCGAATTTCAGCAGATGGCTGATGTGGTGAACGGAAGCCGCGAGCTGCGGAATGTTTTGCAGAACCCGGCCGTGAGCCGGGAGCAGAAGCTCAAGCTGCTCGATTCCATCATCCAGCACATTGGCGCGACAAAGATGTTGCGGAACTTTTTGGCCGTCCTGATTGACCACCGGCGCATTGGCAACATTGGCGATCTGCTGGAGCAATTCAAGCGGGAACTGGACCGGCGTTTAGGCATCGCTGATGCAAAAGTGAGTTCCGTCCGCGAACTATCTTCGGCAGAGAAGAAATCACTGGAGCAACAGCTGGCTACCATTACCGGAAAGGTAGTCCGGGCAACGTATTCGCAAGATCCCGGTCTGCTCGGAGGAGTATTGGTGCGCGTGGACAGCACGATCTATGACGGATCAGTGCGTGGTCGCCTGCAGCGCATGCGGCAGGAACTTGTGACTGCGTAGGAACAAAGAAAAAAGGATTTATGGCTCAAATCAAAGCAGACGAAATAACAAAGCTCATCCGTGAGCAGATTGAAAATTACGAATCCAAGGTTTCTGTGGACGAGGTGGGCACCATCATCTCTCTCGGTGACGGTATCGCCCGCATCCATGGGCTGGATAAAGTCATGGCCGGCGAACTCCTTCAGTTCGGCCACGGCGTTTCCGGACTGGCCATGAACCTGGAAGAAGACCAGGTAGGCGCGGTGCTGCTGGGCGAATTCACTGAAATCAAAGAAGGCGACGAGGTGAAGCGCACCGGAACGATCATGTCAGTCCCCGTGGGTGAAGGCATGATTGGCCGCGTGGTGAACGCTCTGGGCCAGCCGATTGACGGCAAGGGCCCGATCGCCTCCAACAAGCAGATTGCGATTGAGCGCATTGCTCCGGGCGTGATTGACCGCCAGCCTGTGCGTGAACCTATGGCGACCGGCATCAAGGCCATCGATTCCATGATCCCCGTAGGTCGCGGCCAGCGCGAGCTGATCATCGGCGACCGTCAGACCGGCAAGACCGCCGTGGCGCTGGACACCATCATCAACAGCAAGGGCAACAACCTGATTTGCATTTACAACGCGATTGGACAGAAGCGTTCGTCGATTGCGCAGGTGGTCAAGGTTCTGGAAGACAACGGCGCCATGGATTACACGATCGTGGTGGCGGCTTCAGCTTCAGAGCCCGCGCCTATGCTTTACCTTGCGCCTTATGCAGCCTGCGCCATGGGCGAGTACTTCCGCGATACCGGCAAGCACGCGCTGGTGATCTACGACGATCTTTCCAAGCACGCCGCGGCCTACCGCGAGATTTCATTGCTGCTGCGCCGTCCGCCGGGACGCGAGGCGTATCCCGGAGACGTGTTTTATCTTCACTCCCGTTTGCTGGAGCGCGCCGCAAAAATGTCAGACAAGATGGGCGGCGGTTCACTCACTGCGCTGCCGGTCATTGAAACGCAGGCTGGTGACGTTTCAGCCTACATTCCGACCAACGTCATTTCGATCACTGACGGACAGATTTTCCTTGAAACCGATTTGTTTAACTCCGGCGTGCGTCCGGCGGTGAACGTCGGCATCTCAGTAAGCCGCGTGGGTGGTTCAGCGCAGATCAAAGCGATGCGGCAGGTTGCCGGCACATTGAAGCTGGAACTGGCGCAGTATCGTGAACTGGCGGCGTTCGCGCAGTTCGGCTCTGACCTGGATAAAGCCACGCAGGCGCAGCTCAACCGCGGCAAACGATTGGTTGAAATCCTGAAGCAGGACCAGTATCAACCGCTTTCATTCGGCAAGCAGATCATGATCATCTTTGCCGGAACCAACGGCTACTTGGACGACCTTGAAGTCGAGCAGGTGCGTCCGTTCTCTGAAGAATTGAACAAATACGTTGAGTCGATGAATCCCAAGCTGCTGGATTCCATCATGCAGAAAAAGACAATCGACGACGCGATGAAGGCGGAAATTGAAAAGACGCTGAAGGAATTCAAGCAGCGTTTTGTCGCCGAACGGCAGACGGCGGCCGCGAAGGTTGAGGCGACTAGCGGGCGTTAGCGAAGCGGGAGCCCGCTGCTGAAATCCTGAGCGAGCGCGAAGCGCGAGTCGAAGGACCTGAACGCAAGAAACTTTTTAGGGAAACGTTGAAGCAAACATGGCAAACCTTTTAGACATCCGGCGGCGAATCCGCAGCGTGCGCAACACGCGGCAGATCACCAAGGCCATGCAGATGGTTTCAGCGGCCAAGCTGCGCCGCGCTCAGGAACGCGCACTGCAGACCCGTCCTTTCGGGCAGATGATCACGAACGTGCTCAAGTCGCTGGTTTCGCGCGCGGATGTCTATGATCCGGTAACGGGCGAAGCGCTGCATCCGTTGCTCGTGCGTCGTGAGGAAAAGACGACGATGTTGATCGTCGTATCCGGCGAAAAGGGACTGGCCGGAGCGTTCAACTCCAACATCCTCAAGGCCGCGGCCAAGTTTATTGAGCTAAAGAAGGACAAGAACATCGATATTCTGGCGCTGGGAAGAAAGTCGCGAGACTACTTCCGCCGCCGGTATCCGGTGTCGCTTGAGGCCGGAGCGGAACGCAAGGGGCCAATCCAGGTGGTAGCAGAATACGTGGGCCTGATGAATCGCTCAGAATTGAAAAGCGCACGTGAAATTGCGGACAAGGTAATCCGCCTTTATACGGAAGGAAAGGTCGATTCCGTTTACATCGCCTACAACGAATTCAAGTCAGTGATTGCGCAGCAGGTGGTGGTGGATGACGTGCTTCCTATCCTCGCGATTGGCGAGACCGTGCATGAGTTTGCCGAGGAAGTCACCGGAGAGGAACGCACGCGAAGGCTGGAAGCGGCGGCGCATGCTCGCACGTCGGTGCGTGAAGTAGATACAACGGAAATGGACAAGAAGGCTGCGGGATTTGCCACCTCCCCGGTTGACTATATTTACGAGCAGCCGCCGGCGGAGTTGTTCCGCGATCTGCTGCCGCGCTACGTTTACACGCAGCTGTTTCGCGCCATGCTGGAATCAGAGGCCGCCGAGCATGCGGCGCGCATGACGGCCATGGACTCTGCCACCAGCAATGCTTCTGACATGATTGATTCGCTCACGCTGGCCATGAACCGGGCACGCCAGGCGAAAATTACCAAAGAGATTATTGAGATTGTGAGCGGCGCGGCTGCCGCGCAGTGAAGTGGGAACTCCCGAGCAGAGCGAGGGATCGCTATAGCTGGGAAGAATTTTAGGGTTGTAAGTTCGTGGGAGGGGTGCTTAGAAAAACCTAGTGATCCCTCACCCGCAAAAACGCAGGATTCGGGATTGCAGAAAAGACCCGCAGAAGAACTCGGGTTCGGGATTTCAACAGAGATGCGAAGGACGGGCAAGAGATTTAGGTTTTGCCAATTGCTAATTGCTAACTGCTAATTGCTGGGAGATTATGGCTACTCAAAACATAGGCAAGGTAATACAGATCGCGGGTCCCGCGGTTGACGTGGAGTTCACACCTGGAAATTTGCCGCCGATATACCAGGCGTTGCGCGTAACCAGCGAAGGCTTCAAAGTGCCTGAGCCGATCGACGTAGTGCTGGAAGTGCAGCAGCATCTGGGCGAGAGCCGCGTGCGCACAGTGGCCATGCAGGCCACTGACGGCATGGTGCGCGGCATGAACGCGCTTGATCTTGGCGGGCCGATTTCTGTGCCTGTGGGCAAAGAGACACTGGGCCGCGTGATGAACGTGATCGGCGAGCCGGTGGACCAGCTTGGCCCAATCAAGGCGACCAAGCGGCTGCCTATCCATCGCCTGGCGCCCTCGTTCGACGAGCAGGCGACCAAAGCGGAAATGTTTGAGACCGGCGTAAAAGTCATCGACCTGATCCAGCCGTTCCTGAAGGGCGGAAAGATCGGCCTGTTTGGCGGCGCAGGTGTAGGCAAGACGGTTGTGATCATGGAACTGATCAACAACGTGGCCAAGCAGCACGGCGGCTACTCAGTGTTTGCCGGCGTGGGCGAACGCACCCGTGAAGGGAACGATCTTTGGCTGGAGATGAGCGAGTCCGGCGTGATCAAGCCGGGCGTTCCCGCGGAGTCGAAAGCGGCCTTGATTTACGGCCAGATGACCGAGCCCCCCGGAGCGCGCCTTCGCGTGGCGCTGACCGGCTTGACAGTGGCCGAATACTTCCGCGATGACGAAGGCGCGGATACGCTGCTCTTTATCGACAATATTTTCCGCTTCACCCAGGCCGGATCTGAAGTGTCCGCACTGCTGGGCCGCATGCCTTCCGCCGTGGGATACCAGCCGAACCTGGCCACCGAGATGGGCGAGTTGCAGGAGCGCATCACCTCAACCAAGCGCGGATCAATCACCTCAGTGCAGGCGATTTATGTGCCCGCCGACGATCTCACCGATCCAGCTCCGGCGACGACTTTTGCTCACCTGGACGCAACCACAGTGCTCTCGCGTCCGTTGACGGCAATTGGAATTTATCCGGCAGTCGATCCGCTGGCTTCAACGTCGCGCATTCTCGATCCACACATCGTCGGGCAGGAGCATTATGACGTAGCGCAGGGCGTGAAGCGGATCCTGCAGCGCTATACCGATTTGCAGGACATCATTGCCATTCTGGGTATTGAAGAGCTGAGCGAAGAAGACAAGCTCACGGTTTCCCGCGCGCGCAAGGTGCAGAAGTTCCTCTCGCAGCCCTTCTTTGTGGCGCAGCAGTTTACCGGCATGGCCGGACGCTATGTAAAGATCGCGGACACGGTGCGCAGCTTCAAGGAGATCATCGAGGGCAAGCACGATGATGTTCCGGAGCAGGCCTTCTACATGAAGGGCGCGATTGAAGAAGTGCTGGAAGCGGCGGAGAAGATGAAAGCTGGAGCGGCAGCGTAAGCAATGGCAGAGACCATTCAACTCGAAATCGTGACGCCGGAGCGGCTGGTGGTGAGCGAGCCCGCCGAGTACATTGAGATCCCGGGCGCGACCGGGTATCTCGGCATCCTGCCCGGCCACGCTCCTCTTATCAGTGAGGTGGCCCCCGGCGAACTTACGTACCGCAATGGCAACCAGACAAAGCGGCTGGCAGTGGCATGGGGATTTGTGGAAGTCCTGCAAACCAAAGTCACGATCCTGGCGGAAGCGGCGGAGAAAGCAGAAGAAATAGATACCGCGCGCGCCGAGGCAGCAAAGAAAAAAGCCGAAGCCGAATTGCAGAAGTCTGGCCTTGAGATTAATGAGGAAGCGCAGGAAGCGTTGCAGCGCGCGCAAGCCAGGCTGGAAGTGGCGGGCAAAGGCAAGAGCTAGTTGTTTTAGAGCTTACTCTGGACAGAATTTATGGCACAGACACTCCTGTCTGTGCCTGCGTCCTTCGGGTCCAATTCGGCCACAGGCAAGAGTGCCTGTGTCACGTAAATCATAAGACCGATGCTGGGTTGCGCAACCTAAAGCAGCTTCTTCGGCAGCAGATAAGTAAATCCCATAAATAATTCCCACCGCGTGCTGGTTGAGGTAAGACCGCGATTGAAGCCGGCGTCAAAAACCAGGTTTGGCCGCGGCGTGTATGTTGGCGCAAAAAGAAATCCGGCAGCGTGCCCATTTTGAAATGGCTGCGTAAAGTGCCAGAGTTCGCCTCCCACCCCGAATTTATGCGGCAGCCCATGAGAAATTGAAAGCGTCTGGCCGAACTGTGCTCGATGCCGCGCATCTTGAATCTGCTCATTGAAGAGCGCGTTGGTGTCAATGTGAAACTTGGCAATGTCGGTTGAGAGCAGAAGCAGCGCGGATTGGCGGTTGGAACCGATGTCGAGATCGGGAGCTGTGCCGCCAAAGACGCGCAGGAAATAGCTCACAGAGATGGTTGGGCGTTTTTTGGTTCCGGGCAGAAGCACAGCCTGAAGTCCCGCAGAAAGATCGCCGGGATCATTCGATCCAAAAGGGCCAAGGTCGGAGTGAGCGAAAGGCTGGCTTTGCAGCAGCAACTCGATGCGCTCATTCAGAGAGAACTTCATCACTTCATTGAAGCTGAGCTGGTTGGGCAGATCAGGAGAATGTTCCGCGCCCAGTACGCCGGTTTCAAATTGCAGGTAGCCGACGGGCGTGAGTGTGGCAGGCGTGGAAACGGTGGGCCGACCGGGATTAGCCTCCTGCGCCCATGCGGAAACCACCAGATAGAAAAATAGTATGCCGGCAACCGTGTTCCGCAAGTAGTCTCCCCTGCTGGCTCAAGAATTACGCTCGCAATAATTTAGCTGAATAACTGGGTGGCGAGGAATTTATTCCACTCTATTTTTCGCGGCTTTCGGATGGAGTTTCCCGATTGTTACGACCTGTTTGTTATGTCAAGCGGCCGGGCGTCTGGTGTCTGACCGACCCAAGACCATCTTTTTCAGCGTCAGCGCGTTCTGCGCCGCGTAGCCAGCCTGGTCGTTGTCAAAATAAATATAAATCGCTTTCATCTTTGCCGACCATTGCTCAATGCGCCGCGCCCATTCGCGTAACTGCGCTTTGCTGTAACTGCCCTGGTATTTCCCCGCCTCAGGGCCGTGAAGGCGGACGTAGGCAAAATCGGCGGTAATATCGAACGGCGAGTGATAACCGGCAAGCTCATAAATACAGAACGCTGCGTTATGGCGCTCCAGCAGGCGGTTGACTTCCGGAGTCATCCAGCTCAGCTCGCGAAACTCAAACGCGTAACGGCGCTCACGCGGAAGAATTTCCAACAGACCTTCTAGCCGCTCAAGATTCAACTTCCACTTTGGCGGCAGCTGAAACAGAACAGGCCCGAGCTTTTTGCCCAGGTGCTCAGCGCGGGGAAGAATGTTATCGAGAGCATTTTCAGGATCTTTAAGTTTCTTATTGTGCGTGATGAAGCGGCTGGCCTTTACGGCAAAAATGAAATTCGTCGGCGTAGCGTCGCGCCATGATTCGAAAGCTTCGATCGAGGGCAGGCGATAGAAGCTGTTGTTCAGTTCTAAGGTGTCAAAGTTACGGACATAATAGTCGAGCATCTTTGATGCCGGCGTTTTTGGTGGATAAAACGTGCCCACCCAGTGCTTGTAGTGATAGCCGGAAGTGCCGATGCGAATGTTAGCGTTCATCGTGATTAATGCGATGAAGGCTGTGGGCGGGATGGTTGCAACCAGCATAGCATTCAGCACTCAGCAAAACCTTTTCACCGCAACGGGACGCAATGAACGCAAAGGAAAACCAGAATTCAGAAAAGAGATTCTCCTGTTTCTTCGCGTCCGTGGCGCCCTTTGCGGTAAATAGGTTTGGCTGAATGCTGACTGCTGAGTGCCGAACACTAATTAAAATCCGCGGTGCCCACTCGCAGTACAGTCCTTGTTTTTTTGCCGCGCTCCGTCTTGGCTTCTGCCGATGTCTGGTGCGCCCACGCGCCAAAGACTTTGTTGCCATAAGCGGTGATGGCGAGGTAGTCACCGAGGAAATCGCCTTCAGCGTTGAACCGATCAGGATCCCACGTGTAATTCTGGAAAGTCTTGCCGCTATCGGTAGATCGGGCCAGCGTGACCGTGGTTTCCTCATTGTCTGTGCGGCGGTCATAAAAAATGAGGTTTACAGCGCCGCTTTGCGGGTCAACAGCCATCCATTGAAAAAACTGATCATTGCCGTTATGGATAGGATCGGTGTTGACGCGCACAGGCGCGCTCCACGTTTTGCCATAGTCGGCCGACGACGCAACGAAAACATCGACGTCACCGTTAGAGTAGTCACTCCATGCGACGTAAAGTTTGCCGCCGTGTTTTCCGCCGCGCATATCCATGCCAATCTGGGGAAAGCCGTTGGAGCGCGAAACGCCGGTGATGCCGAAGTAGCCGGGACCTGCGGGAATGATGAGCCGGTCTTTGCTGAAACTTGCGCCGCCATCATGCGAGGTGGCCATCATAATGCCGTCACGCGCGTCCCAGATTGTATACAGCGCGCCATCGGGGCCAACTACGCCGTGAAAGCCTTCGAGCGCGCCGTTGTCATCGCGCGGCAAGCCGGGAACGCTGCTGATCTTGATGGGACTGGACCATGTGATGCCATCATCGGTGGAGCGGGAGAACATTAGCTCGCTGGCAGCAAGAGTGAAGTGCGTCCATCCTATATAAAGATTGCCTGCATGCGGTCCGGCGGTGTCTGCCACAATCCAGGGTTTGTCTTCAAAGGGAATGCCCGGAGTTGACTCGTGGGAAATCACGGTATGCGTGTCGTGCTCCCAGGTCTGGCCGCCATCGAGCGAGCGGCGGATGAAGATGCCGTTGCGTGTTGCGCCGCGCGCCCAATAGTTGGTGCTGCCGAGCTTGTCAAAAGCGATGTAACACAGAATAGCGTGGCCCGCGGCGTCATATGCCAGAGAAACGTCGCCGGAGACGCGATACATTCCGGGCGTGGTGCCTTCCGCCACCTTCCATGTTTGTCCGCCATCGCGGGAATACGCGGCGCTAGTGGGCACTTGCCACGCGACCACCGCCTGCTGCGGATCTTTTGGGTTCACGGCGATGGCGGGCTCGTTGAAATATCCGGGCGCAGGGGTTACAGCAGTCACGTGGGCGTGCGGCGCTTGCGGCAATTGCTGCGCCAACATACTGCCGGAGCAAAGAACCAACAACAGAATTGGGGTTTTCATAAGTTTAAAATCGCGACACATTCTAACCCATGCAATTTGCTGCTCACCTTGAATCGCATGGCCCGTCCTTAATACAGGATATAATCTGCCTTCACACTGATTGAGAATCTTCCAGAGGTGCAATTTCACATGCGTAAACTGCTCTCCTTTACCGCCGGACTGGCAATGCTGTTGTGCTTTTCTTTGATCGGATCAACGACCGGTTTAGCCGCCAATCCGGCCGAACCCGCTGCTCCAGCCCAGGACGGCACCATGCCTGCGCTTACGGCCATCGCCGGCCAGGGCATGATGAGCCAGGAAGCCTATGACGATCTGGAACAACTCTCTGACTACATTGGCGGTCGCGTGACGGGATCGCCTGAAGCTGGACAAGCCATTGAATGGGGCTTGCAGAAAATGCGCGCCATGGGACTTGAAAATGTTCGCGCGGAAAAATGGCAGATCTCGCGCGGCTGGACACGCGTTTCCGCCTCGGCAGAATTGGTTGTTCCTATCCATCGCCATCTCTCCATCGATTCCATGGGCTGGGTCGGGTCCACCAAACAAGGCGGAGAAGAAGCTGAAGTGGTGGCGGTAAATTCCAACCATCTTGAAGACGAGATGAAGAACAATTCCGCATCATGGGCCGGCAAGGTGCTGCTGATCGTGAAGAAAGGCGCTGCGCCCACGCCACAACCGGGCGTAAACAACTTTGCCCGCTTTGGCGACTTCCTGAAAAAAGCGCATGACGCACACGCCGTTGCCATCATTGGCGGACAAGGCGGCGGATTTCCCGCAGGCATGCACCTTACCCACACCGGCGCAATGGGATTTGATACTTACTATGAAATCCCCGTAGTCAGCATGATTGCTGAAGACGTGCAGCAGATCGGCCGATTTCTTGACCGGGGCAAGCGCGTGCGCATGCAGATCAACGTGCAGAATCGCGTGACCAGCGGCCCGGTGGATTCAGCCAATGTTGTGGGTGAAATTCGCGGCACCGAGCATCCTGAACAGGTCATCGTTGTGGGCGGCCATCTTGATTCCTGGGACTTGGCAGATGGCGCCACCGACGACGGCTGCGGCGTGGCCACAACTCTGGGCGCGGCCAAGGCCATCAAGCTAAGCGGCTTCAAGCCCAAACGCACTATCCGCTTTGTGCTTTTCACCGGTGAAGAGCAGGGCCTGCTCGGCTCGCTGGCTTACACCAAAATGCATAAGGACGAACTGCCTAACCACGTTGCCGCGCTCGTTCTGGATAACGGCCAGGGTCCCGTCGTGCGGCTCGATATGGGCGGCCACGATGACCTGATTCCGGCAGTCACAAAATTTGCCGACTCGGTAAAGTCCTTTGGTGAAGTTGAAGTCGACGACCGCACCGTCTTTGGCACTGACGCAGGGCCATTCATTCTTGCCGGGCTGCCCGGCATCAACATGGGCCAGGATTCGCCTGAATACAAATTCACGCACCACTCCGCCGTGGATACCTTTGACAAAGTAAAGCCTGACCTGCTCACCCGCGACGCCACCGTCATGGGCCTGACCGCTTTCTGGATCGCCGACCGCCCTGAGCGCCTCGCCAGCCCGTGGCCTCCGGAAAAGACCGCCAAGATGCTGGTGGAAAAACATAACGACGTGATGCTGAAGGCCTACGGGATTTGGACGTTCGGTGATTTGGGCAAGCCCGACGACAAGAAGTCCGCCGCGACGCCGAGCGGTGGAGAGAACTAGCGCTGGAAGGAACTTTGCTGGGCAGATTCTGTCAGGGATCTGCCCGCCTGTATCTTTGGAGTAGGTTCTGCCCCCATCTTAATTGAACTAGAATTATAAAAATCTTATTGGTTTAGCCTTGGCAATGCCTGTTGCCGCATCGCCGCCCTTGATGTCGTCTATTGAAAAGCACTGCTACTGTGGCCAGAGCCGGCGCTGATGGCTTTATTGAGCTACAGGTCGATCTTTGGAAAACGGAAATCTTCCAGCAATTCTGCTTGACATATCGCTAGTTCTGCCTATACTCGCACACCCCCTTAGGCCCAATAAAACTTAATCGAGCAAAGAAAGGCAAGTATGCGATTGAGATTAATTGTTTTATTGCTGTTAGTGCCATATGCCAAAGGGCAGCAGGCGATGAGCCATGAAGAACAGGTAGTACGAACAACTTATGCCCGCTTGAGTTATGCGGCCCAGGTCAATGACATCCAAACGCTGTGGATGGAAAAGGGACATCGTCAACAGATCGATCCAATCCAGTTCAAATTGCGCATGGACCAGCAACTGCGCTTCGATTTATCGGACTTCAAGGTCGGGCCGATCTCGGAAATTCTTCCCGTCAATTACAGCCAATTGGTTACCAAGCCAAGCAAACAGACTGAAATGCTGTACATTGTCAGCAGCTTGAGCGGCACATCCACTAAAGACCAATACGGCAAAATATTGAGTGAGGGCAGCTCCGCGATAGCACAAGTCCAATGGAAGCCATCGTTTGATATTGGTGAAAATTGGGACATGTCATTCGCTACGATATATCCGCTCACAGAAGAAGCGGGACAGCATCAAAAATATGCCGCGTATCAGGTCAAAGTGACCTTCCAGGGACGGAGCCGTATCTATCACGCGATGTTCTTGTTTGGCCCAAAAGACAATCCCATCCTGCCGATAGATACCGTTGCCAACCTTGGCGGCGGCGGTCTCACATTCTTTTTAAAACACGACGGGTATCCGGGAAGCTTGATCGAGGGCGAATTTGCCGCCAAAGACCCGCTGGTTCGCAACTGGCTGCGGTCACAGCAAACCGCCCAGGGCCAGCCGGGGCAGCTGAACTGTGATGCCGCGACAGGCCGTTGCTCGATTCATGAAGATGATTTCAAAAAATTGAAGCCGATCCACTTCTCGGCGCCGAAAACAAAATGGCAATCAGGCCAATACCGTTTGATGGAAGCGGGTTTTCATCCGCCGATCAAGCGGGAGCAGCCGCTTCTGCTGCAAGCGACCTGTTCGGATTACAACACCACCTTCGCCCTGCCGCTGGGGTTCTTGAATGGCAACCAATTCCATCTAGGCCCAGAGATTCATTTCGTGGATGTGACAAAATCGACCAGTTGCACTTTTACGGCCAGCGCATCATCAAGTGGGAACTGCGATACAACATGCATGGTATCAGCTGTTCCTTTAGCTGACGATGGCGAAGGATTCCTCAGTAGTTTCTGCCATCAACCCGGAGTGAATGCAGACACCAGCCATGCTACCGCTACCGGCTTTGGCACTGGTGCTTCATGCAGCGGCGCAGCTGGCGGTGCGGTCAAGGCATGCTTTGCCTGCGCATGCGGCGTAACAGTCTCTATCAGCCAAAGTGGCGTTGGAGCCACCATCACCAGTGACGGCTTCTTCCAATTCGCTGATGGCGCGAGCAACAACTGTCCAGCACAGCCTGACCCAGCGTTAGCGGGTGGCGGTGGCGGCGGATGCGCTCCTCCATCGGATGATTTCGCGCCATTAGAATGCGATCCTATCATTCTGGATCTGGATGGCCACGGATTTGAGCTCACGAGCGCCGCCAGCGGCGTGATGTTTGATATCCGCGCAACGGGAAAGCCAATCAAGATTCCATGGACAAGCGGCGCGAGCAGCACGGCATTCCTGGTCCTGGACCGCAACGGCAATGGCGCGATTGATGACGGCACGGAGTTGTTCTCGAACGTGAGCCCCCAGCCGCTCGACCCGAGTCCGAACGGCTTCAAGGCGTTGGCGCAATATGATTTGCCGGCGAACGGTGGCAATGGCGATGGCGTGATTGACGCCAAAGACCAGGTCTTTCCCTTCTTGCGCTTATGGGTTGACGCCAATCACGATGGCATCTGCCAGCCGGGAGAATTGCATACATTGGCGGACATGGACGTTTATTCTCTCAGTGTGGATTACACGCTGTCTGGGCGAAAAGACCAATTTGGCAATGTCTTCCAATACAAGGCCAGCGTAAACCGTGGAATGCGAAACGCTTCAGATGTGGGCCCGATGGCCTACGACGTTTTCATGGTGACCAAGTAAATCGATTGGGAGCTGCGTCGCAAAATGCAGCTCCCAACATCCATCGTCGGCAGGTACAAACTCTCATTGCTATGGTGTTTGTTGGGGTTCTTTCCTGCAGCCGAAGAAAATTTTAAAGCGATGGGAGCCCTTTGTCCCAATGCGCTTCTTCCGCAAACTTCTTTCGCAACTCCTCCGCCTTCACCCCCTGCTCTCGCAAGTTCCGCAAGCTCAGCGCATCATGCCTTTTTGCCAGGCGGACATTCTTTTCGTCCCGCAGCAGCGGACAATGAAAATATGCAGGCACTGGATACCCCAGTGCGCGGATCAGCAGTAGTTGTCGTGCGGTGCTCTTGAGCAAGTCCGCGCCGCGGACGACTTCTGTGATCTGCATCGCGGCATCGTCGACTACCACGGCAAGTTGATACGCGGGGATGTCGTCGCGCCGCCACAGCAGAAAGTCTGCGAAGTCGCGTCCGATGACAAACTCTTGCCGTCCGAAATAACCGTCTTCAAACGATATCGTCTCGCAGTCAGGGACTTTGAATCGCCAGCTCACGCCTGCGGGAGAGTCATAGTTTTTAGCGGTTCCGATATTTTCGCGGCAGGTGCCAGGATAGGGAAGTTCGTCGTCAATGGGTTGTGATTGGACCGCAGCCGCCCCCGGCCGTGCGGAATTCTCTTCCAAAGACGCAGGCGAGGGCGGTTCCCCACCAGCTCGTACAATCTTGGCGTGCGCTGCGATCCCAGCTTGCGTCCCACGAAGATCCTTCCCCGCAGGCGAGGGCGCCTGCGGTCCACCAGTTTCTTCCTCGTGCGGCGCAGATAATGCCCGCTCCAAGTCTTTACGTGAACACGTACACGGATAGATCAATCCGCTGTCGCGCAGCTTGCGCCATGCGTCGAGATAAAAACTGCGGCGTTCGCTTTGTGAATACGGGCCAAAGCCGCCGCGGCCAGCTCCTCCGGGACTAACACTGCTGCCGCGATTGACTACACCACTGACAGTTCTGCCAAGATCAGGTTCCCCAGGCTGGCCGCTTTTGCCGATCTGGAATGAAAGCTCAGGCCCCTCGTCCCAATCCAGGCCCAACCATTGCAGGTCTTCATACATCGCTTGGACAAACTCTGGCTTGCATCGCTGATAGTCGAGATCTTCATTGCGGAAGATGAGTTTGCCGTGCGCGGCGCGTGCGCGCTGCCACGCCACCCAGAAGGTGCGCGCATGTCCCAGATGGAGATAGCCGGTGGGAGAAGGCGCAAGCCGACCGCGATAAGAAGAGCTTTTAGCCATTTAGCATTGAGCGATTAGCAAATAGCCATTAGCAATTAGCCTGGCTGTTTTAGACTCAAGTAATTTCGGTTGAAGGCCAACAGCTCAGGGAAAATGGCTGAATAAACTTGGGTCCAACCTTTAGCAGTGCATGTTGGCAGCTAAAACACAATGGTTAAATGCTAAATGCTAATTGCTAATTGCTAAGTGCTAGCTGCTACTTCGGCTTAATCACAACCAGATTCGGCGGCGCGGGCGATCCGTCGGCTTTCTTGAAGGTCATGGGAATCTGGGCTTCATCGGCGTTGCTGTTCAGGTTGATTCGGTCCACAGTGTTGGTTCCGGCGACGCCCACCCAGAGCGTCGCGCCATCGGGAGTCAGGCTTCCGTTCAATGCTTCCGTGGCGCCGGCAGGTAATGGCACGGTGGCGGCGCTGAATACATTGTTCGTATTTACCGCTGTAAGCACCTTGTTGAGGCCTGCGGGTAAAACGGCGATGTGCGTCCCGGCTGATCCTACAAGTAACTGGTGTGCTGTAAAAGCGCCAACCCCGAAGTCGAGGAAGTTATTGCTATAGCTGACTATGCCCGGACAATTCGCGGGAGTAATCGTGGTCGGCGGCGTCAGATCAGCGGTATTGACGCTTTCAATGTCAAGTCCCGGGGAGTCTACTGCCACCAACGTGTTCGTATTCCGCACGGACTGCACGAACTGTATGGCGGTGGAGTTGGTGGGCGGGTTCGTGGTCTGAGGAGCATTGTTGCAGGTGGCAATCGATTGCAGGCCAGCCGAATTGGCCACGTAAGAGAAGGGACCGGAAGCCAGTTGGGTCACGTCTGTGTTCACGCCGCCGATGTTAAAGGTCTGGAGCGTCAGAAACGGCGAGAAAACATAGACATTGCCGTTGTCCGCAACAATGTAGGCCCTGAAGCCGTCGTCGTCAAAATTTGCCGCCACCGCGCCCGGCACTACAAAAGTTGTAATGGTGTTCCCGGCCTTGTCAAAAACCCACACGCGCTGCTCGGAAGGGAACGGATCAATGGGCAGGCCGGTGGAAGGATCTTTAGCGGCGTTGGAAACGATTACCTGATTTCCATCAGCGGAAACTGCAAGCACTTTGCCTATCGGCACTGGTGAAAGCAGAGTCACCACGTTGCTTGCAGTATTTAATGAAGCCAGCCCATTGCTGGTGCCAATGTAACCAGTTGCGCCCGTCCGGTCAAACAACAGCGAGTTAGGAAAGCCGGGAAGAAAGATCGGTGAGCCTACTGCCGGTGGCGTCTTGCTGGCATCAATCGGAATCAGTGTAATGCTGGTGCCTGGCACATTGGGAAAGGTGCTGGTGGCATAAACCGTGGTGGTGTTGGGACTGGTTCCACCCACAAAGATGCTCAACAGGTTGCTGTAGATAGGAGTATTGATCCCAATGCCGCAGGTGGGTGGCGCGCATACCGCCTGTAAACCGGCGCCGCCGGGCGATTGTGCCGTCAACGCTGTTCCGCTTACCGTCGCCACCGTGCTGTTGTTACTGAGAATCGTTACCGGAGCGTTCGGCGTTACAGCTCCCAGCTCGTCGACCATGTCGGCCTGTACCGTTTTCGTGTCGGCAACGTTCATGACTAAATTCTCAGTCGGCACACCCGCTGGGTCTCCATTAATATGCAACACAATCAGCACCGGCATGCAACCCTTCAAAAAAACGGCCGGGGATGTGGTTGTGCCCACGCTGGCTATCACGCCTGTGATTCCGGGCGTGTGGGCCGTGGCCAATCCGTTGGCGTCCACACTGGCTACAGAGGGCGATGAAGCGGACCAGCTGAAATTGCCGATCTGATTGGTAATTTCCGTGTTGTTATGGAATGCATGCGCCACAAACTGGTGTGTCTGCGTAATGGAGAAGCAGGGCTCCGTCACCGGGTCAACCTTTACTGACGTAATCGATGGATGAACGGCCACCGTCACGGGCCCGCTGGTCACGCCGCCGGCGGTTGCGGTAATGATCGCTGTCCCGCTGATGGGATTTCCACTTGCGTCCAAGCCGTTGCACACCACAAAGGCGGAATCCCATACTCCTGCGCAAACGTTGCCCGCGGGTGAAACTGTGGCAATCTGGGTGTTTGAAGAATTAAAGGTAAAGGTGGTGGAAACATTAGCGTTGTCGGAATTCACGGCCGATACACTCAGCCCGACGACCTCGCCTGCCACCAGGGAAAGCGTCGAAGAACCTAGCCTGACTGCGGCTATGGTGGTATTCGCGGATTTTGAACCGCCACAACCCGCTGTCAACAAGACAAATAAAGCAATAAGGGCTATTCCGGTAAAAAATGGGTAGCGTGGGGTTTGTCCCTGCATCTTGAGAAACACTTGATTGCGCATAATATAGAAGAGAGTTCAGTGTAGATTCTTGCGCCGATTTCTTCAACACCACGGGCAATCCGGCGTCGGCGTTCGGCAATGGAATACCACCGGACGCCGCATTCCCGAAAGAAATGCGTCAAGGCTGGTTTACTGGGCTGATTCCGCCGATTTGCCGGGTGGCCGTGTTGACGGAATCTGGTTCCAGTTGCTATATTTATAAGGTTCCGCGAGTACAATTTAGCTTGCCTGTAGTGAGCTGTAGCGTATTTTTTGCCCAAGACTTGTTCTGATATCAGGGCATGCCTCGCTGAAATGGTCCGCGCTACCTTCCACACGGAAGGGTATGCGGGCCAGGAGAACGAAACGGAGTGCCCCCGATCAGGCTCGGTGCCACCGTCGTTTCTCAACCACAGATAGGGTAATTCGATATTCTCCGCCCATTTGGCGGATTTATGGCTGCATGCATCGCAGCCAGTCTCGCAATGCGGGATCCTAAAGCAGACTGGACGCGCCCGTGTGCGCGGCCATTTGCCTGTTGAAAAAGCAACAGTTTTAAGCAGCGGGTGAAGTGCCAAGAGCGCTGTCCCGCGCGAAAAACACCCCATCGGGCCAAAACCTGGCTCTCTGGGGACCCGGGTAGCACGAGGGCAAAGCAGCGCAGCTGCGGAGTCCTTGAATATAAGAGGAAATAACTTTGCCGACATTTAATCAGCTGGTTCGAAAAGGCAGGACGGCGCCGAATTACAAGACGGCCAGTCCGGCCCTGCAATCATCGCCGCAGCGCCGTGGCGTTTGTACGCGTGTTTATACGCAAACACCCAAAAAGCCGAACTCCGCCCTGCGCAAGGTGGCCCGCGTGCGCCTGACAAATGGAATTGAAGTTACCACCTACATTCCTGGCGTCGGCCACAACCTGCAGGAGCACTCGATTGTGCTGATCCGCGGAGGCCGCGTAAAAGACCTTCCCGGCGTCCGCTACCACGTTGTGCGTGGGACGCTGGATGCCACCGGCGTCGCCAACCGCAAGCAGGGACGTAGCAAGTACGGAGCCAAGAGACCGAAGTGATCACGTTGAGCAGGCGTGAGCGAAGCGGGAGCCTGCTGCGATCATCCTGAGCGCGAAGCGCGAAGGATCTCAAAGGCAAGCCAATTTCGGCGATGTTTGGCAGTTTTGGCAATAACAGAAGAAGGATTGAGATTTAGAGGATTTAAAGACGATGCCACGTAAAGGACATGTTCCAAAGCGCGATCCGATCGCGGACCCGATTTACAGCTCAACGCTGGTCACCAAGTTCGTAAACGCCATGATGTGGGGCGGCAAGAAATCCACCGCGCAGGGAATTTTCTATAAATGCATGGAAAACCTGCAGGCCAAGGGCGGCGACGAAGCCCTGAAGCTGTTCAAGAAGGCCGTGGAAAACGCCAAGCCCATGCTGGAAGTGAAGACCCGCCGCGTGGGCGGAGCCAACTACCAGGTGCCGGTGGAAGTGAATCCGGATCGGCGCACCTCGCTGGCGATCCGCTGGATCGTGAGCTATGCGCGCGAACGCGGCGAAAAAGGCATGGTGGACAAGCTTTCGAACGAGCTGCTAGACGCGGCCAACGGTCGCGGCGCGGCGATCAAGAAAAAGGAAGATGTGCATAGGATGGCCGAAGCGAATAAGGCGTTTGCGCACTATCGCTGGTAACAGCAGCAGCTAGCAATTGGCAACTGGCAATTAGCCAAGCCGGTTGCGACAACAAAACGGGCTAAAGGCCAGCAGCTAAAGGCCAAGAGCCAGATACAAAAAGATTTAGAACCGAAAGAATTTCAGGAAAATGCCCAGACAAGCACCATTAGAACGTTGCCGCAACATCGGGATCATGGCCCACATTGATGCCGGCAAGACAACTACGACTGAACGTGTCCTGTTCTATACGGGCATCACGCACCGCATTGGCGAAGTGCATGAAGGCACCGCCACCATGGACTGGATGGAGCAGGAGCAGGAGCGCGGAATCACCATTACCTCCGCCGCCACCACGTGCACATGGCGCGACATTCGCATCAATATTATCGATACACCCGGCCACGTGGATTTTACCGCCGAAGTTGAGCGCTCGCTGCGCGTCCTTGATGGCGCGGTCGCCGTGTTTGACGCCGTGCATGGCGTCGAGCCGCAGTCGGAAACCGTATGGCGCCAGGCCGATAAATACGGCGTTCCCCGAATTTGCTTCATCAACAAGATGGACAAGATGGGCGCCGATTTTGAGCACGCGGTCGATACCATCCGCAAGCGCCTCAATGCCCGCCCTGTAGCGATTCAAATCCCCATTGGACAAGAAGCAGCTTTTAAAGGTGTCGTCGACCTGGTCGACATGAAGGCCATTTACTGGCGCGATGAAACCCTGGGCGCCAAATACGAAGTTGAAGAGATTCCCGCTGAGCTGAAAAAGAAAGCGGAAGCATTCCACGCGCAACTGGTCGAGTCGGTCGCGGAAAACGACGACGAGATCCTGCACAAGTTTCTGGAAGGCGAAAGCATCAGCGCCGACGAATTGCGCGCCTCGCTGCGCAAAAGCGTGATCAGCCTCAAGCTGTTCCCGGTCCTGTGTGGCACGGCCTTCAAGAACAAAGGCGTGCAGACTCTGCTGGACGCGGTGGTCGATTACTTGCCTTCGCCGCTGGACATCCCAGCCACGAAGGGCCACGATCCCGATCATCCGGAAAAAGCGCTGGAGCGCAAACCGGCGGACAATGAACCGTTCTCCGGGCTGGCATTCAAGATCATGGCCGATTCGTTTGTCGGCCAGTTGGTGTTCGTGCGCGTGTACTCCGGCCAGTTAAAAACCGGCGATAGCGTGTTGAACACAACCAAAGGCAAGTCTGAGCGCATTGGCCGCCTGCTGAAAATGCATGCCAACAAGCGCGAAGAGATTAGCGAGATTTACGCCGGCGACATTTGCGCCTGCGTCGGCCTCAAGAACGTCACCACCGGCGACACCATCTGTTCGGACAAAGCACCGATCCTGCTGGAGTCGATCACGTTCGCCGCGCCGGTCATCTCCGTCGCCGTCGAGCCCAAGACCAAGAGTGACCAGGAAAAAATGGGCGTTGCCCTGGGCCGTCTGGCGCAGGAAGATCCCACGTTCAAGGTCGCAACCGACCCGGATTCCGGACAGACCATCATCAGCGGCATGGGTGAACTGCACCTGGAAATCATCATTGACCGCATGATGCGCGAATACAAAGTGGAAGCCAATGTGGGCAAGCCGCAGGTGGCGTACCGCGAAACCATTCGCAAGCATGCTGAAGCGGAAGGCAAGTACATCCGCCAGACCGGCGGCTCGGGCCATTACGGCCACGTGAAGCTGCGCATTGATCCCAATGAGATGGGCAAAGGATTTGAGTTCATCAATGAGATCAAGAGCGGCGCGGTGCCTCGCGAGTTCTTCAAGCCAATTGAGCAGGGCGTGAAGCAGGCCATGGAAGGCGGCGTGTTGGCCGGCTATGAAATGGTTGATATCAAGGTCACGCTTTATGACGGTAGCTATCACGAAGTAGATTCCGACGAAATGGCGTTCAAGATCGCGTCTTCCATGGGCTTTAAGGAAGCGGCGCGCAAGGCTTCGCCGGTCCTGCTGGAGCCGATCATGAGCGTTGAAGTTGTGGTGCCGGAAGAGTTCATGGGCGTCATTATCGGCGACCTGAATTCACGCCGTGGCCGCATTGAAGGCATTGAGCATCGCGCCGGTTCGCAGGTAATCAAGAGCCTGGTGCCGTTGGCCGAGATGTTCGGTTACGCCACAAACATGCGCTCGAACACTCAGGGGCGCGCGACGTTCTCCATGCACTTTGCGCATTATGATGAAGCGCCGCGCGCGGTGACGGAAGAGATTGTCGCCAAGGTGCAGGGCAAGCCGGCAGCAAGGTGATGATCGGCGCAGGCGAGTACGTGATCGTCTGGGAATTTCGGGTACGGCGGGCAAGGGAAGCAGAGTTTGTTCAGAAGTACGGGCCTGAGGGAGACTGGGCGCGTTTCTTCCGTGGGGCGCCTGACGATATGTCCCCAGGCTACATTCGAACGGAGCTGGTAAGAGATGTTGCTGTTGATTTTCGCTATCTCACGCTGGATTACTGGCAGTCGGAAGAAGAGTTCAAGCGCTTCCGCGAGCAGAACCTGGCCGAGTATGAGCGGTTGGACAAAGAATTTGAAGGTTTAACGGAATCAGAAACGCGTTTGGGCGCGTTCTGGCTTAGCAAAAGTTAGAGGAGCTTCAGGCAATGGCAAAAGAAAAATTTGATCGCAGCAAACCGCACGTAAACGTAGGCACGATTGGTCACATTGATCACGGGAAGACGACGTTGACTGCGGCGATCACCAAGGTGTTGTCGAAGCACAATCCGAAGATCAAGTTTCGCGATTTTGCCTCGATTGATAATGCGCCGGAAGAGCGCGAGCGCGGTATTACCATCGCCACGGCGCACGTGGAATATGAGACGCCGAACCCAAGTGCGATGCCGTGGATGACGCCGAGCTGCTCGATCTGGTGGAGCTCGAAGTCCGCGAGCTCCTAAAGAGCTACAAGTTCCCCGGCGACGATGTTCCGGTGATTCGTCTTTCGGCGCTGAACGCGTTGAACGGCGATCCCAAGTGGGAAAAGCAGATTGACGAGCTGATGGCTGCCGTCGATAAGTACGTTCCGCTGCCGGCGCGCGATATCGACAAGCCGTTCCTGATGCCGATTGAAGATATCTTCTCCATCTCCGGCCGCGGCACCGTGGTAACAGGCCGTATTGAGCGCGGCAAGGTAAAAGTCGGCGAGGAAGTTGAGATTGTGGGTTTCCGCGACACCAGAAAGACCGTGGTCACGGGCGTGGAAATGTTCAAGAAGCAGCTGGACGAAGGCATGGCCGGTGATAACGCTGGACTGCTGCTGCGCGGCATCGGCAAAGACGATGTTGAGCGCGGCATGGTTTTGGCGAAGCCGGGATCGATCACGCCACACACCAAGTTCAAGGCCGAGATCTACGTCCTGAATAAGGAAGAAGGCGGACGTCATACACCGTTCTTCAAGGGCTATCGTCCGCAGTTTTACTTCCGCACCACAGACGTGACGGGCGTGGCTGAACTGCCTGCGGGCACGGAGATGGTGATGCCGGGCGACAACGTTTCATTGCAGATCGAGCTGATTACGCCGGTGGCCATGGAAAAGGGACTGCGTTTCGCTATCCGCGAAGGCGGACGGACGGTGGGCGCGGGAACGATCAGCGAGATTATTCAGTAGCTAACGGGCACAGGCAGAAGTGCCTGTGCCACAAAATCAAAAGCGGCAGCGACCTTCGATCTTTTCAACACTGGCCTGACCGCAAGGATCTTTGAGGGATAAAACGAGTGATAGGCAAAGAGAGAATTCGCATACGGCTGAAAGCGTACGACTATCGCATCCTGGACCAGTCCACGGGCGAAATCGTTGACACAGCCAAACGTACCGGGGCACAGATTGCTGGACCGATTCCGCTGCCCACGGTGAAGAACAAATATTGCGTGCTGCGCTCCCCCCACGTGGACAAGAAGTCGCGCGAGGCATTTGAGATCCGCACGCACAAGCGCCTGATTGACATTTTGGAGCCGACGCAGAACACGGTGGACGCGCTGATGAAGCTCGACCTGCCGGCCGGCGTGGACGTGGAGATCAAGGCGTTCGGGAAAGAACATAAATAGGTACTTGGTATTTAGTAGTTGGTATTTGGCTAAGTACCAAATACCAATGGCCAAATACCAGTACCAAACCTACAGTTCCTGAAAGCTGCTAACAGCGCAGGAATGATGAGGAGAGGAAACAATGATTAACGGAATTCTAGGCAAAAAAATCGGCATGACGCAGGTGTTTGACGACAAGGGTGACGTTCACCCGGTCACCGTCCTGCAGGCCGGCCCATGCGTGATCACGCAGATCAAGCGCAATAACAAAGAAGGCTACGAAGCCGCGCAGATCGGCTTGGTGGAATTTGTAAAAGGCAAGAACGTGAGCAAAGCCATGCAGGGACACTTTGGCAAGCACGATCTGCCGCCGGTAAAGTTCATGCGTGAAGTTGCCATGCTGGACGGCACTGAATCAGCCGCAGCCGAAGCGCAGCCCGCCGAAGGCGAAGCAGCCGCGAGCAATGGCGATGGGCTGAAGGTCGGCGGCAAGGTGCTGGTGGATATTTTCACCAATGAAAAGTTTGTTGATGTGATTGGCGTAAGCAAGGGACGCGGCTTTGCCGGCGTCGTGAAACGCCATCACTTTGGCGGCGGCCCCGGAGCCCACGGACACATGTTCCAGGTGCAGGGTTCCATCGGCGCATCGTCGTTTCCGTCGCGCGTGTTTCCCGGAATGCGCATGTCCGGCCACATGGGCGTGGACCAGGTCACGGTCCGGAATTTAAAGATTCGCGGCATTGATACCGACGACAACCTTCTATTAGTGGAAGGCGCGGTACCCGGTCCGAAGGGCGCGTATGTGGTGATTCTGAAAGCAAAGAAACCACCTCGCGAGCGCCGTGGCTTTGCAGGATCGACCACGCTTGATCCTCTAAAGGCAGCGAAGAAAGCCGCTGCTGGCAAGTCGAAGAAATAATTTTTAGGACGCAGGCGAGGGCGCCTGCGGTCCACAAGAGTTCAATATGGCTAAGATCGATGTTGTAAATCTCGAAGGCAAGAAGACAGGCTCACTGGAGCTGGCCGACGAGGTCTTTGGCGGTATCAATGAAGACCTTCTCTGGGAAGCGGTAAAGCATTACCGCTCAGCGCAGCGGGCAGGCACGCACGCCACCAAGAACAAGAAGCTGGTGTCTGGCGCGGGCAAGAAGCTCTGGAAACAGAAGGGCACAGGCCGCGCGCGCGTGGGCTCCATCCGGTCGCCACTGTGGCGTCATGGCGGCACGGTCCACGGACCGCAGCCCCGCTCCTACGATTACCAGTTTCCCAAAAAGAAGCTGCTCGGCGCGCTGCGTTCCGCGCTGGCTTCCAAGCTTTCTGACGGCAAGCTGATGGTGGTGGAAGCGTTCGAGCTGGACGCAGCCAAAACCAACACTTTCCGCAAGACGCTGGGCAAGCTGGGCGTTGGCAAGACGACGCTGCTGGTGGATGGCGCAAAAGAGAACCGCAACCTGGAGCTGAGCTCGCGCAACATTCGCGGAGTGGAATTGATTCCCGGCAATCAAGTGCATCCTTATCACCTGCTGCGTTATGAGACGGCGATCTTCTCCAAGCCCGCTCTTGAGAAATTGCAGGATTCGCTGAAGGCCTCAGCGCCCAAGCACAAAGCGGAGGTGGCGTAATGAAGTCGGCCTATCAGATTATCCGCAAGCCGGTGATCACGGAAAAAGGGCTGGGCGTAAAGGAGAACCAGGGCACGCTGGTTTTTGAAGTGAACGCAGCGGCCACCAAGACGGAAGTAAAAGAAGCCGTCCAGAAGATCTTCAAGGTGAAGGTTGATTCGGTGCGCACCGCGAACTTTCAAGGCAAGGAACGCCGCCGGGGTAAGTTTGCCGGTTACCGTCCGGACTGGAAAAAGGCATACGTAAGGCTGAAGGCGGGCGAAAAAATGCCCGAGTATGCGGCCAATATATAGCTGCTAGCGACTAGCTCCTGGCTTCTAGCCAGAGCTGGTTGACGCAAGCAGTGAGACACGATTTTGAGCTTCGTGAGATTCGAAGCCGTAGAAGAAAAAGGCTAGCGGCTAGAGGCTAGCAGCTAGAGGCTGGTTTTACATGGCAATTAAGACATACAGACCGATTACGCCGTCGTTGCGCTTTAAAACAACGCTGACCAACGATGAGTTGACGACCGACAAGCCGCACAAGCCGCTCACGCGCATCAAGCTGCGCACCGGCGGACGCCGCAACGCGGGTGACATCACCATTTGGCATCGCGGCGGCGGACACAAGCGCAAGCTGCGCGACATTGATTTCAAGCGCGACAAGAATGGCGTCCCGGCGACCGTGGTTTCGATCGAGTACGATCCTAACCGCTCGGCGCGCATCGCGCTCATCGCCTACGCCGACGGCGAGAAGCGCTACATCCTTCATCCCGTGGGATTGAACGTAGGGCAGAAGATCGTCAGCGGCCCTGAAGCCGACATTCTTGTTGGAAACGCGCTGCCGTTGAAGAACATTCCGGCCGGCACAACGATCCACAACATTGAACTAAAGCCGGGCAAAGGGGCGCAGATGGTACGCTCCGCCGGCGGGTCAGCGCAGCTCGTGGCAAAAGAAGATGAGTATGCGCTGGTAAAACTGCCTTCCGGCGAGACGCGCAAAGTGCTGATCGATTGCATGGCGACGATCGGACAGATAGGCAACGTGGACCACGAGAACGTGGCCATCGGCAAAGCCGGACGCAATATCTGGCTGGGCAAGAAGCCGGTGAATCGCGGTGTGGCCATGAACCCGGTAGACCATCCGCACGGCGGCGGTGAAGGCAAGACTTCAGGCGGACGCCATCCGGTGACGCCGTGGGGCCAGCCGACACGCGGCTACAAGACGCGCAACAACAAGCGCACAGACAAGTTCATTGTCAGCAGGAGACAGAAATAATGGCTCGTTCATTAAAGAAAGGGCCGCACATTGACGGCCATCTGTTGAAGAAGATTGAAGACCTGAACGCTAAGAATGATAAGAAGGTCATCCGTTCCTGGTCACGCCGTTCGACGATTTCGCCGGAGATGGTGGGACACACCATTGCGGTGCACAACGGCAAAAAGTTTATTCCGGTCTACATCACGGAAAACATGGTGGGACACAAGCTGGGCGAGTTCTCCTTTACGCGGATCTTTAAAGGTCACTCGATGAAGGCGGCGGCGGAAGTTTCCGCCAAGCCAGCGGGTGTGCCGGGTGGTCCGGGAGCGATTTCTCCGGCAGCATCGTCAGCGCCCCCAGCGAAATAGCAAAGATTGAGAGCATAGGTTAACCGACATGGAATTTACAGCGAAAGCCCGATTCACCCGAGTATCGCCGCAGAAGGCGCGGCTGGTGCTGGACTTGATTAAAGGCCGGCGCGTGGAAGACGCTCTGACCACGCTTACCTTTACCAAGAAGCGCATTGCTCCGGCAATTTTTCAGCTGCTGCGCTCGGCGGTGGAGAACGCGAATTACCTGAGCCAGGAAAAAGGCATGGACGTTGACCTTGACCGGCTCTACGTAAAGCACGCCATCGCCAATGAAGGCCCGCGCATGAAGCGCATTCGTCCGGCGCCGATGGGCCGCGCGTTCCGTTATCAACGCCGCATCTCGCACATGGAAATTGTGCTGGCGGAAAAAGGCGCGGAGAACAAGCAGGAACTGGCAACGGTAGTCGGCGAAGAAGAAGCTGCTCCGGCCAAGGCCACGGCCAAGAAGAAAGCTGTTGGCGCAAAGAAGAAATCAGCCGGCAAGAAGAAGACCGCGGCGGCGCGGTAAAGAATTTCGGTTCGGAAAAAGTTTTGTAGCGCAATTAGTTACGCGGAAGAAAGATTACAAGAGGTAAATGCATGGGACAGAAAGTCCATCCTTACGGATTTCGGCTGGGATACACCAAGCCCTGGCGGTCGCGCTGGTTCATTGAGAAAGATTACGACAAGCTTCTTCTGGAAGACGTGAAGCTGAAGGACGAGCTGAAGGACAAGCTCAAGTCTGCGGGCGTGAGCTCGGTGGAAATCGAGCGTCCGGGCAACAAGCTCCGGATCATCATTCGCACCGCGCGTCCGGGAATCATCATCGGGCGCAAGGGCGCGGAAATCGACAAGCTGAAGGTCGAGCTGCAGAAGCGCACGAACCGCGATGTGTTTATCGACATCCAGGAAGTGCACAAGCCGGAGCTGGACGCGCAACTGGTATCGGAAGGGATCGCGCTGCAACTGGAAAAGCGCGTCGGCTTCCGCCGGGCAATGCGCAAGTCAGTGGATTCGGCGCTGCGCTTCGGCTGCAAGGGCATCAAGGTCCGCGTGTCCGGCCGGTTGAACGGCAATGAAATCGCGCGTTCCGAATGGTACCTGCAGGGACGTCTGCCGCTGCACACGCTGCGCGCCGACATCGATTTTGGTTTCTCTGAGGCCCGCACCACGTATGGCGTGATCGGCGTAAAGTGCTGGGTGTACAAGGGCGACATTCTGCCACAGAAGAGGCGGCAGCCTGAGCGCGCGGGTGCCGGAGCATTTTAAGAAAGCAGTATTTAGTACTTGGTACTTAGCATTTAGCTTTGTGTAGAAGACTGATGCGGCTTGAAATTGGCAAAATTGCCGCGAGCTTGCAGCTAAATACTAACTACTAAGTACTTGGCGAAAAAGTGAGCAGCTACAAGGATTCGAACTTATGTTAATGCCGAAAAAAGTTAAGTACCGCAAGCAGCAGCGCGGTCGCATGTGCGGTAAGGCCTGGCGCGGAGGAGAGCTCTCCTTCGGCGATTTCGGGTTGAAAGTCATGGAGCCGGGTTGGGTCACCGATCGGCAGATCGAAGCCAGCCGCGTGGCGATGACGCGTTTTGTGAAGCGCGGCGGCAAGATCTGGATCCGCCTGTTTCCGGACAAGCCTGTGACCAAGAAGCCCGCCGAAACCCGTATGGGCAAAGGCAAGGGCGCGCCGGACCACTGGGTTGCCGTGGTACGTCCGGGCAAGATCCTGTTTGAGATGGAAGGCGTGAACCGCACGGATGCCCAGGAAGCAATGCGGCTGGCGTCAAACAAGCTGGGCTTGCGGACAAAGTTTGTGGCCCGACACGACAGCCACTAGCTTCTTGCCATCGGCTTGAGCAAGCACCCAGCCGGAGACGTAGTTTGGGCTGAATGTTCAAGATTGAGCAGCCGGAAACGAAGGGATCCAAGGCAAGGATTTAAAAGTATTAAAGCCCAGGCAAAAAGCTAAGGGCTAAAAGCCAGAGGCTAGTGCTAGCAGCCAAAAGAGAAAAGACAATGGATGTCGAAAAACTTAGAAATCTGACCGATGCCGAACTGCTGCACCAGCAGCAGGAGCTCAATGACCAGCTCTTCCGCCTCAAGTTCCAGTTGAAAATGGGACAGACGGAGAGCCTGACCAAGATCCGTGGCCTGCGCAAGGACGTAGCGCGCGTTCATACCGTGATGCGGGAGAAGGAACTGGGAATTGCAGCGCCCAGCAACGGCCACAAAACTGAAGCCGCCGCGGGTGAAGCCGAGCCAAAGCCAAGTTCGAAGCAGGCCGCTGCCGGCAAGAGCGCCAAGAAAAAGAAGACCAAGGCTGCCGCCAAGGGCAAAACAGCCAAGCCGGCAAAGAAGAAGACCGCAGCCAAGGCGAGGAAAAAGTAAATGGCAGAGACAACGACAGAAAAAAAACAAGGCAGCCGCAGCACCAAGATCGGACGTGTGACTTCCACCAAGATGAGCAAGACCATCGTGGTGCAGGTGATCATGAAGAAAGCGCATCCGCTCTATCGCCGCGTCGTAGCCAAGTCAAAGAAGTTCTACGCGCACGACGAGAAGAACACGGCGCACGTAGGCGACTTTGTGGAGATTGAAGAGACACGCCCCATGTCCAAACTGAAACGCTGGCGGTTGAAGAACGTGATCCAGAAGGCCAAGCTGGTGGGCGGCGAGGAAGCAGAAGTCAGCAGTTAACGTCGATTCGAAAACCGCTTAAGAGTGCGGATCGTGGGCAAGGATTTCAGCGCTCGTTGCTGCGCGATTCGGCGGCCAAACGGGCCGAATCGCTGATGAAACAGATTTGATAAGGGGACAAAACCATGGCAGTCATGATGAGAAGCATTCTCGATGTGGCCGACAACAGCGGAGCGCGCCGGCTGCAGATGATCCTGCCGCTGGGCGGCCACACCGGCCTGAACGCCAGCCTGGGCGACGTGGTTACGGCTGCGGTGAAAGAAGCGTCGCCGGACGGCACGGCCAAGAAGGGCACGGTGGTGAAATGCGTGATCGTGCGCCAGCGCAAGGAGCATCGCCGCCGCGATGGAACATATATCCGCTTTGATCAAAACGCGGCAGTGCTGATTAATGAAACCGGCGAGCCGATTGGCACGCGCGTGTTCGGTCCCGTGGCCCGCGAGCTCAGGGAAAAGAAGTTTTTGAAGATTGTTTCTCTGGCGCCGGAAGTTCTGTAACAGCGAGGCGTTGTAAGGGAGACGAATACGGCAAGACAGGAAGATTTCCGGCGGATGCAAGGTTGAGGCCGCCAAATGGTTGAAGGCAGACAATGCATACAAGAGTCGATATCAAGCGCAATGACACGGTGAAAGTAATCACCGGACGTGACAAGGGCAAGCAGGGCCGCGTGCTTCGGGTTTTCCCCGGCAGCAGCAAAGTTCTGGTGGAGCACGTAATGATGGTGAAAAAGAACGTGCGCCCGAATCCGCAGCGCAACATCAAGGGCGGAATCGCGGAGCAGGAATCGCCCATCTCCATCTCCAACGTCATGGTTGTATGCCCGAGCTGCGGACCGTCGCGCATTGGACACAAAATGCACGGCAGCCGGCATGTGAGGATCTGCCGGCGTTGCGATGCGCCGTTGGATAAATAGTTGAAGGCGGTACTTAGTAATTGGTATTTGGCCTTGTGTGAAAGACAAGGGAATGTTGCTGAAAGCGAAGCAGCTCCGAGCAGCCAAGTACTAAATACTGAACCAAGAATTGATGACCCTACGAACCGGTAACCACTCCGAAACCGTGGGAGAAGGAAGTACAGAGAAACAATGGCAACCACAAAGGTAACGGCAAGACTGAAGGACAAATTCGATAAAGAGATTGCTCCGGCGCTGGCCAAGGAACTGGGCACGACGAATCCCATGGCTGTACCGCGACTGCATAAGATCGTGGTGAATATGGGCGTAGGCGAAGCCACGCAGAATACCAAGATGCTTGATCCGCTGGTGCGCGACCTGGGTGAAATCTGCGGGCAGAAGCCGGTAGTGACCAAGGCCAAGAAGTCGATTGCGGCGTTCAAAGTGCGCGAAGGCATGGCGATTGGCGCCATGGTGACGCTGCGCGGTCCGCGCATGTATGAGTTTCTGGATCGGTTGATCAACGTTGCTCTGCCGCGTGTGCGCGATTTTCGCGGGGTTTCGACGAAGTCATTTGACGGTCGCGGCAATTACACGCTGGGCTTGCGTGACCAGTTGATCTTTCCGGAAATCGATTACGCGAAAGTGGACAAGCTGAAGGGCATGAATGTCACGATCGTGACCACGGCGCGCGACGACAACCAGGCAAGGGCGTTGCTCAAGCATTTTGGGATGCCGTTCAGGCAGTAAAGAGCGGTACTTAGTATTTGGTAGTTGGTATTTAGCAAAGGACACAATGGCAACAACAGCGAAGATCGCCAAGACGAACAAGAAACCCAAGTTCTCCACCCAGCACCGCAATCGCTGCAGCATCTGCGGACGGCCGCGCGCTTTTCTGCGCAAGTTCGGCCTCTGCCGCCTGTGCTTCCGCGGACTGGCGCTCAAGGGTGAGATTCCCGGGGTTTCGAAGTCGTCGTGGTAATTGGTATTGGGTAGTTGGTATTTGGTTGGCCGGCAGCAAGTTGAAGTCGGTTAGATAAGAAAGCAGATCGCTTAAGGCCAAGTACCAAGAGCCAATAGCCGGTTTTGCAGTACGTCACGGCAGGTTCTCCGGCGGAGTCGGAGCAAACGGGTGACGATAAGAGGAGATAAACGAAGATGAGTTTGACCGATCCGGTCGCAGATTTGCTGGCACGCATTCGCAATGCGATCCATGCACGGCACCAGAAGCTTGATGTTCCGGCTTCCAAGCTGAAGCTGGAAATTGCGCGCATCCTGAAAGAAGAAGGCTATATCGCCAATTTCAAGCCAACAGAGGAAGAGGGCAGAAAAGTCCTGCGCATTTACCTGAAGTACGGGCAGGACAACAATGCCGCCATCGCGAACCTGCAGCGCATTTCGCGGCCTGGCTGCCGCGTGTATGTGGGACGCAACGATATTCCACGCGTGCTCGGCGGGCTGGGGATCAACATCCTCACCACTCCCAAGGGCGTGATGACGGGACGCCAGGCGCGCAAACAGGGCCTGGGCGGCGAGATACTGTGCGAGGTATGGTAACCCGCTACGCGGCTTACCAGCTGCTAGCCACTGGCTTCTAGCTGCTAGCAGGACCGAAAGGCGAAAAGTGCTTTTCGGCAAGATTGAATGCATTGTTGCAAGTGGCGATTGCACTAACAGTTACTTTGGTTTGGCTAGTAGCTAGAAGCCAGCCGCTAGCAGCTAAGAATCAGCGTGGAATTCAGCCGCAAGCGGCTTGAAGGACTCGCTTCAAGAGAAGGGTAGAGCAAAATGTCTCGTATCGGAAAGAAACCGATTCCGCTCCCACAGGGAGTGAAGTTTGAAGTAAAGGGCAACACCGTGGTCGTGCAGGGTCCCAAGGGTCAGGTGCAGACGCATCTTCCTTCCGGCGTTGAACTGAAGCAGGCGGACGGACACATACAAGTCACCCGCAAGGACGATCATCATGCCGCAGTCCATGGACTGGCGCGGGCTCTGGTGAATAACGCCGTGGAAGGCGTCACCAAGGGCTGGAACCGCGATCTGGAAATCGTCGGTATTGGCTATCGCGCGGAGCTGAAAGGCAAGAACACTGTGGTGTTTACGCTGGGCTATTCGCACCCGATTGAGTTTCCGCTGCCCACCGGCGTAACGGTTGCCGTGGATCCCAAACAGACCAAGTTGACGGTATCAGGCATTGATCGCCAGAAAGTGGGTCAAGTTGCGGCGGACATGCGCAGTTTGCGGCCACCGGACCCGTACAAGCAGAAGGGCGTCCGCTATGTGGGCGAGAAGTTGAAGAAGAAGGTCGGCAAGACCGGAGCGAAATAAAGATCGGGAGATCGGGTGATCGCGCGTGATCGGGTGATCTGAAAGCCGACCCCCGAAGATTGTTACGAGTGAAGATCGCAGATCGGGCCGATTGCAAGACTGGGTGAGCGGAAGTAACAAGATGGAGTGATCTGAAACCGATGAACCGATCATCGGATCACCCGATTGATGGCAAGCAGAAGACAGAATTTTGATCGTGGCGCTCAATAGCGCTACGAAGCAAAGGGTAAAAACATGATTCCAGATAGTTCGAAAGACAAAACACGGCGGCGGATCCATCAGCGGCTGCGCAACAAGCTTTCCGGATCAACGGAACGTCCACGCTTGAACGTGTACCGTTCACTGAACCACATTTACGTGCAGGTGATTGATGACATGTCCGGCACCACGCTTGCTTCAGCCAGCACGGTGAAGGGCAAAAAGGGCGGCAAGAAGACGGGCGGCAATGTGGCCAGCGCCAAGGAAATCGGCAAAGAGATTGCGCAGCGGGCGCAGGAAAAAGGAATCAAGAAAGTAGTGTTTGACCGTGGCGGTTATCTCTACCACGGGCGCATCAAGGCGCTGGCGGACGCAGCGCGTGAAGCAGGTCTGGAGTTCTAAATAAAATGGCAACTGCAACGAAAAGAAAGCTCGATGCCGGCAACTATCAGTTGAAAGACCAGGTAGTGGCCATCAACCGCGTGACCAAGGTGGTCAAGGGCGGCAAAAACATGTCATTCGCAGCCTTGGTCGTGGTGGGCGACCCCAGTGCGGGTGTGGTCGGATACGGTTCCGGCAAGGCCAAGGAAGTGCCGCAGGCCATCCGCAAGGGGATTGAATCGGCCAAGAAAAATCTTATGCGGGTCAACCTGAGCAAGACCTCGATTCCGCATGCGGTGCTGGGCACATTTGGCTCTGGCCGTGTGCTGCTCAAGCCGGCCCCGGAAGGCACCGGAGTGATCGCCGGCGGCGCGGTGCGCGCGGTGATGACCTCAGTGGGCGTGCAGAACGTACTCACGAAATCGATTGGCACGGCCAATCCGCACAACGTGATCAAAGCCACGTTTGATGCGCTGTATAAACTTCGCGACCGCCAGGATGTGGCCACTCTGCGGGGCAAGACGCTGCAGGAGCTGTAAGAAGGCAGTATTTAATACTGGGTACTTAATATTTAGCTTGTTTGAGAGACCGAGGCGGTTCTGGTGAGATGAGACAGACGGGGGCTGACGGCTAAGTACCAAATACCAAGTCTCGCTTCGGCATAGGCAAGAGTGCCCGTGCATAAGAATTCGAAGGAATAAGGGAATTATGACGGCAGCTAAAAAGAAAATTCGCCTTCAATATGTGCGCTCGAAGATTTGCACGCCGGTGAAACACAAGCTGGTGGTGAAAGGGCTGGGCTTTACCCGGCTTTATCAGGTGGTGGAACGGGAAGACACGCCGTCCATTCGTGGCATGGTCGCCAAGGTTCCGCACCTGGTGCAGATCTTAGAAAAATAGATTTGGTAAATGGGTAATTGGGTAAATTGCCAAATCAAAAACAGGGAAACCGAGTAGTCATCGCAAGTCAGCGGTGATTGCGCAAAAGGAAATCAAGTGCCAACGAATTTATCGAACTTACGGCCTCCCAAGGGCGCCACGTCCAACAAGAAACGCGTGGGCCGGGGCATGGGCAGTGGAATGGGCAAGACTTCAACGCGCGGCCACAAGGGCCAGCGTTCCCGTTCAGGTTCGCGCATGATGCGCGGCTTTGAAGGCGGCCAGATGCCATTGCATCGCCGCTTGCCCAAGCGCGGCTTCACCAACATTTTCCGCGTGGAATACCAGGTTGTGAATTTGGATCGCCTTGTAGAACTGGGCGAAAAGAACATTACCCCGGAACTCCTGATCAAGAACGGCGTAGTACATAAGAACGATCTGATCAAGGTGCTGGGCGATGGCGAATTAAAAACGGCGCTGACTGTGCAGGCGCATAAGTTCTCCAAGTCGGCTGAAGAGAAAATCACCAAGGCCGGCGGCAAGATTGAGATTATTGGCGGCGCTGCCGTTGCGGCATCGGCCAAGGACGAACCCCAATCGGGCAAAAGCAAGGCACCTTCGAAACTAAAGAAAAAGGTGACCTAAATGTTCGAGAAACTGGCGAATATCTTTCGAGTACCGGACCTGCGCAAGCGCGTGCTGTTTACGCTGGCCATGCTGGCGGTCTATCGCCTGGGATCACACATTCCTACGCCGGGCATTAATACTGACCAGTTGCAGAAGGCGTTTGAGCAGCAGAGCGGCGGATTGCTGGGCTTCTATGATCTCTTCAGTGGAGGCAACCTGCGCCGCTTGACGATTTTTGCTCTGGGCATCATGCCGTACATCACGGCATCGATTATCTTGCAACTGCTCACGGTGGTTTGGGAGCCGCTGGCGCGCCTGCAAAAAGAGGGCGACCTGGGCCGGCGCAAGATCACCCAGTGGACGCGTTATCTCACGCTGATTCTTTCCGTGCTGCAGAGCATGGGCATCGCATTTACGCTGCAGACGCAGAAGTTCGTTATGAACCCGGGATGGAGCTTCATCCTGATGACGATCATTACCCTGACCACGGGTAGCATCTTCATCATGTGGCTGGGTGAGCAGATTACGGAACGCGGCGTGGGCAACGGCATGTCATTGCTGATTTTCGCCGGCATTGTCGTCGGATTGCCAAAAGCCGTAGTCGATCTGGCGCAAAAGGCGAAGTCGTCAGCCTGGGGAAGCTTTACCGTTCCAGCTCTGCTGATTCTTGTCGCCATCATGATTCTGGTGGTGGCATTCATCGTCTTTATGGAACGCTCAGAGCGGCGCATTCCGGTGCAATATGCCAAGCGCGTTGTAGGACGCCGCATTATGGGCGGCCAGTCTACACACTTGCCATTGCGCGTGAATTCCGGCGGCGTAATGCCGGTAATTTTTGCTTCGTCGCTGCTCAGCATTCCGCAGATGCTTACGCTTTCAAACGCGTTTAAGCCTGGCGGAACGCTAAACCGATATTTTGGCGGCACCATGGAGCAGCTCAAGTGGGGCGAGCCGCTTTACACGCTGCTGTACGCTGTCGGCATCATCTTCTTCGCTTATTTTTACGTTTCCATCGTGTTCAATCCGTCTGACGTGGCGGACAACATGCGGAAATACGGTGGCTTTATTCCCGGCATACGTCCCGGCCATCGCACGCGCGACTACATTAACGACGTGCTGACGCGCGTAACGCTGGTGGGCGGCTTGTACCTGATCCTGATCTCGCTGATTCCGGAATGGATGATTGCCGGAATCCATCTTGATCACATCCCATGGATCGGACCGAGAGTTTTCAGCGGTCTGCCTACATGGGTGCTGCACGGATTGAACGTGAACTTTTACTTTGGCGGCACATCGCTGCTGATCGTGGTGGGCGTGGCCATGGACACGGTGAATCAGATCGAATCACAATTGGTCATGCGCCACTATGAAGGCTTTACTTCTCGCAGCGGACGCGTTCGCGGCAGAAGAAGCTGGGGCTAAACGGAATTCCGGCCGGCAACGGGTGTTGACGCTATGAGCGGAAAAAATATACCTGTGGGTCCGATCGTCTTGCTGGGAGCTCCCGGAGCAGGCAAAGGTACACAGGCCAAGTTGATTGCCGGACATTACGGGATCCCCCACATTTCTACCGGGGACATCCTGAGGGACAATGTGGCCCGCGGTACGGACCTGGGCAGGAAAGCAAAAAGGGTCATGGAACGGGGCGACCTGGTGTCCGATGACCTGGTGAACGGCATGGTTGCGGACCGGATCAAGCAGCCGGATTGCGATCGAGGATTCGTGCTGGATGGCTTTCCGCGGACTGTGGCGCAGGCGGAATGGCTGGATAAAGAGTTGGCGGCGAAGGCAGGCGAGAAGAAGCCGACGGTTGTCGTAGACGTTGAGGTAAGTTATAATCAATTACTGCAACGGCTTACAGGCCGCCGTACTTGTCCTGTCGACGGCAAGATTTACAACATCTATCTCCAGCCGCCCAAAACTGAAGGCGTTTGCGACGTCTGCGGCACCCAGTTGTTCCAGCGCGTTGACGATACGGAAGAGGTCATATCTGAGCGTTTGAAAAGCTACGAGCGCCAGACCAAGCCTCTGGAAGAGTTTTACCAGAAGCAGGGACGGTTGCGCTGTGTCAACGGGGATCAGCCCGTTGAAAAGGTGATGTCGGAGATGTTTCGCGCGATTGAAGGCGGCGCGGCCGCCGCAGGCAGTGAGTAACTGAAGTAAGAGCAGTTGAAGCAAAAATGATTAATTGCAAATCACAATCCGAACTGGCAAAGATGAAACGCAGCGGGCAGATTGTCCGGCAGGTTCTGGACGCGGTAAAGGCCATGGTCGCCCCGGGCGTTTCCACCATGGACCTGGAAAATGCCGCGGAAGAAAAGATTCGTGAGTTCGGCGCCAAGCCCGCATTTAAAGGCTATTGCGATTATCCCTGCGTGCTGTGCACGTCAGTGAACAATGAAATTATTCACGGCATACCGTCAGAAAAGCGGGTGCTCAAGGAAGGCGATATTGTTTCCATCGATTGCGGCGTAGTGCTGGATGGTTATTATGGCGATTCAGCCATCACCGTTCCCGTGGGCAAGGCGATTGCGCCAGAGTTGCAAAAGCTGCTTGACGTGACGGAGACGTCGCTGAAAAAAGCTATTGAAGAAGTCAGGCTGGGCAAAACCGTTGGCGATGTAGGCGCGGCAGTGCAGGAATACGTTGAAGCCAACGGGTTCAGCGTGGTGCGCGAATTTGTAGGACATGGAATTGGAACGCGGCTGCATGAAGACCCGCAGGTCCCTAATTTCGGCACGCGCGGGCATGGAACACGGTTGCGTGAAGGCATGGTCATCGCCATTGAGCCAATGGTGAATATCGGCAAGCCGGGAGCGCGTGTTCTGGATGACAAATGGACTGCGGTTACAGAAGACGGCAGCTATAGCGCACACTTCGAGCACACCGTGGCAGTAACGAGAAATGGGCCGCTGGTATTGACTGAGTAGGGAGCCGCTTGGCCGGAGAATTTAAGAAATCGCGCTCAGTTTGCGCACAATGCGGGATGTAAGAAGAAAGATGATCGGTGAGCGAGTCAAAATGCTTTTGCTAGAAGCCAGAAGCTAGCGGCTAGAAGCTTGCAAACCAAGGAGCTAGGTGAGTAAAGAAGACGCGATTGAAGTGATGGCAACGGTGCTTGAGCCGCTGCCGAATGCCATGTTCCGGGTGGAACTGGAAAACAAGCATCAGGTGCTGGCACACGTTTCCGGCAGAATGCGCAAGAATTTTATCCGTATTCTTCCAGGGGACAAGGTTGCGGTGGAACTCTCACCGTACGACCTCACTCGCGGACGCATCGTGTATAGATACAAGTGAGTGAAAGAGCTTTGAGGATTTGGTAATTGAGTAATTTGGTAAATGGGTAATTGAAGAACGTCTCGGGATTCTCAATTACCAAATTACAAATTTACCCAATTACCAAATTGAAGAAGAACTCAGGCCGAGCAAGACCCCGGCGGTTCGGATATCAGAGAGAGCAGAGACATGAAGGTTCGGGCATCGGTAAAGAAAATCTGTGACAAGTGCAAGATCGTGCACCGCAAAGGCGTGGTGCGTGTGATCTGCGAGAACTCGAAACACAAACAAAGACAAGGTTAATTTATCGGGATCGGGATGAAGGCCGCCGGCTGTAAACCGATCGACACTTGAGTTAAAGGGACGGGTGAAGCGCGAAGAGAGCGCTGTCCCGCGCGAACGGAGCGCGAGGGCGGAGCAGCGAAACGCGGCGGAGCCCTCAGGAGAAAAGACATGGCACGCATTTCAGGCGTTGATCTTCCGCGCAACAAGCATGTGAACATCGCGCTGACGTATATCTACGGCATTGGCAACTCGCGTTCCACGCGGCTTCTGGCCACGGCGAAGGTCGAGCCCATGAAGAAAGTCCAGGACCTGAACGAGGACGAAGTCAACCGCATACGCCAGGCTATTGAAGCCGAAGGCGACGTGGAAGGTGATCTGCGCAAAGACATTTCCATGCACATTAAGCGGCTGATTGAAATTGGTTCGTACCGTGGCTATCGTCATCGCCGCAACCTGCCCGTACGCGGACAGCGCACACACACCAATGCGCGCACCCGCAAAGGCCCGCGCAAAGGCACGGTCGCGAACAAGAAGAAGACGGCGGCGAAAACCTAGCAATTAGCCATTGGCATTTGGCAATTAGCTTGAGTATGGGCGCGACTGGCAATGACAGTCGCCTTTGAAAGATATACAGGAAAAAACTTCTATGGCAAAAGCAACAGCAGCACCGGGCACCGGCGCGACCGGAACAAAAGGCAAGAAAAAAGTTTTCAAGAAGAAAGAGCGCAAGAACGTTCCGCATGGCGTGGCGTTCATTCAGGCGTCTTTCAACAACACCATTGTGACCATCACGGACAGTGAAGGCAAAACTTTGGCGTGGAAGAGTTCCGGTTCGCTGGGCTTCCGCGGGTCGCGTAAAGGCACTCCGTTTGCCGCGCAGCAGGCTGCCAGCAATGCCGCCAGCCAGGCGCGCGATCATGGCATGCGTTCTGTTGAAGTGCGCGTGAATGGCCCGGGATCAGGACGTGAGTCGGCAATTCGCGCTCTGGCAGCCGCAGGGCTGGACGTGAAGACGATTAAGGACGTGACGCCCATTCCGCACAACGGATGCCGTCCGCCAAAGCGCAGACGCGTTTGATTGCAAGTTTTGTTGGCACGGGTGAAGCATGAAGTGAGCGCTGGCCCGCGCGAACGCAACGCGAGGGCAGAGCAGCAATGCTGCGGAGCCCTTGAATAAACGGATCGGGAAGAAAGGGTAGCCACCCCGTAAACCGATCGTCACTCGAAGAGGAGAAATAATGGCACGTTATAAAGGTGCAGTATGCCGTCTTTGCCGTCGCGAAGGCATGAAATTGTTCTTAAAAGGGGCCAAGTGTTTCACTGACAAGTGCCCCGTGGAAAAGCGCAACTTTGCTCCCGGCCAGCATGGCAAGGACCGCAAGGCCAAGGTCGTAGGCTATGGCTTGCAGCTGCGGGAAAAGCAGAAGACCAAGCGCATGTATTTCACCCTGGAAAACCAGTTCCGCAACTACTTTGAGAAAGCCGCGCGCAAGCCGGGTGTCACCGGTGAACTGCTCCTGCAACAACTGGAGCGCCGGCTGGACAATGTAGTTTACCGGCTGGGCTTTGCCACGTCGCGCCGCCAGTCGCGGCAGATTGTGCGCCACGGCCACATTGACGTGAACGGACGCCGTGTGAATATTCCATCGTTCCAGGTGAGCGCCGGAGACGAGATCCAGGTGCGCGACAAGGCCAAGAAATTCACGGTGATTGAGGGTGCGCGCGATTATTCGAGCCACCAGCCTGTAGTCGGATGGCTGGAAGTGGACCGCGACAACCTGAAGGGCCGCGTTTTGTCACTGCCGAAGAGAGAAGACATCAATGCGCCGGTCAATGAACAGTTGATCGTCGAACTGTATTCGAAATAGAGCTACTAGCTACTAGCTTCTAGCTGCTAGCCGGAAAGAGGCCGGGAGACCGGTTTCGGCTGATGAATCAAGGAAGTGAGATCCAGCATCAAATAACTTCCAACTGATTCATCCACTCAAAATTTGGTTTAGCCAGAAGCTAGTGGCTCACAGCCATTAGCTTCACAATTGCCCGCACCAGAACAGCCTTGCCGCCTCCCAGCTGCATGCGCCAAACGGAGCGGAGTTGAAAGGACAAAAAAGCACATGGTTCTATGGAGAGGTTTCCAAAAACCCAAACGTCTTGCCACCGATACCGAGACGCTCACCGATAAATACGGCCGCTTTTACGCTCAGCCTTTTGAGCGTGGATTCGGCACAACTATTGGCAACGCCCTGCGGCGCGTACTGCTGTCATCCATTGAAGGCGCGGCCGTAACCGCCGTGAAAATTGAAGGCGTGCTGCATGAATTTCAATCGATTCCCGGCGTTGTTGAAGACGCAACTGACATCATTCTTAACCTGAAGCAGGTCCCGTTCAAGCTGAACGGCGACGGTCCTAAAGCTATTTACCTGAAAGCCGAGCAGCCGGGTGTGGTCACCAGCGCCATGATTGAGGCGGATGGCGACGTGGAAATCCTGGACAAGAATGTTTACATTGCCACGGTTTCTGAAGGCGGCAAGCTGGACATGGAAATGCGCCTGAAGCGCGGTCGCGGCTATGTGGCAGCCGACAAGAACTTTGACGAAGACCTGGGTCTTGGCTTCATCCCGATCGATTCTGTACACTCACCGGTGCGCAAGTGCAATTACACGGTGGAAGCGGCCCGCCTGGGACAGATCACCGATTACGACAAACTCGATATCGAAATCTGGACCAACGGCTCCATTGCCCCGGCTGACGCGCTGGGTCTGGCGGCGAAGCTGCTCAAGGACCACATGACTATCTTCATCAATTTTGAAGAGGAGTTAGAGACGGAGTCGCGTGGTGAAGAGAAGCCGCTGATCAAGAATGAAAACCTGAACCGTTCCGTTGAAGAGCTGGAGCTTTCCGTGCGCAGTTACAACTGCCTGAAGAACGCGAATATCCAGTCAATCGGCGAGCTGGTGCAGAAGACGGAAGCGGAGATGCTCAAGACCAAGAACTTTGGCCGCAAGTCGCTCAATGAGATCAAGGAAATCCTTGCTTCCATGGGCCTCTCGCTGGGCATGAAGATTGACGATCAGGGCAACGCCGTTCCCGGACCCACCAGCCAGATGCCGTCCGCAGTGTCTATGGGCGGCGGTGTTCTGGATGACGTTGGCGGCGACGGGCAGGAATTCTAGGATCGGGTGATCGGGAGATCGGCAAAGCTGTAACGCGATCTCCTGATGCCACAATCCCAAAAAGATATAGCCAATGGCCAAGAGCCAAAGGCCTTTCAACTAGAAGCTAGAAGCTAGCACCCAGAAGCTAGTAGCTGTTGAGCAAAAGAAATTCAGTGAAGGACTTAAGACTATGCGTCACCAGAGACACACGAAGAAACTCGGACGTAACACCAGCCATCGGCGCGCGCTGCTGCGCAACCTGGTGACCTCACTCATCATGGAAGAGCGGCTTGAAACCACCCCGGCCAAGGCCAAAGCCATGCGTCCGCACGTGGAAAAGATGATCACACTGGGCAAGCGCGGAGACCTTTCCGCGCGGCGTCTGGCGGGCAGCTACCTGATGACGCGTGAATCGGTGAGCCGGCTGTTTGAAACCGTGGCGCCGCGTTTTGGCGACAGAAGCGGCGGCTACCTGCGCATCATCCACAAAGGATGGCGGCAGGGCGATGGCGCAGCAACCTGCTACATCGAGTTACTGGGCAGTGAAAAGGTGATTGAGGCCAAGCGCGCCAAACGGGCAGAGATCCGCACCAAGCGCCAGGAAGAAGTCCGCAAGCAGATGGAAGAAGAGCAGGCAGCTGCGGCCGCTGAACAAGGCGGCGGCGAGGAAGAAAAGAAGTAGCGACGGCCACTCAGCACATTCGATTCTATCTTCATTAAGGCAGGCTGCCCCTATTACCAGTTGGCAGCCTGCGATTCACCTTCACTGGATACCACAAGGTCCCGTGGATCCATCACTACCGTGGCAGACATTACAATCCGACCCGAATGTACCACAATGGCCCCCGGCTGTGGCGGTACTGCAAAACCTTAACTGGCAAGTGAGAGAAGAGGCTTTTGCCCGATCAGGTATCATATGAAGAGCAGCCAAGCTGAGCGCGAGTACTGCAAACTTGAAAAGCAATCTTTTATAATTCATCTTTGAAGCTCCTTTACAACTTTCAACTAATCTAATCCTCCAGAAAGCGGGAGCAACGGCAGAACGATGGCTTTTTTATTTCCGAAAATGGGCGAAAATCCCATTTTGGAAAGATTCAAGTCTATTGTCGTGAATTGCCTATAAAGGCCTGCACTCAGCTTTTCAAAATGCGCCATTTTTGGCGCGTTTTGTCTTAGCGCGCGGCCGTGGTAACTGGGCCGCACGGGGTTAATTGCCAGGGTGAGTAGAGAAGTATGTTTTTGTCAATTTTGCCGTTGGAGTTCCTGATCTGGAGCTTCCACTCTTTCGGCTTGTTGAGCGCAGCCGGGGCCTGGATGCCCAGTAGATAGCCGGCCCAGGCAAACTCCAAGAAACGGTCATTCCTAAAACCCGTATAGGCGCCGCCGGTGCTTAAACTTAATATCTTCAGGGACAAATTTTCTTCCCTGTCATGCTGCTGGAAGTCTTTGAAAACTCCTCTGGGCGTGAATTTCGGCCGAATTACCACCAGCAGGCGCGTGCCGCTGGCCGCGAATTCCTTTTTCATGTCATTCAGATTGCGCTTGCTCTTGTTGTCATGGCCATCGGTCAGAAGCAAAATGGTGTCTCCCGGCTGGTGCGGTCCAAATACGGCAATGGCTTGATGCAAGCTGTCAAAGAGTGAGGCATATTTACCCGGAAGTCGGGCAGCTTGAGCAAGCACTTCGTCAATGGCAGAAGACCGTTTTTGTGGATCAGTAAGAAATTCTTTGCCGATGAACGCCTCTTCAGCAAATGCTCCGAAGGCGATTGGCCGCCCAGCTGGCGCTGTACGCGCCTTTGCGGCGATTCCGCGCACCAGCGCGTCCACTTCCTTGTCGTCGGCGCTTCCGCTGCTCTCAGTCAGCACCAATACGCGATTGTTGAAGCTCTGAGTGGCGCTGATCACAGACAGAGAGGCGTTTCCCATTCGCGCCTCAAAGTCTTCGGCGTTCAGGCCATCAATGCCAAAATGGGTTTTGTCGTTAAAAGTGTCTACTAGAACATAAGTAGTGCAAGTTTGAGCAAAACCAGTGGTTGCAGCCAGTGCGATAAGGGCGAAGAAGCAGACGGTACGAACCATTGAAATCGTTATCCCTCCACTTTAATAGTGAAGAAAAACAATGATGCGTTTCAAAACACCTCATGTTTATGAATCAACGTCGTACTTGGGCGAATTTGTTTTTAGTAGTTGCTCTTATGGGCGCTTTCTTTTTTGGGTGGAGTCTCTTCCTGTTCGCATGCGGGGAACCGGGCAGGATAATAAAAATTCGTTTTCCTGTGCGTCTGGGCTGCATCGCCGCGGAATTCCACCTTCCATTTGTGCGGCCGTCTCATACCGGAGGGTAGTTTGATTTCCAGCATGTACCCGGCCCAGGCAAAACGGATGAGTGAAGCAACATACATGCTCAGGAGGCCGCCGGTTTCCTCTGTGGTGCGTGCCAGCACCATTTTCTCCAGTTCATGATTGCTCCACAGAAAGTCGCGCTCCACGTGGCTGCCCTCCGTTCGACGCATCATAAACAGCCGCGTTCCATTGGCGATAAATTCTTTCTCTACGCTTTCCGGTGAACGGTGGCTGGAGTCATCATAGGGATCGCCGACGAGCAGGACGGTATCCCCCGGCTGGTGCGGCCCAAAAAGCGCGAGAGCTTCATGCAGAGCGTCCCATAGCGCAACGCGTTTCCCCAGCGGAGGCGCGCTTTCAACTACTTCATTGATGGCGGCTGTGCGCATCTCCGGTTCGGAAGGAAAGCCTTTGGTGAAGGAAGCTTTTTCAGCAAAAACTCCGAAGGCGACGGGCTTACCTGCCGGCGCTTGCCGCGCCTGCTGCGTGACGGTGCTTACCAGGTCAGCGAGTTTTTCATTTTTTGCCGAACCCTCGGTTTCCAGCAGAATTAACAATCGATTATTGAAGTCACGGCTGGCGCTCAGCACCGGGAGTTTCTGGCCGTCGACTTTTATCTCTAGGTCGCCTGGCTTGAGCGTCTCAATCTCGTCTTTTGTGAGCTGATCATAAAAGGACGCCACGACAGTGGTGGTGCATTCCTGGGCCAGGCCCGGGGACGAAAGCAGAACAGCAAGGACTCCAATGACAAGGCGCATGGGGACACCTCACAGCCCCACTAAAATACCCTAGAATGAGGAATGCCGCAGGTTAAAAATTAAAGCATGCCCGATTACACAAGACTCCCCATAGGCGAGAAAGCCCCGCACCGCGTGAACGCGGTGATTGAAATTCCCAAAGACTCAGTCAACAAATACGAGTATGACAAACAGCTCCACGTGTTCAAGCTCGATCGCACCTTGTTTTCGCCGGTGCACTATCCCGGAGATTACGGCTTTATTCCCTGCACGCTCGGGCAGGATGGCGACCCGCTGGACGTGCTGGTGTTGGTGGAAGCGCCCAGCTTTCCCGGATGCCTGATTGAGGTGCGGCCGATCGGCGTGTTGCAGATGATGGACCAGGGCAAGAAAGACGAGAAAATTCTGGCCGTGGCGGAAAGCGATCCGCTCTACAAGAACGTGCATGATTATTCGCAGGTGTTCTCACACACGGTGAACGAAATCGAGCACTTTTTTTCCATCTACAAGGCGCTCGAAGGCAAGAAGACGGAGATGGCGGGCTGGGCCGATGAGGACGCAGCAAGGAAGATCGTGATGGAGGGACATAAGCGGTTCAAGTGGTAGAGAATCCGCGCCGCAGATTCAGCGGATGGGCGCAGATCAAACAGGATTTAGCCGCGAATAAACGCTAAAGACGCGAATCTTATTGATCTGTCCATTTCACTTTCAGCTGTCTTACTCCATAAGCCTTTGATTTTCCCAAGGCTGAAGAACCATCCTCTTTGAATGATTGCGCTGGGACTAGTCTGAAGCGCCCAGTCAAGGATATGTTTTAACTCTTCATGTCTAGCAACGTCTTCTGGCAAAGCCGGATGTGATTCGATTTTAACCTTGCCGGTATGAAGCGCCAGTTCCCATCTACCCCAGATCTCCCACGCCTCCATAGCTAATCGAAATGTCCGATCATCAATCGGCGTGAGTCGGTACATGTCTGAGTAATCATCTTGGGCTGCATCAAATGCGCTCGTAAAAATGTGGTTTGCTTTGAAAGTTAGCGATCCCATTAAGAGGGCCATCGTAATAATCGGTTACTGTGAAGACGATTTCGTTGCCAGGTTCAAGATCGTCGGAAAACATGTTATCTGGAAACCAATTTTTGTTTCTCCAGAATACTTACCAGACGATCCACCCAGGTCTGGTCGATGTCGAGTAAGTATTCGGCGGAGAGAAGGTCTGCAATTTCTGCGGTGCCGCGATGGCCGTCCATGAAATTTACAGCCTCAAAACTGATCAGTGCGAAGTTTGGTTTTGTGGCAAGGCCTTCGGAGTCGCTGGCGAAACGGGCTTCCTGTTCGGCGAGCCACTTGCCGTCTTCTGCGCTTACGCCTTCGAAAGCGGAGGCGTCGAGAGGAAGAATGGTGAGTCGATATGGGCCAGAGCCGGGGTTACCAGCCATTTTTGCGCGGCCAGTTTTGCCGGATGGAGCAACTGAGGTGTTCAGACGGTCAACCTGGTTCTTAAGCTCCTCGAGATTTCTTGTTGTTCTTCGATTTGGTTTGCTTGTGTCCGCAGTTGCATCCTGAGCCAAACGATGGGCAAGTTCTCTCACCCTGCTGGCGTGGTCGGCAGCTCCGAGCTTTTCAGCATCACTGCTGTTTGCTGAAGCCAGAAAATGTGCGGCTGCACTGGCGAACACACCGACACGCTTAAACTCGCTGGCATCGGTTTTATCGATCTTGTCTTCGCTGGTGTGATGTGTCCAGTCAGGATCGTGGCCCAGCATGGTTGCGGGAATGCCAAGCCCAAGGAAAACATCGTGGTCGCTGCCTTGTGCATAAGGGATAGCCTCTGGCTGCCAGTAGTTGCGCGTGCCAGTTTGTGCATAGAGATCAGCTTCGCGCGTTTGATCCAGTAGATCCGATAGCAAAGCGTCTAAAAATGTGTGGACGATCGAATCCGGCGCTTTGGTGAAGTAGAAGCGCGAATTGGTTTTGACCGTGTCTTCACCGACCATGTCCATATTGATATTGGCAAGGATGCAGGGCTTGCCTTCAGCAAACGCGTCGGGCTTGTTGCGTGGGTCGCCCCATGGAGTATCGCAATGGCGCGCTTCGGGATGGTTGCTCACATAAGCCAGCGTGCCGAAGTATTCCGGCACCCACATGAAGTGGATCGTCAGCTTCGGTGGAGTAAGTTTCTTCGTCGCGATCAAAGTCTGTAGCACACGCGCGGCTTCCATCATAGCTCCAGAGCCGGATGCGTTGTCATTGGCGCTCCACTTGGGATGGTCGAGGTGTCCTGTAATAAGAATCTCTCGTTCAGGATGTTCCGTGCCACGGATGTAAGCATGGACCAGCGTGAGCTTGCCCGGGCTGAGTGTGGCGTCGATCTTGCCATGCACCCGCACCGCGCCCTGCTTCATCATCGACTTGAGCATGTCGTATTGATTGCGGGAAATCTGGAAGCCGCCGCTGGTTTTGTCGAGTTCTTCAGCGCGCGGCCAGATGCCGTTATAGCGAATCATGTCCGGATGGTCAGGCCGGTCACCCGCGGAGGGATAGATCACAACGCCGACAGCGCCGTATTTTAAAACGGCTTCGCGCACGACGTTGGCGGCGTAACCAGATGCAAGAGCGACTTTGCCACGAACATCAACGCCCTGGTAATTCGCGTCACTGGCGCCGCTGCCCACGTCCACCAGTTCGCCTGACCACTCGCCGCCCTTGGAATACGTCGAGACGCACATGGGCACGTCTGCATAGCGGCAGAGCATGATGGGCTTGAAGTCCTTTGCGCCGGCAACGCCCTCGGGCCTTAGTTGATCAACCCATAGCTCGCCGCTACGCATGTCCCAGCCCATGGGCGAAATGTAGGTTCCGTACTTCGTCTTGCCGTCGGAAACAAACTGCTCGATCCTGGCTTCAAGTCCAGCAGCTTTCAGGCGGGGAAGGACGACTTGTTCGGCGACCGCAGACATCATCGGGCTGCCCTGGATGCGGTGATATTCGACGATGCGTCGGGTGTTCTCCTGCGCAGCCTCGCCGGAATATTCATTGGCGATGGCGTCAAAAACTTCCTGTTTGACCAGGTGCTGGGCGGAGGCGAGCAGCGCAGTGAAGCAGAGGCACAGGCGCAGAAAAATTTTCATGCCGATGAGAGTACAGGAAAGCGGTCGATTGCGGACACGTAAAATTTCCAACTTTTTAGCCGCGAATAAACGCGAAAAACGCGAATTCAGGAAATACAAAAGGGTCAGGTTTATTCAACCTGAGACAGTTTAGGCAGAGCAATGTTCTTTAGATTCGTGTTTATTCGCGAAATTCGCGGCTCGGGTTCCTGTCATTTGTCCGGGAACATCTAGCACGGGTGAAGTGTCAATTAGTGCAGCGCGCAAAACTCAAGTGGGATCGTCAACGCAATCCCGCGCTAAGGAGCCGAGCCATGTCAATGATGGTTGGAGCGCGCAGCACGCAGTCGTGTGAGATCAACGTCACGCCGCTGATTGATGTTCTATTGGTCCTGCTGATTATTTTTATGGTGATTCTGCCCGAGCACAAGTGGGGCGAGAAGACGCTGGTCCCGCAGCCGAGTATCGAAAGCAAAACCACGAATCTTGAGACGCCGATTGTCATCCAATTGAAAGACGTTGGAGAAGGCCAACGGCCTCTTCTAAAGATCAACCAGGAAGAAGTTTCCTGGGATGCCCTTGAATCCCGACTTACGGCGGTATTCAAGCTCAGGGTCGACCGGGTGGCTTTTGTGAAAGGCGATCCCGAAGTTGACTTTGAATATGTGGCGCAGGCAGTGGATATTACGCACCATGCAGGCGCTGACCGTATCGGCTTGATGGGAAAGAAAGATTAGCTAGCGCTGATGGGTGAAAAAGTCGCCTTACGAGACGTGGCGGGAACTGCCAGTAAACAAAGGGGTTGGCGGGCTTAATAATCCGCAATAAGTGCAGTTTTACAGGCGTATATACATTGTTTTTTGCGAGTATTGGGCGTATTATTAGGAAGTGGTAGCTGGTTTCGGCTCAGGCCGAAGGGTGGTCTCCACCCCAACAGGCGCAAGGCGTGCCAGTCGGGGACCCCGGATCTGAGTGGGTTAGATGTCCCCAATTCGGCGAACGTACCAGTGGGCGGATTGCCCACTTTTATTTTGGGGAGAAACCAAGCTTCACCAAGTAACGTGTTCGGAAGTGGATGGCGGCAGACCTCAACACAATTCGCGAAATTGCTGGCCGCGTGGCCACGGCACAAGGCATAGAAGTTGTGGATGTGGAATTACGGGGCGGCGGCAAAGCGCGCACCTTAAGAATCACCATCGACAAGCCGGAAGGCGTAACGCACGAAGATTGCGCCATGGTCAGCCGGGATGTATCGACCATCCTGGACGTGGAAGATGCAGTAAGCGGCCCGTCTTACACGCTGGAAGTTTCGTCACCGGGGCTGGATAGGCCGCTAAAGAGGCCGGAAGATTACAGGCGCTTTACCGGCAGCAGAGTAAAGCTGACGACGCGCGAGCCGGTAAATGGGAACAGGCATTTTGAAGCGCGTTTGCAAAGATTTGAAGAAGGAAAGCTGATTCTGGAAACGATTCCGGGCAAGAAAAAGCCGAAGCCGGGACACGCCCAGCCGGTGCAACAGTTTGAAATAGAGCTGGCGAACGTGGAAAAGGCGAACCTGGTACCCGAGATTTAGGGAACAGAAATTTCAGCAAGCAATAATTAAGGACCGTTTTCTTATGGCAAGTGAAATTTATAACGTGATTGACGCCCTGAGCCGGGAAAAGGGGATTGATCCGCAAATTGTGGTGAGCGCGGTGGAAGACGCCATAGTTGCGGCCACTCGCAAGAAGGAAAAGAGCCAGGAAAATCTGAAGGGCGAACTGGACAAAGAATCCGGCATGATCCGCGTGTATGCGGTGAAGAGCATTCTGCCCTCAGAAGATGACATTGAAGATCCGCAACTGGAAATTTCCCTGGATGAAGCCAAAGCGATTGATCCGAATGCCGAAGTTGGCGGCGAAGTTCGCTTCCTGAAATCGACGGAAGGGCTGGGCCGCATCTCAGCGCAGATTGCCAAGCAGATCATTTTCCAGAAAGTCCGTGAAGCCGAGCGCGATACTGTTTACAACGAATACATTGGGCGCGTGGGTGAAGTTTTAAACGCAACGGTAAAACGCATTGAAGGGCCGGATGTGATCTTTGACATCGGCAAGGCTGAAGCTCGCATGTCAAAGAAAGAGCAGTCGCGACTGGAATCGTTCTCAGTGGGCGAGCGCGTGCGGGCGGTGCTGGTGCGCGTCGATAAAAATTCTAAAGGTCCTGCCGTGGTTGTTTCTCGTGCCGCGCCGGAACTGGTGCAGAACCTGTTCCAGACAGAAGTACCGGAAATTTACGACGGCACGGTGCAGATCAGGGCCATTGCCCGTGAAGCCGGTGAGCGGACCAAGATTGCCGTGATGTCACGCGACAAGGACGTGGACGCCGTGGGCGCATGCGTCGGCATGAAAGGCATGCGCGTGCAATCGATCATCCGCGAGCTGCGCGGCGAAAAGATTGACATTATTGAATACCACGAAGATCCGGTGACGTTTGCGGAGAAAGCCCTGCAACCGGCCAAGGTAAGCCGCGTGACCGTGGTGGACCAGGCAGATAAGCACCTTGAAGTTGTGGTGGACGACAGCCAGCTCTCGCTTGCCATCGGCAAGAAAGGGCAGAACGTGCGGCTGGCGGCCAAGCTGCTGGGCTGGAAAATCGACATCAAGAGCGAAGAAGAGAAGCGCCAGGAAGTGGAACAGCAGATGGAATCGCTGACCACGCAACAGTCCACGCCACTGGAAAAGGTGACTGATCTGGGTGAGGCGCTGATCGGCAAGCTGAATGAAGCGGGCATTTCCACGGTGGAGGCCCTGGCCGACATGACGCCTGAGCAGCTTGAAGAAGTGCCCGGCGTAGGCCCTAAAACAGTGGAAAAAATCAGCATTGCGGTGAATAATTACTTCTCTACCCTTGAAACAAGTCCCGCGGCCGCCGTACCGGAAGCCGGTGAAACAGCCGCTGTGGAAGGCGGAGCGGCTGCCGAGCCAGTGGCTGAAATTGCAGCCGCTGAAGACGCAGCGACGGAGTATGCCGAAGCGGTAGAGACAGGCCAGAGCAGTGAAGCCGCTGCGATCGCCGGAGTAGAGAATGCACCCGACGCAGACGTGGCAGAAGTGCACACGCACGGGGAAGATCAGCCAGTGGATGCAGGGTTGGTAGAGCCGGAACTGGCAAAGCCCGATGAAGAATCGGAAGAAGAACTTTCGTAGTGAGATTCAAGGCAAAAAACCGTGAGGTCATTATGATCGCGTAACAGGTACTCGGAGGAAATAGAGAGCGGATGAAAATTCGAATCAATGATCTGGCCAGAGAGCTTGAGGTAAAAGCCAAGGTAATTTTGGATATTTTGCCGGAGGTGGGCGTGACCGAGAAAAAAACCCACTCAAGCTCGATTGAGGAAGATGAAGCGGTACGGGTACGAAAGCATTTTTCGGCCAGATCCGGCTCGTCTTCGCGGGAAAGAACTCTCGCGACAGAGGTCAAACCAAAGATCGACCTCTCCAAGATTTCGAAACCTGGCGACGTAGCAAGGCTGCTCAGAGAAAGAGAGCAGCAGCAAAATCATCCGCCCGCACCTCCGGTCAAAGCGCCTGCCGTTACCGCTCCGCCCGCTGCTCCTCCGGCGCCAGTGAAAGCTGCGCCGCCTGCGGCAGCTCCGCCATCGGCAGAAAAGCCGGCTGTTGTGGTTACAAAACCGGCTGCTCCGGCAGCGGAAAGAAGTGCTGTGGTTACACCTCCTGTGGTTAAGCCGACGACGCCGGCAGTGGTTGCGCCTCCTCCAGTTGAAAAGCCAGCCGCTCCGCCCGCAGTAGTGGTCACGCCGCCTGCACAGCCTCCAACAGTTGTGGTTACGCCACCGCCGGCAGCAGCACAAAAACCGCCTGCAATGCCTCCAGCGGCAGAAGCGAGTCAACAAGCGGCTCCGCCCGCGCCTCCTTCCACCAAACCCGTGCCAGGCCAGCCAATCGTGCAGCAGAGAAGAATGATTACGCCGCAGACAGGGCCTCGTCCGGTATACACAGCGCCGCCGCCGCGCGCCGTTGCGCCAAGCGTCCCACAAGGCCGCCCAATGCAGGGAGCCCCGGGCACACGGTCTATGCAGGGTCAGGGCGGGCCAGGACAGCGTCCGCAGGGCGTGGTTCGCGGACAGCCAATTTTTCAGCGGCCTCGTCCAGGTGGACCGGGAGGTCCCGGTGGTCCTCCGGGATCGCGTCCACCGTATCAAGGCAGGCCAGGCGAACAGCGTCGGGGTCCGCACCCAACAAGCTCTCCGCGTCCGGGTGGCTATCCGCCGCGTCCTGGAATGGGCGGAGTAGGCCCAGGTGGCCCACCGCCGCCTGCGGGAAGACCGGCACGTCCGGGTGGGCCAACGCGCCGTCCAGGCCAGCCTTATATCCCGCGAGAAAAAGAAGGCACGATGAAGGGCTTTGTTCCACCGCCGCGCCTGGCGTTGTCGAACGAGCCGCTTCCTATCACCCGATCCATCACTATTGGCGAAGGCATCAGCGTAAAAGACCTGGCGGAAAAGCTGGGCGTGCGCGCCAAGGATTTGATCGCGCGCCTGCTGATGAAGGGTGTAATGGCCACAGTGAACCAGAGCCTCGATTTCGAACTGGCCAAAGAGTTGGCGCGGCATTTTGGCGCTGAGTCTGAGTCCATCAGCTTTGAAGATCAGGCAGCGCAGGAAATGGCAGCGCTGACAGGCGTGACCGAAGAAAAAGCCGCTCTTGCCGCGGTTACGCGCCCGCCTGTGGTTACGATTATGGGCCACGTCGATCACGGCAAAACGTCGCTGCTCGATGCCATCCGTGAAACCGACGTCGCGGGCGGTGAAGCTGGTGGAATCACGCAGCATATCGGCGCTTACAAAGTAAAGATCACCAAGGAAGATTCACCGGCCTTCGGTCGGCAAATCGTGTTCCTGGATACGCCGGGTCATGAAGCGTTTACGCGTATGCGCGCCCGTGGCGCCAAAGTCACGGACATTGTTGTTCTGGTTGTCGCAGCCGATGACGGCGTGATGCCGCAGACGCTGGAAGCCATGGACCACGCCAAAGCCGCGAAGGTTCCGATCATCGTTGCGGTGAACAAGATCGATAAACCAGATGCCTTGCCTGATCGCGTGAAGAAGCAACTCGCTGATCGCGGACTGATGCCGGAAGACTGGGGCGGCACCACGGTGTTTGTGGATGTCTCCGCCAAGAAGCGCACGAACCTGAATCTGCTGATGGAAATGATCTGCCTCGTGGCCGATCTGCAGGACCTCAAGGCCAATCCAGAGCGTCCGGCAACGGGCACCGTGGTTGAAGCCAAGGTCGATCGCGGCCGCGGCGTGGTGGCAACCGTACTGGTACAGAACGGCACGCTGCGCGTGGGTGATAACTTCATCATCGGCAACACGTTTGGCAAAGTGCGCGCCATGTTTGACGATCGCAGCAAGGCCGTGGAAGAAGCGCCGCCTTCAACTCCGGTTGAAGTGTTGGGACTCGAAGGCTTGCCGCAGTCGGGCGACGTTCTGATGGTTGCCGACCGCGAAAAGGCGCGCCAGATTGCCGAGTACCGTGAACAGCGCGCCCGCGAAGCCACGCTGGCCAAGAGTTCCAAGCTTTCCCTGGAAGGCCTGGCCGAGCAAATCAAGACTGCCGGCATGAAAGAACTGCCGATTATCCTGAAAGCCGATGTGCAGGGATCGTCGGAAGTTCTGGCCGATACGCTGACCAAGCTTTCCAATGAAAAGGTGAAGATCAAAATTCTTCATACCGGTGTGGGCGCCATCAATGAAAATGACGTGCTGCTGGCGTCAGCCTCAAATGCCGTGATTATCGGCTTCAATGTGCGCCCGGAGCGCAAAGCCCAGGAACTGGCGGACATGGAAAAGATCGATATCCGCCTGCACTCGATCATTTACGAGCTTCAGGACCAGATCAAGAAAGCCATGCTTGGCCTGCTCGATCCGGTCATCAAGGAAACCTACCAGGGCCGCGCCGAAGTTCGCGACACGTTCCGTGTGCCCAAGGCAGGCACCATTGCCGGCTGCTATGTGCTCGACGGCATCATCAAGCGCGATTCTGATGTTCGCCTGGTGCGCGACGGCGTGCAGGTTTACAAAGGCAGAGTCGGCTCGCTCAAGCGCTTCAAAGACGATGCCAGCGAAGTGCGCAACGGCATGGAGTGTGGTATCAACCTCCAGAACTTCAATGACGTAAAGAAGGGCGACGTGATTGAAGCTTTTGTAACCGAGAGAATTGCAGCGGAAATGGGAGTAGCATAGATATAGACGGGTCCCTGTAAGAGCAAGAAAGGAGAACCCATGGCAGAGAATCGGACCATTGAGAAATCCCGCCCGACGATAGTGGACTTCTTTGTGGGATTGGCCGTGTTGATTGGCGCTTTCCTGTTTCCCGTTTTCGTGTTCGGCGCGCTCCTGCTCTGTATTGTTGTGGCCGGCATGGGAGGCAAGCGCTACGAAAACTTCTTCGTGGGACTGGTGATGATCTGGTTCGCGTGGCGATTCCCCGTGTTCGTGCTGAGTACGTTGCTGATAAGCCTTCTAATTATTTCAGTGGGAAAGGCCATAGCACCCAGGCGGGCCCCTGTGCGTTTGAGCTCTTGATCGGCAAACTGCTGCAGCTATCGTCTACATGGCTTGAGTTGATGATTGAATACCCTGGAATGTCCCGATAGAACCTGCTTCCGCATGGATCTCAAAAACCTGCCTCCCGCAATGACCGCTCAACTGGCCAACATGGTTGAGGATTACGTCACGAGCAGCCGCAAAAAATATGCGTCTCAAGCCTTCCCGCTGACGGACTCGCAGCGCGCCGCCGTGCAGCCCTTCTTTTCATCCGCAGTGCTCGATTCAGCGCGGCTTTGCGTTTTGCGCGGTACTCGCGTGTCGAATCCTTCCATGTATGCCATGGCCAAGATGATGGGTATTCGCAACCTGCCGGATTTCGCCGATATGACGGCAATCACCTTTGTGGACGTGATCGTTTCTCATCAGGAATTCACGGATGCGTTGCTCTTCCATGAGCTTGTGCGTGTGGCGCAATATGCACAGATGGACCTCAAAGAGTTTGCTGCACGCTTCGTCAATGGATTTATTCAGGGTGGCAGTTATCAAGAAATTCCCCTGGAGAAGATGGCGCATGCGCTGGAAAACCGCTTCAGCCAAGGCGGAGGCAATCCGTTCTCCGTCGACGATGAAGTGCGGCAGTGGCGCGAAGCGGAAAAGGTTTAAGTACTTTAACTCCTGGTTTGGCTTGTACGGCCCCACGTTTCTTACATCAATGCGACGTTATCTCCGCCTCATTAATTTAGCATCTTCAGCGTGCCGGCGGGGTTGCGCCCATCAAGTAACGCACCAGGTAATCCTCGGTGCGCCGCGTAGTGTATTGGGGAAATTGCGTGCGATGAGCGGCCCCCGGCAGGTACACCAGATCAAAATCCTTATCAGCTTTTATCAATGCCTCCAGAAATTGATTGGTTGAGCCGGGCGGCACGTTTTCATCAAGTTCGCCCATCAGAACCAGCAGATGGCCCTTGAGCTTTGCGGCTTTTTGCCGCATGTCTATTACCTTCCAATTCTCCGGCACTTCGTCAGGCCTGGGACGAAGATGACTGCCGTCGCTGTAAACAGGCACACCTTGGTACGCATACCACTCTTCGCATGGATACACATTCTGCATGCCTCCGGGAGGGATATGTGCCACACCGACCTTGAAGAAGTCAGGAAAATCCAGCATGCCCCAGAAAGCGCTCCAGCCGCCATAAGAACCGCCAACGATTCCCACGCGGTTGATATCCATGTAAGGCAGGCGCGCGGCCATTTCTTTAATCACGGCAACGTGATCATCAAGGCCCATAATATTGAGCTGGCCATACCCAGCCTGAGAGAACTGGCGGGAGCGGTAAGGAGTTCCACGAGCGTCAATTGCAACCACAATGAATCCCAGCTCAGCCAGCATTGCACTGGTGGGGAGAGAGGGCACACCGCTGGTGGCATGGAGAAAGTTTCGAGCCACCACAGCAGTAACCGGCGTGGCATATTCAAGATCGATGACCGGATAGCGTTTTGTCGGATCAAAATTGCTGGGCTTATAGATCAATGACCAGAGATCGGTCTTGCCGTCCGCGGCCTTGGCCACAAATTCTTCCGGCGGACGATAATGCGCGGCAAGCACAGCACTGGCATCGCCTTTCTCAAGAGTTGAGATGAGCTTTCCATCGTCGGTGGAGCGAATCACCGTTTGCGGCGGTTGATCGGGAGTAGAAAAACTAAAGACGGCAAATTTGCCGCTGGGCGAGATGACATCGTAGCCGAAAACGTTATCAAGCGTAATCGGTCTGTCATCCTGGCTGGTAAGCATATGGTCAGCATGTTCAGGCGAGAGCAACACCAGATCTGAACCATCAAAATTGATGCGGTATAGATAGCGATAGTAAGGATTGCCTCCTTCTCGGCCTGACGCCGTAAAGTACAAGCGCCGCTTTTCCTGATCAACCTTGATAATGTCACGCACCAGCCACTCGCCATGGGTGATCTGGTTTTTCAGCTTGCCTGTCTGTCCGTCATAAAGATAGAAGTGTCCCCAGTCATCGCGCTCAGAAAACCAGATCACATCTTTGCCGTCAGCGCTGATCCAGACGTCAGGAGAATCCCAGGAGCCTGAGCTCATCTCCATTCGCGGGCTCATGTGTTCTTCTACGATCGTCCGCACTTTGCCCGTCGCCAGCTCAACGTCAAACAAGAACCCCGATTCCATATTGTCGCCAACCGCTACGGCGTACAGATGACGTCCATCAGGGCTCCACCACTTTTTGCGGATAGGGAAGCCGTCTGGGTCCACGGCCAGCAGCTTGTCATAAGGAAAATTCAGGCGCGTGCCTTTTCCGCTGGGAACATCGAAAGCAAACCATTCGAGAGTCGGCGGCTTTTCGCCAGCCAGGGCCATTCGAACCATGTGCAACTTTGGACGAAAGCTTCCATCGGCGGGCACGGTTTCAACATATGGATAATCCGCGACGTGGCGCTCATCTGCGTGGGGAACAATGACCGTGCGTGAATCTGGTGACCAGTAAGACGCCATGGGAACAAGGCGATGCCCGGCGGCCACTGCTCGCTCACGCGGAATGGACGCATCTTCATACATACCCAGGTAGGTGCCATAGCCAAAATGTTCCACGCCGTCATGCGTGAGCTGCCGGTCTTGTCGACTCTTGACATTCCGCAGCCACAGATTGTTGCCGCGGGTGAAGACTCCCCATTTAGTGTCTGGGGAAATCAGCACACCTTCGTTTGGGTCTGCTACGTGGCTTTTAGCTGTCGGGGAAAAGAACCTGATCTCGACGGACGGCTTGGGGAAAACCGGCTTCCCGGCGGAGCATTCAACAGGAGGCTTGATTTGGCAATCGTAGTCTTTGTCCTGAACGCGGACGCGAATCGAGCTGCGATCAGCGTTGAATGTAACATCCTCGAATGGCAAAGTGTCCGCGGACGTCTCAACTCCGGCAGCTTTTGTAAACGCCTGTGCCAATGCCTGATGATCAAACGCAGGATGCGCGGCCCCAGTCGCCGCGTTCACAAGCATAAACTCGTGAGTTTTTGCTGTACCGCGCTGATACCAGAATTCATCTTGCTGACCGAGCCAGTGTGGGACTAAAAATGCTACTTTTAGTTTCTCCCTGAGGACTGGTGGCCGCATCTCGTTGGAACGGGCGTAATCTTCAGCCGTGAGCTGCAATGGCACATCTGCCGCTGTTGCAATTGCTGAAGGTGTCTGGGCGACGTTCTGACTCGGGACTGATAGCGCAATAAGCAATAAAGACCACACTACTGAGGATGCGCGGCGCGGACTGAAGACCATGGTGTTACTCCCTAAAGTAGATCTACTGAAGAGGGTAGCAGGAAAGAATAGTCCCAAGTGAGTGAGTGGGAAGGCCAACGCAGTCTCCACCTGTGTAGAGCTTAGGGAATCTCGAGGACCATTGCGCGCGTGATGAAATGAAAAGCGGCTCCCTGGAGCATGGGAGCCGCAATCATTTGTAAAAGTTCTGGTTAGTTTTCGTCCGCTGAGAAGAAGAACGGAAGCACTGGAATCTGTTCAGCACGGACAGAATCCAGCCGATCAGGATCCAGACCCAGACTGCGGAGAATGGTAGGTGCTACCTGCTGCGTAAGCACCGGCGTCTTTACCTGTTTCGATTTCAGCAAGGGATTTGAAAGCAGGAGCGCCACGTGAACATCGTCCTCATTCATGCCTCCATGTTCGGCGATTTTGGATCCGGTAGTGAAGATCACGCCGGTGTTGACCTTGAGAAGAATGTCAGGAGTACGTTCGTCATGCAGGGGGCTGTTGAATTTGTTGGCCATCGATTGCAACGCAAATATCTCCTGAATCCCAAGCGCTGCCTGGTTCGCGGGCGTACTCAGATTGGCGACCACGCCGGTTGTGAAAGATGGGTCTTTCAGCCAGATAAGAGAGGCATCGTCGGAAATATCAAAAGCATAGGATGAGCCCACAGTGGAAGCGGGCAGGCCGTCATCGATTGGCGTGCGTTTTTGAATATCGATGGGCGATTGGCCGTGTTTGGCCGTTACGATGATCAATGTTTGGTCAAGCAAGCCATTCTGCTTTAGTTCACTTACCATCCGGCCAAGCGACTGGTCAACGAAATCCAGGTCACCTGCCAGCAATGCAGAGGGCGTTCCCAGAACATCCGTGTAGCCCGCGCCTTTGAGTTTCTGTCCCACGCTCACGGCCTGAAAATTCATGCCGAAGATCGCGGGGACTGGTGCATGCTTGGTGCGGTCGTGAGTGAAGCCGTCAATCTGATTAAGGACGGCGTCTACCTTGATCTCGTCATAGCAGGTGATGTTCAGTGTGCTTTTGGTCCAGTCATCGGTATGGGCGGGATCAGGAATGGTGTGGCAGCGTGGTACGTCAAAAGGAGCAACGTTCAGGGGAACTACCGCAGAGTTGATCTCCGGTCCAAAGAAGTCATTCGTCCCATGATTGCTCGGGCCGTTGACCCATTCATACGACGGGTGTTTGTCGATCCAGGCGGTATAGAGGCCGGCTTCGCGCGCAACATTGAAGATTGTATTGACGCGCAGATACTGGTGCGGAAAAACGGGCTGGCAGCCATTGCTCGGATCGCGAGGGAGATTCGCCGGGTTGATGCCTCCGCCAGCATCGAGGCGCGAAAGATCGAAATCAACGCCTTCATCGTATCCCAACGCCGCGCCCACTGTGCCGGGACAAAGGTTGGCGCCTCCCGGGATTCCGGTTCCCGTGGTCTGCGCGGGAGGAGAAAGCTTGCGGTTGAAACTAACGTCGTACCAAAGCCCGGCCGTTGTCGGCGACCCTCCGGTAACCAGCGCAGCCAGGCCAGGGAATGAATCAGAGATATATGGCGTAGATGCGTTCGTGTAGGTGATGCCATGGCCGCTGAGTTGCGCCAGGGTTGAGCCCGGATGTGCGGCGATGTAGTTCGTCAGATCGAGCGCGTGCATGCCGTCCACACTGATGAGAAGCACGTGCTTGATGTCACGGCTGTCTTCATCGCGGGCGAACGAGAGTGAGCTGACGGCAAGTGCGAGTACCATCAGTAGAAAAAAGCGGGATTTGCTCGTATGCATAAATTCTCCTCGGAGGGCGATTAAGGTAACGGAGAAATCTACGAGCAGAACAATGCCGCCGTGTGAATGTCAGGTTAAAGAATTGTGAAAAGCCGGCCTGAAAGCTTGTGGAAAAACGTGCTTGCTGAGATTGGGCGGCGGATACTCGGAACAATACTTGATCTCTGCTGAATCCTTAGCTATTCTGGAAATGAACACAAATCACGCCCGTCGGTTCTTTGCCGGCGGGCGTTTTTCTTTGGAGCCGATAAATGACTGACGCCGAGATCCTTACGCTGGTCGACCGCCTTGAGCGCTGCCTACTGGGGAAAGAGGAATTTCATCATCGTGATCATCTGGCTGTAGCCGTGGTTTACCTGTATGCGTCCGATCTAGAGACGGCTATGGATCGCATGCGCAGCAACCTGAAACGTTTCGCGGCGCACCATGGAATGAGCGGTCTCTACCATGAAACTCTGACGCGCTTCTGGCTGCTACAGGTCGAACGGCATATGGATCGCAGCGAATGTCTGGAGCAGTCAGTGAGGAAGATCCAGGAGAAACTCAGCGATAAAAATCTTGCATTCGAATATTACAGCCGTGAGCGAATTGACTCACAGGAAGCGAAAGAGAAGTGGATCGAACCTGATCTGAAACCGCTGGCTGTTTAAAGCAGACCCAAGAAATCCTGTATCAAGAATCACCTATCTCTATTCTCTTGAATGCGCCATCCTGAACCGAGCACGATTTCTTGTGTTGCTTTACCATGCTCCGGATGCGAGGTGAAGGATCCGCTCTTTTTCAGGGCCGTCGATCCTCCGAGCAGTCCTGAATAACCCTATTGTGCAGCGGAGCCGATCCTTCGGCTTCGCGGGAACGGTGTCAAAGCACTTTGCATTTCGCGTGGCTTACCTCAGGATAGCGCGTCGCGGGGGTGAGATGGACCACTAACCGCGACGTGTGCAGCGGATACAGCAACTCAGGAAACGCTCCAGATTGGAAAGATTTATTTCGCCGCCGCTACAGATGTTGAATCATCCCCGCTAAAGCTGGAGCCGTTATTCTTTGACGCCACTTTGATACCGCTCAAGCTATTCACATATTTGAAAACGCCTTTGTAGAGCGAGTCGGCAATTCGCTGGCGGTAATCATTGGTCTTCAGCTTCTTGGCGTCATCAGGATTGCTGACAAAAGAAATCTCCGCCAGAATCGACGGCATGTTGGCGCCGATCAGCACCACAAACGGCGCTTTCTTCACGCCGCGATTGCGCAGATTGGGGCTCTTGGCGCTCAGCCCCGCATAGAGCGACCGCTGCACGTCAGAAGCAAATTCGCGAGATTCGCCAATCTTTTCTTTGAGCGCGATCTTCTTTACCAGGTCCTGCAATTCATGGATCGATTTTTCCGACACCGCGTTTTCACGCGCCGCCACTTCCAGCGCGTCGGCCCGGCTGGTGAAGTTCAGGTAATACGTTTCCACTCCGCGCGCTGTGGGATCGTCAGAAGAGTTGGCGTGAATGGAGATAAACAGGTCCGCCTGTTCTTTATTGGCGATCGCGGTCCGCGTCTCCAGCGGAATGAACGTATCATCGTCGCGGGTGTAAACCACTTCAGCGCCTAGTTTGTTTTCCAGCAGCTTACCCAGCTTCAGCGCCACATCGAGGACCAGGTCTTTTTCTTCCAGGCCGTTAGGGCCGATGGTGCCGGTATCATGTCCGCCGTGGCCGGCGTCTACCACGATCTTGCCGATCTTCAGTCCCAGCGCCCGGATGAGAGAACGTTCGCCGGCGGCGTTGGGAGCTGCTGTGCGAGTAGTCGCTGTAATTGTGGCGGAGTTGCGCGACCTCGCATCAACATTGGTCTTTTTATTTCTGCTGGATTCTTTCGGCGCAATCGATTCAAACGTCGGGCCGCTCGTGGGCTCGCCGGCAGCTCGGCTGGAATCTTCTATTACACTTTCGTCGACCGCAATTTTCGGCGTAATAACCTTGGCCGTCTCAGCAGGCGTCTGCGGCACCACCCGTTCTTTGTCTTTATCTTTATCCTTGCCGTGGCCTTTGATTGGGACGGACTTTCCGGCATCCGCAGTCTGCGCTTCGGCGGACTGAGTTCCAGTTGCCTTCGAGGGAATTGACTTATCATCCGATGGCTTAATGTTGGTCACGGTAACGTCTTGTCCGGAGTTGTCGTCAACTGCGGATGGCTGCGTTTCAGGCGCGGGTGGTTTGGTTTCCTGCGGCTTGGTCTTTGGCTCTTTATTTTTTGCCAGCTTATTCGGCGGCAGCTTGCCGTGGATATCGATGATCAGCCGGTAAGGGTTGGGCAGCAGGAACGCCGAGTATTCAGCCACATCATCAACATCCAGCACCACGCGCGCCATGCCGAGCTTGTATTGCGCCACGCGGATTTTGTGCAGGAAGCCAGTATCCACTTCAAAGCTTTTTCCCACCAGTTCCGGTGCAAGCTTGGTGCCATAAAGATCAAAGAAGATCCGGTCAGGATGCGGCACGCGTCCGGACTGGTACTTCACTTCCTGCTCCAGATCAATGGCTATGCGCGTGTAGTCTCCAGTGGACCAGTGGCGTATGCCCGTGAGCCGGGGAAGCCGATGCGGCTGTGCGTCATTGGTTACAACAGCGGCGTCCTGCTGTTGCGGCTGCGCAGGAGCGTCAGGCGTGTCATCGGCAACAGGAGGCTTAGGGGCGTCTTCGGATGCGCGCAGAGTCTTCTGACGTCCCGGGCGTTGCCGGGGCGCTTTAGCCTGGAAAGGGCTTTTTGCCACGGACGGATTATCGATTTCCGCAATGGCTTTGCGCGCTTCCTGCGCGCGTGAATTGCCGGGATAATGCTTTACGAAATCTTCAAACGTCGCCTTGGCTTGTTTTGCGTCATCAAGATCGTCGCGATAAATTTCGCCGATGGTGAATAGCGCTTCTGCGCGGAACTTGCTGCCGGGATATTCACGACGCAGAAAGACAAGCTGGCCAATCGCATCCTTAAAACTCTTAGGATCGTTGAGGAGCCGGCCCTGGTCTTCAAGCAACTCCGCCACGGCTTGTACGGCGACATCGGCTTTGGCCAGGCTGGGCGCAGTGTAATAGACCTTGCGGTAAGCTTCGATTACTTTTTGGAAATCTTTTTTGGTACGTTGCGCTTCCGGCTTGCTCTCCAACGAGTCGCGCATGCGTTCGGCGGTTTCCAACTGGGTGCGGGCAGCTTGTTTTTTCTGAGCGACGGTGCGCGCAAACGTGCTTACTGGCGACAGCAAAAGGCAGGCCAGTGCGCAAGCGAACGTTTTCCGCGTGAGAGGTCCGATGTTCATTACCGCTATTTCAAAAGCACCTTACAGAATAAACCCGAAGCCGCGTTATTCGTTGTTGGAAAATACGCGGTGACCATCTGCGTCACGGGTCTCCACCAGGCGGGGCCGCAGGGCCGCTCCGTGGTAAAGCTCCGTGATTTTTTTTACATAGTCACGCGTTTCGCGGAAAGGAGGAACGCCGCCGCTCCTTCTTACCGCTCCGCTGCCGGCGTTATAGGCCGCCAGTGAGAGTTCCACGTTCCCATTATAGTTTTCCAGCAGGCTCTTCAGGTGGCGAACTCCGGCGTCAATGTTCTGGCGCGGATCAAACGCGTTATCCACGTTGAGCGACTTCGCCGTGTACGGCATGAGCTGCATCAGCCCCATGGCGCCCTTGCTGGAAACCGCATGCGGATTAAAGTTTGATTCCACTTTCACCACGGCGCGTACCAGGTTCGGATCCACGCCATGCCGCTCCGCCGCTGCATCAATCGCCTTATCTACCGTGACTGAGTCCACAGGCCGCGTCTCTGTCAGGTTGGCTGACTTCAGATCGACTGGACGCGCATGTTTCAGTGCGCGGCTGTCACTGCTGCTGAAGGGTACGGCAACCATGTCATTTACTTCGCGGGCAGCGCTGCGGGCGGCCTTCATGGTGGCGGAAGTCGCCAGAGGAACGGCTACCCAGCGATGTTCCTTGTGACTCCAGTAAACCAGCCCGCTGTAACGTGAAGGCGAGGCTTCCACGTGAGCAGCGGAAGCGGGCTGCCTGGCAGTTACAGGCGCTGTCTGCTGGACTTTCTGGGATTCAGGAACAGCGGTTTGAGGCTCTGTGGTCTGCGGAGCGGATTGAGGCTTGGCCTCGTCGCTGGCGACCCAGATGGTGTGGCCATAGGCATCGTGTGTGGCAACGATGTTCTGGGCTCGGGCTGGGCTGCCAGTTACCATCGACGCGGCGCCGATCAGGATGGTAAATAGGTGCTTTTTCATCGGGTTACACTCTAGATATCAGTTCCCGGCGGCTTCCGCCACCTCACTGAAGGCCAAACACCTTTTATCCAACCTGATGCTTCAAGAAAACGACCAGAGGATGCCGATTATAGGACGGCTGCCAGCCTGAAACAATCAGCTAAAACCAGACGAATCTAAGGGGTGAACAGGCAGGAAATACCGGTAAAAACCCTAAATCTCTGGCAAGATCGCACTTTTTCCGCATGTGGGACGAACTGCATTTTACAAAACTTAAGTAATTGGCTTGCAAGGATATGCGAAACTGCCATTCTTCAGACATATGACAAATAACAAACGAGTAAGAGTGGTTTTTTACGCCTTGGCCATTCTGGAGATGATCCTGCTTTCCGCGTTTTACTCCTGGGGGCGGGTGATTCACTAGCCATCAGGTGCCTCAAACGGACTGCGCCACTGGTGGCGTTTCGCATCAAACTGGCATGGCCTCGCCACGCAAACGCAACCCCGCCGATGTCGGATCGGCTGCTGTTCCCGCTGAACAGCTTACCCAGGCTTTTCCCAAACTCAATCTGCCAATCCAGCCGCCATATCCGCCGGCGGAAGCTAAGTCGGTAGATTCTTTGCCGCACGAATCCGGCTGGCTCTACGAGCCAAAGTGGGATGGCTTCCGCTGTCTGGCGTTTCGCCTGGGCGATGAAGTGATTTTGCAGTCCAAGGCTGGTCAGCCTTTGGGAAGGTATTTTCCTGAGATTGTTGCTGCCCTGCTCGCCTTGCCCGCGCGTAAATTCGTGCTGGATGGCGAAATCGTGATTCGTAGCGGCGCAGGTCTGGACTTTGACGCGCTGTTGCAGCGCATACATCCCGCCGCCAGCCGCATCCAGCGGCTCTCACAGGAAACGCCTTCAACTTACATGGTCTTTGATCTTCTTGTCGACGAGAAAGGCCGTTCGTTGGCTGGCAAGCCGCTCTCCGCTCGACGGATGGCGTTGCAGGAATTTGCGGCGGCTAACATCGGCGCAGAGCCTCATAGCAGGTCCAGCAAAAAGGCAGCGACAAAAACTTTGAAAAATGCTGGCGCGCGCATCATGCTCTCGCCCGCCAGCGCTGATTTTGCCACAGCGGAAAAGTGGATGCGAGAAGGCGCTGCCAGCGGATGGGATGGCGTAGTCGCCAAGCGCCTGAATTGCGAATACATGTCCGGCGAGCGGACCGGCATGGTCAAAATCAAGCGCATTCGCACGGCGGATTGCGTGGTCGGCGGCTTCCGCTGGGCGCGAGCAAAAGACTCCAATGACGAAGCTAAACAGCCTAAGAAAGGTGCGAAGTCGGCGAGCGCCAAGAAAAGACCAACTGAAGAAGTAGGCTCACTGCTGCTGGGTCTTTACAACAAAAATGGCGAACTGGATCACATTGGCTTCAGCGCCAGCTTTACCCGCGAAGAGCGCAGCAAACTGAAGTCGATTCTCAAGCCATTCATGGGCGGCGAAGGATTTCCGGCAAAGCTCCCGGCGGTCCCAGCCGCTGGACGCGCGATGCTCGCGATACGGAATGGTTCCCGCTCAAGCCGAAATTGGTTGGCGAGTTTCAGTACGACCATTTTTCCGGCGGACGTTTTCGCCATGGAACAAAATTTCTACGCTGGCGTCCAGAAAAGAAGCCGGAGCAGTGCACCATGGAGCAAATCCGTCCCAGCAAGAAGGCGGCCTAGGCGGCAGCAGGCAGCGGCAGTTTTTTTACAGCGCATAGTAGAATTCCAGCGACCAGTTCTCACCCATTTTCCGCAAGCCCAAGGACAAATTGATGCCGCCACAGGAATTCGCCAGCTACGAAGATTTCTTCACCTTCTACCTGCACGAGCATAGCGATGCGCGGAACCGCGCCATGCACGCAGTAGGCACTTTGTTTGGACTGGCTACGCTGATAGTGGCTTTTGCCGTTGGACATCCATGGTATGCGCTGCTGTGGCCGGTAATATCGTACGCTTTTGCGTGGATTGGACACTTCCTGATTGAAGGCAACAAGCCGGCAACGTTCGGACATCCGTTCTGGTCATTGATCAGCGATTTCAGAATGCTTGGCTTGATGTTTACGGGACGGCTGAAAGCTCGCATGGAGGCGGGAACGATTCAGGCGGGGCGTCGTTCTGCTTAGTTGCCGGTTCATCTTAATGATGGGCAAGTCTTGCGTACAAAACTAAGTGTGAAATACCAATGCCGAGGAAAGCGGTTCCGAGAACGATCCGCATTACCCGGTTCCTCTTACTGATGTTAACGGGGGCTGAGGTCGCGAGCGTAACTATTCCCATCGACATTACACCGGAATAAGAGCGATAAAAATGGATTCCAGCCATGACGATCCACATTAAGCCAAATAGTAGATGCAGGTTCACGGCGTTATTTTATAACAACACGCCTACTCGCCCGCGATTTTACTTCTCAGCGGTTGCCTCGGCAGGCGGGAGCGATTCAGGCAGGGCGTCGTTCTGCTTAGTGATGAACCAACCTGGCGTATGAAACCAGGTGCGCTATGCCAACGCCAATGAATAACATTCCCAGGTAGATCGACCAATCGAGATCGCGGCGGAAAAAGCGATAGAAATGGACGCCGCCTATACCATCCAAAGTAAGCCGAATGTGAGATCCATGTTCACCGCGCCAGTCTACTACATCCTGTCTAGTAGACGGGATTTTACTTCTCAGCAGTCGCACCCGCTGGTTTCGTCTGGAAGGACGCCTGTGCCGCCTCGGCCAGCGTCCCAGTGCCCTGAGCCTGCCCTGACTCAGCCTTGAAATAGTATGTGGTATTCGGCTTCAAGTTCTTGATCAAGACCCTGTGAGTGAACCCGCCCCACGGCATACCGGCGGTTTGGTCCAGATGCGTTGGATCGGTGCCATAGTGCAGGGCTGTTCCAGAATTTACGTTGGTGGACCATGCGATCTCAGCAGTCGTGTCCGTCACGTTTTCAACCACTGGCCCATGGGTAATCTGCACGCCGTTAGTCGGCACGCCGATGGGGCTTACCGGAATCTGCTGTACCGTGGGCGACTGAGGAGAAGCCTGCGGGGAAGTCGCCTGGACGGTCTGGCTTGCGCCCTGCTGTATCTGCTCAACTCCGTTCCCCAGAATGAAACCGTTTCCCAGAATGAGTCCAAGACCAAGCGCGGCAACCATGGTATTCATAGGAGTTTCTCCCTTGTTGCTTGGGTTAGATGAGGGTTTCAGGAAAAGGGGTGTTCCGCAATTTCAGGCTTGTGCAGTGCTCTAATGGATGCTGCCGGGCCTTAGCCCATGATTCGAGGAACAAGAAAAAGCACCACCCCAACAGTGAATGCGATGATCAGCAAAAGGGACACGATCCATCCCAGCAGGTAGGCGCGCTCGTGCTCTGGAGGAGGCGCAGTGATGCCCAGGATCGTATGTCCCATTCGCATCAACTTTAAAAGAAATTCCATTGGATGGCGCCGCCTTGCATGTCAGTCCTTTTTTTGCGTCTGAGTCAGGATAGCACCTGCCATAAAGGATCGACATTGCGCATTGCCCTCACCTTAGGCAGAATAACCGCGGAGAAATGTCATGAAGATCGGCAAGATTCTGATCTGGCTGGCGGTAGGTGCGGCGGGCGCGCTTGCTCTGGCGACAATCGCATTCCATCGGCGCGAACCTATCAATGCGATGTGGCTCGTGCTGGCCGCCCTGTGCAGCTATGCGCTGGGCTATAGGTTCTATTCAAAGTTCGTCGCCGCCAAGGTGCTGGCGCTTGACGCCATGCGTGCGACTCCGGCGGAGCGCCTGGAAAACGGCCGCGATTTTGTCCGCACCAATAAATGGGTGGTCTTCGGGCATCACTTTGCCGCAATCGCCGGGCCGGGACCGCTGGTGGGGCCGGTGCTGGCCGCGCAATTCGGCTACCTGCCGGGAACGCTCTGGATCCTGGTTGGCGCGGTCTTTGCCGGATGCGTGCAGGATTTTGTGATTCTGCTCTTCTCCGTACGGCGCGACGGCAAATCACTGGGCCAGATGGCGCGCGAAGAAATCGGCAAGACCGCCGGCACCGTGGCATTCATCTCCGTGCTTAGCATTCTGGTTATTCTGCTGGCCGTGGTGGCGCTGATTATCGTGAACGCGCTCAAAGACAGCCCGTGGGGCGCTTTCACCATTGGCATGACGATCCCCATTGCGCTGCTGATGGGCGTTTATCTGCGCTATCTGCGCCCGGGACGCGTGCTGGAAGCTTCTGTGCTCGGCTTTCTGCTGGTGGTTGCGGCGATCTTTGGCGGACAGTGGATTTCACAATCCACGCATGCCGGGGCATTCACATTTGCCGGGACCACGCTGGCGATTCTTATCATCGTTTATGGTTTTGCCGCGTCGGCTCTGCCGGTTTGGTTGCTGCTGGCGCCACGCGACTATCTCAGCACGTTTGTGAAACTTGGCACCGTGGCCATTCTTGCGCTGGGGATTGTGCTGGTTCGCCCCACGTTGCAGATGCCCGCGTTGACGCGCTTTATTGATGGCAGCGGCCCGGTTTTTGCCGGCAATCTTTTTCCATTTGCGTTTATCACCATCGCATGCGGGGCCATTAGCGGATTTCATTCGCTTATATCAAGCGGCACCACACCCAAGATGATTGCCCGCGAAACGCAGACGCGCATGGTCGGCTACGGCGCAATGATGTGTGAATCATTTGTCGGAATCATGGCGATGATCGCCGCATGCACTCTGCAGCCGGGAACATATCTGGCGGTGAATAGCGGCGCGGGTATGGTCGGCGGAAATCCAGCGGCTGCCGTGGCGACAATCAGCAACTGGGGATTTCCCATCACGGCCGATCAGATGGCCCTGCTGGCGCACAACGTGGGCGAGAAGACGCTTTTCTTCCGCACCGGCGGCGCTCCGGCGTTTGCGCTGGGCATGGCCAAGATTTTTTCTGACAGCCTGGGCGGCACGGCGGTAATGGCCATCTGGTACCACTTTGCCATCATGTTTGAAGCGCTGTTTATTCTCACCGTGCTCGACGCCGGCACGCGCGTGGCGCGTTTTATGCTGCAAGATGCTCTTGGCCATATTTGGAAACCGCTGGGGCGAACGAGCTGGTATCCCAGCATTGTTGCCACCAGCGCAATCACAGTGGCGGCGTGGGGATATTTTCTGTGGCAGGGCATTCGCGATCCGCTGGGCGGAATCAACTCGCTCTGGCCGCTCTTTGGCATCTGCAACCAGTTGCTGGCGGCGGTGGCGCTTTGCGTGGCGACGACAATCATTGTGAAGTTGGGACGCTCCCGCTATATATGGGTGACGCTTGCGCCCCTTGCCTGGCTGGTGGCCGTGACGTTTGCGGCGTCATGGCATAAAGTGTTCGATCCCAACCCTCTGATCGGATTGCTGGCGCACGCGCGCCAACTGGCCGCCGGGCCGGCCATGGAAGGGCTGCAACGCAGAATCTTTAATGACCAGCTTGATGCCGCAGTCTGCGGGCTTCTGGTGGTTCTGGTCAGCGTGATCGTGATTGAGTCCGGAATGCAGTGGATCAGCGTGATCTCCGGGCGTCGTAAGCCGGCAACGCAGGAAGCGCCATTTGTGGCGACGCAATATGCGGAGGAAGCGCTATGAATAGATCGGGTGATCTGGTGATCGGGAGATCGGGTGATCGAAAAGGCGAGTTCACCGCGGAGACGCGGAGGCGCGGAGAAAATTTCAAAAAACTTACCACGGAGACACAGAGACACGGAGAAAGATCGGGTGATTCGGGGAACGCATATGATGGGTTGGTTGGCGAAGCAGCCAACAGCTTTTATGGCTCGAAGATAGGCCATGCAGCTTATATCTGTCATCCTGAGCGAGTCGGAGCGAATGCGACGCCGAGTCGAAGGACCCCGACAAAGATTGTTCCTGAACATACAGCGTCAGGGAGTTCATACGAAACACTGAAGAATGTTTTGGTAACTGCGTTGCAGACAATCCGCGCCACGTTCCGCGAAATCTTTGACGAGTCTGCCTATGATCGCTTCCTGCTGCGGACACACGCGTCAAGGTCGAGAGCGAGCTACCAAGAGTTCACACGCGAACGCGATGCAGCCATGGTGAAAAAGCCGCGATGCTGTTGAAAAAGAAATCGTTAAGAAATATCGCTCAAGCCAGCATTAGTCCTCGCGAGATGTTTTTACCTTGTCACGCATAATTGGCTGTCCTATTGCAGGATCGGAGGATGGAATATGAAAATTCTGGTGTTGTTGATGTCTCTGGTATTGCCGGTTGTCGGCGCGGCGGGACAAAAGTCCAAGGCAGAAAAGAAACATGCTCCGGCAACAGCGGTACAGACTCCAACAGCGGCTGACGTAGATGCAGCATTAAAGCGCATTTACGGCTATGATCCGTCCATACAGTGGAAGATCTTTTTGGTGCGTCGATCCGTGGTTCCGGGGATGAGCGAAGTGCTGCTGCAATTGAAAGGCGAGTTTCATCATTTGTTCCTCACGGCAGACGGTCGCTTCGCGATTGATGGAGACATGCAGCCGTTTGGTCCTGATCCGTACGCAGGCATGCGGGAGCGTCTGAGCACAGCCAAAGGTGTGGTGCGAGGTCCCGCCAAGCCGGTGGTTACCATGGTGGAATTCAGTGACCTGCAGTGCCCGCACTGTAAAGATGCGCAGCCCGTGCTGGAAAAGCTTGCGGCTGATTTTCCCGGCATGAGGATCATTTTTCAGCAATATCCGCTGGCGAACTCGCATCCCTGGGCGATGAAGGCGGCAAAATACGCTGACTGCGCCGGACAACAGGGCAATGATGCCGGATGGAAGTTTATTGCAGCAGTCTATGAGATCCAGAACTCGATTGCGCTGGCCATTGCCGACGATAAGCTGAAAGAACTTGCCACGGCGTCCGGTCTGGATGCGGAAAAGCTCTCTGCATGCGCCACAGCTCCAGCGACCGAAATGCGCGTGAAGCAATCCATTGAGTTGGGCGACTCAGTAGGAGTGATGGGGACGCCGGCGATCTTTGTGAACGGACGGCCGCTGGATGCTGTGACAGGAATCCCCTATGAACAAGTGAAGGCAATTGTTCAGTATGAAATTGAAAATGCAGGAAAGTGAAGCCTAAACCTTACCGCGGATGAACGCGGATTTGCGCGGATTCGAACACAATCATTAGAGCGAGAACGCGCCGCGGCGACGCTTTAAACAGAGGACGTTGACAGTTTTTGGCAAAGAGTTAAGGGAACCCAGTTTAGGAACAAGGCTGCAAATCAAGCTGTGTCCCCCAAGGCCAAGCCTATACGCCCAGACCGGCTCCGCCGATCCACGCTGCCGCTGCAAGAATCAGAAGTGTGATCATGGTGCTTCCTTCCTTTCATAGATTTCGTCGGGGCATTATCTCCAAGGCCAGAGCAATAAGGCAAGAACGAAAAGCGGCGAGGCCGGCTTGCGCGCCGAGTCGCTGCCAGCAGGTGCGCAAAAGAGTTCCATACTTCCCAGAATGTTTAGCGGTTTGGAGCGAAACGACACGAAAATTAGTAGTACACTTTCTTCAATGCGTGTCCTGGGAATCGATTGCGGCAGTGAATACACCGGTTTTGGTGTGGTGGAAGAAACGTCTGAGCGAAAGCTGGTTTGCCATGTGAATGGCGCCATCAAACTGAAATCGGGCACGCCGATGGCGGCCAAGCTGGAGAAAATTTTCACTGATCTTACGGCCATCATCGCAAAGCACCAGCCGGAAATTATGGCGATTGAAGATGTGTTTTACGCTGTGAACGTAAAAAGCGCACTCAAGCTGGGACAGGTGCGAGGCGTGGCCATGCTGGCCGCATCGACTTCGGGTTTGCAGGTGGCGGAGTATTCGCCGCTTTCGATCAAGTCCGCTGTCGTCGGTTACGGGAGGGCGGACAAGTTCCAGGTGCAGCAAATGGTCACGCGGCTTTTAAATTTAGCCGCGCCACCCGAGCCCACGGATGCATCAGACGCGTTGGCCATCGCGATTTGCCACATTCATACGGCGGCTACTAATAATCGCTATGCCGCGGTGTCGCGATGAAACGAACAGCGCTTATTCTCTTCTTACTGGCCTTGCCGGCAGCGCTGGCATTGTGTGGGCAAGATGCGCAACAGAATCCTGTTCTGCCCACGATCACATTTGATCGCGTGTGGGAAGCTTACAAGCCGCAGGACGTGACTATTACAGTGCAGTCCACCGGTCCAGCCAGGTACATCTCACGCAATCCGTTTACGCCGCCAGACCAAACGGGAGCAGATCCGGATTACCTGCTCGACTTCACTCTATCGTCGCGAAACCAGAAAAAGCTTTTTGACGATGCCAGAGAAGCCAAGTATTTCAATGGCGATTTCAGCTATAAAAAACACGTTGTCGCCAGCACGGGAAAAAAGACCCTGACCTATTCCGATCCGGTGCGCCACTTTACGACAACGTACGACTACTCAGAGAACAAGGCGATTGAGGAGATCACGAATCTTTTTTCAGGAATTTCCAACACCATTGAGCATGGTCGCAAACTGGTGTACTTGCATCGCTTTGACAAACTGGGTCTTGAAGAAGAGCTGAAGGCGATGGAAGATGCCGCCGAAAGCCACAACTTGGCGGAACTGCAAATCATACAGCCGACGCTGGACAGCATCGCCCAGGACAGCACCGTCCTCAATATCGCCCGCCAAAGGGCGAAAAAGCTTCTGCTAAAGGCCAATTCTCAGTAAAGGCAGCCCCAGTTCTGACTTTAAAAGTTAAGTATTATCAATAACACTTAACAATAAGAAACTAAGTGGCCGAGCGCCGATCTAATACAGTAGCAATGCTTTTTAGGAGGGTTTATGCTGCGCCACTCTAAGTTGCAAAACCGAAAGAGTCGCTGGCACCTGGGCGGAATTTTCCGTAAGACCGGGCTGTTCCTCCCCATGATTTTTGCGCTGGTATTTTCTCTGGCGCCGCTTTCCCACGCACAAGATTTTGATGACGAAGACGGCCACGATTCGCAGGCGCGCATTGTGCGCCTCAGCTATGTTGAAGGCGATGTGAGACTGGACAATGGCCATGGCTATGAGAGCGCGACCATGAACGTTCCTCTCACGGAACACAACTGGCTGCAGACCGGCTCTGACGGCTGGGCTGAAGTCCAACTCGAAGATGGCAGCCTGATCCGGCTGGCCCCAGATAGCGCGATCGTATTCACGCAGTTGGCGCGCGCTTCCTCCGGCGCGACGCTCACCACGGTCGACCTTGATCAGGGCGAAGCCGAATTCAAGGTCATCAAGCACGATGACGGCGACTTCAACGTGACGGTAAAGAAAAATACCATTGCGCTCACGCATTCCAGTTCATTCCGCGTGACCAGCACCAATGCCGATCCGCTGGATGTCGCGGTGTGGAAGGGCGAAGTAAGCGTGAGCGACACGGACAACGGCGGCGAAGTTGCCGTAAAGAAAAACGAAACTTTTGTCCTGGATCCCAATGACCCGGCGCGTTATGCGCTGGATAAAGGCGTGGACACTGACGATCTGGACCAGTGGAGCAAGCAGCGCGACGACTTTCTGAGCACATACGCTTCCGCCGGTCCGGGCTACGCGCAGTCACCTTATCAATACGGCGCGAGCGACCTGAATTATTACGGACAGTATTATGACGTCCCGGGATACGGCGAAGTCTGGCAGCCGAACAATGTCGGCTACAACTGGGACCCTTTCAGCAATGGCTACTGGAGCTATTCTCCCGGCTTTGGCTATACGTGGGTTTCCTCGTATCCCTGGGGCTGGATGCCTTATCGCTATGGCCGTTGGGTGTTTGTGAACGGACGCGGCTGGTGCTGGGCGCCTGGCGGCTGGAACAGATGGTATAGCAGGCCCCGGCTGGCGCATGCGCCTCCGGGCTTCCGTCCTCCAGTTCCGCCGGCGGACCGGCGAATCGTCGATCGCAACCCGGACAGAAATCGTCACGAACCGCCTCCTGTAACCGGCGGACCTGTGAGAAGAAGCACTGGTCCCGTTGGAGGCAGGGTTGGAGACCGCGATGGCGATGAGCATGCCCTTGGTCGTTCCGGTGGAGACAGAGACAAGAAGCGCACCTACACCAACGATGACATAGCGAGAGTGCCGCGGACGGACAACCCGCCACCGCCGCAGCCAAAGCCTGACGCCAACAATGATCATGGACGAGTTGATGGCGACCGCAATCCGAAGGTGGTTGATCGGCAACCCACTCGGGACAATGGCGATCGTGGAGGAGATTTCAATCGCTCACGCGACAACCATCAGCCTACGCCCGAACCAGTAAGGCGTTCGAACAATGAGGGTACGCCACCGCCGACAGAGCGGCAGCACAATCCGCCGCAAACCTTTACGCCGGCTCCGCAACGGCCTACGGAACATAATATGTACACTCCGCCGCCCGCGTCTGTGGTGCGTCAGCAAGCTCCACCGCCGGCACCGGTGGTGCATCAGTCGGCTCCGCCTCCCGCGCCTGTGGTACGTCAGTCGGCGCCGCCGGCGGAAAGCCACGGGAGATCGACCGATGACAACTCACGAGGTGGGAGACCAAAATAAGAGCGTTGAACCACAAAGACACAAAGGGGCACGAAGTTTGATCTTCGTGTCTCTTTTGGATTTCACGTTCACGCCCAGACCACAAGAGAAGTTGCTGGGGTTCAGCCGAGTTTAGATTTTTTCCCGCAATCCCGAAGCCGCTGGGTCTTGCGGCTGAGGGAACCCTATAGTCACGATTCGTTTCAGCAATCGCAGCCTCTCAGTATCTCGCGACGAGAGGGATCTCTCGCTCCGCTCGAGATTTCAGAAGAAGGGCCTTCGTGTCCTTTGTGGTTAATTTCGCAGTTTGCGGAAAATCTGCGCCATGGTCTCCAGAGGCAGTGCTTCCGCCCGGACATCGGCCCGCGCGCCCGCTTCTTTGAGGCTATTGCGGATGATTTCTTCTGGATAATCTTTCTTCAGATTATTCAGCAGCGTTTTGCGCTTCATGGCAAAGGCCGTTTTCAGGAATGGGATGAGCTCCGCTGGATTGACCTGCAATTCCGCAAATCGCGGCGCGACGGTCAATCGCAGCACTGAAGAATGGACTTTAGGCGGAGGCGAGAATGCTTGCGGCGGCAGGGTAAAGAGATTTTCAACCTTCGTATAGAGCTGCGCCGTGGTAGATAACATGCCGTAGTCGCGTGTGCCCGGATGGGCGGCGATGCGATCAGCTACCTCTCGCTGGACCATGATCACGATCACGTCAAACTGCTCGTGGAATTCAAAGAGCCGCAGCAGAATGTCTGACGTGATGTAATACGGCAGGTTTCCCACCACACGCGCGCGCGAAGGCTTGAGCGGACGCAAGTCATTCAGCGGGCCTATGGTACGGTTCAGCACTGTTCGGAAATCCAACTTGAGCACGTCTGCTTCAATGATTTCAACCTGGGGTTGCAGGCGATATTTAAAGCGAAGCTCGGTGGACATCATGCGATCCAGTTCCACGGCGATCAGCCGGTGTGCTCTGCGCGCCAGCACCTGAGTGAGCGCGCCCTTGCCGGGGCCGATTTCCACGACTACGGAATTGGACACGTCGCCCAGAGCATCAACAATCTGTTCCGCGGCCCCAACATCGGCCAGAAAATTCTGGCCCAGTTTGGGCTTTTTTGCCGCTCCCGAATTGGCCCTTTTTGTTGCCGCCATTTAGAATTTTCTATAGCAGGTTTGTGTTCGTTCTGTCGCTTGCTTACCACGGAGGCCCCGTGAAAATTGCTTTTGCTGCTTCTGAGTGCGTGCCGTTCGCTAAAACCGGTGGACTGGCTGATGTTGTGGGCGCCCTGCCGCAAGCGCTCGCCGAACTGGGCCATTCCGTTTCCGTCTACCTGCCTAAATATAAACAGACCAGGCTGCCGGACGCCAAGGTGCTGCTCCGCAGCGTGACCATCCCGTTCGACGATCAATACCGGTTCTGCTCAGTGCTGGATGGCGGAAAACGTTCCGGGGTGCAATTCTACTTCATTGACTATCCGGCGTTTTTTGACCGTGAAGCGCTCTACGGAACTTCCGCCGGCGACTATCCTGACAACGCTGAGCGTTTCGCTTTGTATTGTCGCGCCGTGCTGGAAGCTTCCAAGGTGCTGGGTGTGCCAGATATTTTCCATTGTCACGACTGGCAGTCCGCGCTGGTGCCTATCCTGTTGCGCACAAGTTATGAAGCCGATCCGGTCTTCCGCAGCACGCGCACGGTATTTACCATCCACAATATCGGCTACCAGGGCGTCTTTCCGCCGGACACGCTGCCGCTGCTCATGCTGCCCTGGGACCTATTCACCATTGACCAGATGGAGTTCTGGGGCAAGGCCAATTTCCTGAAGGGAGCGCTCGCCTTCTCCGACCATCTCACCACGGTAAGCCGCAAGTACGCGCATGAAATACAGACCAGCGAATACGGATTTGGTCTGGAAGGGGTGCTGAAATCGCGCGCGGGATCGTTGACCGGGATCGTGAACGGCGTGGATTACAACGAGTGGAGTCCGGAGAAAGACAAATACATCGTCCAGCAGTATTCAGCAGACAGGCTTCAGGGCAAGAAGGAGTGCAAGTACGACCTGCTGCGGCAGTTTGGCATGGAAAGCGCGCCGATCGATACACCGGTCATCGGCATTGTGTCACGGTTTGCCGCGCAAAAAGGTTTTGACCTGATTGAAGAAATCGGCAGCGATTTGGCACGCCTGCCGCTGATCCTTACCGTGCTTGGCAGCGGCGACAAGGAATATCAGGACATGCTGCTGAAGCTGCAAAAGCAGCATCCGGAAAAAATTGCGGTAAAGGTGGCCTATGACAATGGGCTGGCGCACAAGATTGAAGCCGGAGCAGACATGTTCCTGATGCCGTCGCGCTATGAGCCCAGCGGGCTAAACCAGATGTATAGCCTGCGCTATGGAACAGTGCCGATCGTCCGCGCCACCGGCGGTCTGGACGATACGATTGAGCCCTGGGACCCGACATCGGCCAAAGGCACCGGCTTTAAGTTCAGCGCTTATTCCGGCGTGGCGCTGCTGAACTGCATCCATGAAGCGCTGCGGGCGTTTAAAGACCAGGCCGCGTGGCTCAAGCTGATGCAGAATGGAATGAAGAAAGATTTTTCCTGGATTGCTTCAGCCCGCGAATACGTGAAGATCTACGAGCGCCTCTCGCCGCCGAAGCCTGGACAATCGGAGAAAGTCCTTGAGTTCAGTAGAGTCTAGTTTCCGCCGGCTTGGTTCAAAGCCGCCACAGGGCAATTGCCGCGCCCGCTCCGTACGTCAGGGTGATAAAGACTGAATTAGTGAAGAAGATTGCAATGACAGCCAGTCTTGTCATCCACGCAGTACGATTCCACCCACGAATGCTCGCGCCAATCTCAGGCCGGTAGAAGCGAAGAAGGGCTTTGTACAGATAGATCACCTCGACCGACAAGAGCAGGAACGCGAGTATCCCCGCCGCGATTTTTAGAGCAGACCCCTTGATCAGCACAACAAGAGTCCAAAACAATGGCGTGGGAAGTATGCTGAACAAAAGCACAAAAGATGCCAGATGAAGGCTGAACACCAGATGTTCCACGTAGAGCGACCTGCGCCTGCGGTAAAGAATGGCCAGAAATCCTGAGAGCAGCAGTACATTACAGAAAGAGAGTGCGGTGGCGTACGTTTTCAGTTCGTGATTGAACTTCTCTACCGCGGCCGGCGTCTTCAGGTCTTTGGAGCGCGACTTCTTTTCCATCAAACGATTCAGAATCCCAAAAACATCCAGCTTTGCGATGGTCTCGTCGATTGTCTCCGATGAAGGGGGACCGGGGGGAAGCAGGTTAAGCTTCAGCTTGCCTAGTGACATGGTCATGGAGCCGGTCCGGGGCAGCAGGGCAAGAACCAGCAGGCAGGTGAGCAGCAGACGAACGGGATTGACGTATCTGCGCCGTCGTCCGGCAAAATACTCAGCGGAGAGAAAGCCGGGACGAAAGACCAGATATCGAAAGGTACGAAAAATCTTGCCGTCCACGTGGCTCAACTCGTGCAGGACGTTGTGCTTCAGGAAGTGCGACAAGGTAAGGGAATGCCGGTCAACGGCCTGTTCACCGCATTGGGAACAAAATCGCCCGTAAAGAGGCGCGCCGCAGTCGCCACAGACAGCTTGAGAAGCTGGGGGCGTGTGCCGAGTGTCCGTGCCTACACTGCTCACAGTGCTGATTCCTTCTGCCTTTTCTGCTTCGCAAAATACCAGAACACCGGCACGCCCGCCAGCATCACCAGGGTCATCACGATTGTTCCGAACAGCGAATGATGCAGCTTGTCAATGAACGTGAAGTAGAGCAGCACGGCTGCAGCCACGACGAACAACGCCGGGACTACGGGATATCCCCAGGTACTGTAGGGACGTGGTGTATTGGGCTCGCGCTGGCGGAACACAAAAATGGTGCTGGCGGCGATCATGTAAAAGAGCCACTCGGAGAAAATCGCCAGTTCAAGGAAATCACGGAACGATCCGCCGCCGAGCTGCAGTGCAATAGCCATCACGCACTGGACGATGAGAGCCAGTGAGGGAGTATGAAAGCGGGGATGGACTTCAGCCAGTGCCTTGAAGAAATAGCCGTCGCGGGCCACGGCAAAGGGAATGCGTCCACCGCTCATGATGGTTCCATTGAGCGTCACGAACATGGAGAGCGCCATCCCGGCCGAGACCAGCAGCGCGCCCAGATGACCGATTGCGATCTGGGTTGCGGATGAAGCAGGTACAGGAGATGCAGCTACAGCCGATGCCGGCATTACAAACTGCACCGCCGCGTTTACTCCGATATAAAGCACGGCCACTATCGCCACGCCGGCGATCAACGCCACGGGAATGCTGCGCTCAGGATTGCGGATCTCACCGCTGACCATGTTGAGATCATTCCAGCCGTCATAGGCCCAGAGCGCCGCGACCAAAGCTGCCATAAATCCCGCCATGCCGCCTTTAGCGCCCAAAAACGTAGTGCCGAAGTTGCTCCAGCTTCCGCTGGTGGCGCTGAAGCCTGCGGCAATGATCACAACGATCATTACAATTTTCAGCGTGGTCATTACCAGTTGAAAGTTGCCGGCTTTGCGTACGCCAAGATAATTCAAGGCAGAGATCAAGATGGTGGCGGCGATGGCGAGCAAGTGTCCATAGGTAAGCTGGTAACCACCTTGCAGAGCGAATATTGGATGCGGGAGGAAGCTGAATGCGGAAAAATTTCCGAGCACGCGCACCAGTCCGCTGGTTACGCTGGCGATCGACGCGGGCTTGGCGATGAGGAACCACGTCCATGCATACAGAAATGATGGCAGGGGCCCGTAAGCGTCGCGGATATAAACGTATTCGCCGCCGGCCCAGGGACGAACGGCGCCAAGTTCCGCATACGTGAGCGCACCAAAAAAAGAAAGCAGGCCGCCGACGATCCATGCGAGATAAACCAGACGCGCCGAGCCGACGGCCTGCATCATCTCCGCCGGAACAAGAAAGATTCCGCTGCCGATGATGGTGCCGACGACAATAGCTGTAGAGTGCCAGGCGTTTAATTCACGTACAAGCTCCGGCCTTTGCGCGTCCGCAGCCGAGGTTGAAGTCGCCATGAATGCCTCGTTAGTCTTTGCCAACCGATTTTGGTCCACTTTGCATTGTAGTGTCGCCTGCCGCGTTCTCTACTGCCGGAAGATTCCAGTGATGACGCAACTTCTGGTATTGGGCCACCGGCAGTTGCACCAGCAGCGGCTTCCGCTCAGGGTCAAGCCAGCCCAGCAGCATTTCCAGATCAGCCTGCGGCATGGCTGTGCAGCCTACCGTGGGCTGCGCGGGGCCACGCCATATATGCATGAAGATACACGATCCGCCTCCCGGCACTGGAGGATCAGCGTTGTGGCCCACCAGTATGCCCCAGCGATAAAGATCGTCTGAGCGGCGCATCTTTTCCTTCTCGTGGCTGCCCCAGTCGGGCGCGATCGTGCTGGTGTCCACAAGCGTGTTATAGAACTTTGATTTTTCGTCATCTACGCATTCAATGGTGGGCGTGAGGCTGATATACGGCATCTTCCATCCGGGCTGCGCCTGCGCGGCGTAACCAAATGTCTTGCTCAGGCGAAATACGCCCGCGGGCGCTTTGCCGTCGCCTTCTTTCTTTACGGGATCGCTTGCTTCTCGCGGCGGAGCCAGTAGTCCTGTTCCCCAGCCAAGCCCGCTCTTGCCGATCATTACAGCGATGGGCCCGCCCACGGCATGCCATGGGTTTCCAGAACGCTCGCGTTCATAGCGTCGAAGCGTTCCTTGCGGTGAATCCCAGCTTTCTGTGGTGACTACGATCATTTGGGTGGAAGAGAAGAGGGCGCGCGGTTCTTTGGCTTCAGCCATGATCAAAAACAAGATAGCTGAGATAAAGGAATTAAGAATAATCTTCATGAGCAGGTAACAAATTGTGGCTGCGCGATAGTCTCGCATCGGTCGCGATTGGTCAACAATAGAATTTGTCGCTTATCGGTTCGAGTCCGGGGCCGCGCTTTGCGCCTGTTCTGAAGACGAAGTCGTGAGACTGGCGAGGTATCCCACAACAAACGTCGTGATCGAACCAAACGTTACGTACCAGGTCCAGGCGATGTGGGTCCATCCCCAGATATAAATGTTCAGGACCAATCCGCAGAGCATACCAACAATCGCGCCGTTCTGTTTGGCGCGACGGGTGAGCAGTCCAAGCAGAAAGACGCCGAGCAAACCACCATAAGCCAGTGAAGCGATCGTGAGGCCTTTTTCCAGCACGTTGCCGCCATAGCGCGAGGCCAAAGCGAGTCCGAAGAGCGCAACGCCCCAGACTACAGTTGCTATGCGTGAAAGTCCGAGACGCTTGCTGTCTGACGTTTCAGGCCGGCGGCGCAGGTAAAAGTCGATCATGGTGGTGGAAGAGAGCGAGTTCAAGGCGGCGCTCAAGTTCGACATGGCCGCGGCGAGGATGGCGGCAATCAGCAATCCGGCAATGCCGCGAGGCATGTGCTCCACAATGAACGTGGGAAAAACGTAGTCATTGGTGGCGAAATGGCCGGTGGGCGGAAATTGGCGGTAGAAAACCCACAGCCCTGCTCCGACCAGCAGAAAGAGTGTGAACTGAATCAGGATCACGCCGCCACTGAAGAGCAGGGCTGTGCGGGAATCGCGCTGGTTGCGCGCGACGAGCAGGCGCTGGACCATGAGTTGATCTGTTCCATGCGTAGCTGTATTCAGGAACATGCCGCCGATCAGGCCGGCCCAGAATGTGTAAGTCTTGAAGAAGTTCAGAGAGAAATCGAACACCTGCAGCTTGCCTGCGCCAGCGGCAATGGCATGGATCGATGGCCAACCGCCGGGCACCAGATGCAGCAGCGTGATAAAACCAATAATCGTACCGCCAATATAGATGGCGAGTTGGACCACGTCCGTCCAGATAACGGCAGCCATGCCGCCTTCAAAGGTATAAATAAGTGTGAGCCCCATGACGATGGCGACTGAAGTAACGCCTCCCGTTCCAAGCGCAATGCTGATTACGATAGCGACGGCCCACACGCGCACGCCTTCCGCAGCGGCGCGCGTGACGAGAAAAACTGCGGCGGTGATGCGATGCAGCTCTTTTCCAAAGCGGCGATCAATAAGTTGGTAGGCGGTAAACATTTCACCGCGAAAATATTGCGGGATAAAAATTGCGCTGACGACGATGCGGCCAAGAAGGTAGCCAAAGACAAGCTGGAGAAAGCCGAAGTTGCCGCCATAGGCAATTCCCGGTGTGCCGATAACTGTGAGCGTGCTTGTTTCAGCGCCGACGATGGAGAGAGCAATGGCCCACCAGGGAATGTTGCGGTCGGCCAGAAAATAATCACGCAGTGACCGCTGGGACTTGCGAAACCTTAGTCCAAAAAAAGTAATACTGATGAGATAAACGGCGATAATAGCCAGATCAATAATTTGCAGTCGCATGAATAGGTTTTGTCTGCCAAGCCATTATTCGGGAAAAATGCCTCAAAGCAAAAGTAAAAGTTGTGGGAAGATGAATTAAAGTTCAATCATGCCACTGTACCTGGGTATTGACGCCGGAGGCACCAAGACAGACTGCGCCGTGAGCAACGGCGCGGAGCTGCTGGGCCAGGCTACGGGTGCAAGCTGCAAACTGGCTCGCGTGGGCAAGGAACGCGGCCGGGAAAACCTGCAAACAGTGATTCGTCAGGCAACGGAGACCGCGCATGTGGACGCGGCCAAGATTCAGCATGTATGCATCGGGATGGCCGGGGCATCTCTGGCAGAAGCCGTCCACTGGGCGCAGCAGACCATCCGTGAACTGATGCCAGACTCCACAATCTACGTTGCGGGCGACCACGTGATTGCTCACCGCGCAGCGTTTGGCACGTCACCGGGCGTACTGGTGATTTCCGGTACGGGGTCCATTGCTTTTGGGCGCAATCAGAACGGAGAAACCGCGCGTGCCGGGGGCTGGGGACCAAACGTCTCAGACGAGGGATCAGCGTTCTGGGTAGGCAGGGAAGCCGTGACCGCCGCGCTGCATGCCTTTGATTTCGGCAAGAGCAACGGCCTGCTGGCCACAATTGCCGATTGCTGGAAGGTTGCGCCGGAAGAGGTAATCCGGTTGGCAAACTCTTCCGAACCAAGATTTCCCGAGTTGGCTGGACCCGTAGTGAACGCAGCCGAGCAAGGCGACGCCAGCGCGCGCACAATTACTGATCGAGCGGGGAAGGCCCTTGCGGGATTGGCGAGTGCGGTCATTAACCGGCTGTGGCCTGATGGAGGCGTGGTACCGGTGGCGCTGGCAGGCGGCGTGCTTCAGGGATCGCCACTGGTGCGGCAGGCATTTAAGGAAGCCATGAAAGCGGAGCAGCCGCAAGCTGCAGTGAGTTTTGCGTTTGTGCGTCCGGTGCTGGGTGCGCTGGAGATTGCCGCTCAACGCGGAGTGAGACGATGAGCGAGTGGACTTCTCATGAGAATGAAGGCTTGCAGGAGGCGCCGGAGCAGCCTGAACCGCCACGCGTCCGCACTGAACACAAGAAAATAATCCTGCCCGCGGATGCTGATCTGGACCGGTTGGTGCATGATTCTGCTCCGGAGATTCTGATTGCCGTGGCCGCCGACGCGCGCCTGACAGAAGACCTGGCGCTGGCGCTACTGAACCATCGCGACTTGCCGCGAGAAGCTCTGGAAGCGCTCAGCAAGAACGGCTCGCTCATGCGACAACGGAAAGTGCGCATGGCGGTGGTGATCCATCCGCGAACAGCGCGGCATGTTTCCGTGCCGACTATCCGCCATCTTTATACGTTTGAGCTCATGCAAGTCGCGCTGCTGCCCTCAGTCCAGCCGGATGTGAAGCGCGTGGCTGAAGAAGTGCTCATCAGCAAGCTTGCCAGCATCTCATCTGGCGAGCGGGCAACGCTGGCGCGGCGCAGCTCAGGCCGCGTGGCAGCCGCGCTGCTGCTGGATAAGGAAGAGCGCATCATGCAGGCGGCGCTGGCCAATCCACAGATGACGGAAGTTTCAATTGTGAAGGTATTGAAAGCCGAGCACGGGACAGAACTGCTGGCGCCTGCTGTTTCACGCCACCAGAAATGGTCCTATCGCAATGACGTGAAGGCCGCGCTGCTGGGAAACAGGAACACGCCTTCAGGAAGGTTGATCCATCTGGCCGCCGAACTGCCGATTAATCTGATCAAGGATGTGTTGCGGAGCGGCAGGTTGAGCAGCCACGCGAAGAATAGCTTGCTGGCGGTACTGGAGAAGCGTGGAGTGAGAGCTTAACGGGATCGGTAAACCTTGGAACACGGAGGAAAGGAGGAAGCGGAGGGAGTTTCATTTATCCCGAGAGGAGCGAAGGATACTCTTCAGTTTCCAGACCTTTCAGTTTCTAGTTGCGGCAGGGCTCCCTCCCCTTCGGCAAGCTCAGGGTCGGGATTGAAAATCAGGTATACGCCTGGTACCCATCGTCCCGTCCGGGCACGATCAGTTCATCCAGCTTCAGAAATTCCTGCACCACTTCTTCCGGGGCGCGCTCCATCTCATGCACCGATCCAACAAAGATAGCGCGAGCTTCATGCAGAAACACAATGCGGTCCGCCAGCTTCTTGGCCAGACGCATGTCATGCGTTACGACGATGCTGGTGAGCTTGAGCTGGTGCTTCAGTTTCTGGATGAGGTCGCCCAGGAGCTGCGCCATCAGTGGATCGACCATGGTGGTGGGCTCGTCATAAAGAATGCATTCCGGCTGCGCGGAAAGCGCGCGGGCAATGGCGACGCTACGCTTCATCCCGGTGGAAAGGTCGGAGGGCAGAAGATCGCGCATGGCTTTTACGCCCACCATGTCCAGCAGGCCGTCAACAATCTGGTAAATCTGCTGTTCGTCCAGATCATGGCGTTCGCGCAACGGGAATGCGACGTTCTCGCCGACGGTAAGCGAATCGAACAGCGCGCCGTTCTGGAAAACCATCGTCACTTTCTTGCGGATACGCTCAAGCTGCGCTTCCGTGGCTTCAGTGATGTCCTCAAAGGCGACGATCACGCGGCCGGCGTCAGGCTTGAGAAAACCCATGATGTGATGGAGTGAAACGGATTTGCCCACACCGCTGCGGCCCAGAATGCACAGCGTTTCGCCGGGAAAGACCTGAAAGCTGACGTCCTGCAGGACGTGGTTATCGCCGAATGCCTTGTACACGTGCTGGAACTCGACGTACGGCTTCTGCTCCGCATTCGGGTTTTGGGGAGGATGGCTCATGTGTCCTGACCGGAGAAGCGGCGCCGCGCGCGGGCCAGGTCCTCAGGCGTGTTTAGATTTTCAAACATATCGGCGGCGAAGGCAAACTGGCGCAGCTCAGCTTCTTTGATGACGAGTGTTCGGTCTTTAGGAAACAGGGGCACGATCTTGTAATTGCCTTGCCGTAGCGCCTGCTCCGCGATGGGACGAAAGTCGAGCGAGTAAACGGTGCACAGCGGCTGTGTGTAGTCGTTAATTTCGGGCGTGGTGACGATAGCGTTGGAATTGATGGCCCTGTCTGCCAGGTACAAGAGAAATTCCGGCGCGAGAAAAGGCGTGTCCACGGCGATGATGAGATTGAGCGGTGTTTGCGAGTTCGAAAGCGCCGCATGGATCCCGCCGAGCGGCCCGCATCCGGGAAATATGTCTTCATAGACCGGCCCTAGAGAGCCGTATAACTCGCGTTTGCCGAGGATGGCAACGTCACGGCAGACTTCGCGCAAGACCGCCAGCGCATGTTCCAGCAGAGTGAGACCGTTCAGGGTGACTGAAGCTTTGTCCTGGCCCATGCGCGTGCTTTTGCCACCCGCAAGAACAAAACCGGAGAGCTGGGAATGGACCATCGTGGATGATTTTAGCTTGCCGGTGCTGAAAATAAAAAAACCAGGGACACGTGGCGCACAAAGGAAATCCGGTTGCATCCTTTGCTGCCTGGTGGTCCCTGGCGGCGTGCACTTGCCTCGACGGGAAGCTATTGCACGGTAATTGTTCTTGCTGCTTTGTAAACGTTGCCTTTGCTGTCCCATGCCTGGAAGACAACGGAGTGAGTCGCCTTGGACATGCTCACAGTGGCGCCAATCTTGCTGGTAGAGGCGGAAGCGACGCTAACGTTATCAACATAAATCCGCATGAAGGTGATGGGATTGCTTGCCGTAGCGCTTGCCGCCAGGCTTACGCTGGGTCCGGTGACAGTGCTGCTTGTGGGGGAAGAAATCTGGACTAAACCTGCAGATGCCGTCCCAGTGTTGCTCTTGAAGAATTCACGCATGTCCGGCGCGGTATTGGCCGCAGCCGGGAAATTTGCAGTGGTTCCGAGGGCTTCCAGCATGGTGCGCAGAACGCTTGGATGATGGTAGGTGGTTACGGACTTATACCCGGCTTTTATTTGCGGGCCGATCATGGCGACAACGATGTGTCCGCCGCAGCCGGTCAACACCGTTGCGCTGCAGCGATTATCGGTGCTCAGGTCTGCTTCATCCGCCCAGATGATAAGCACTCCGTCGCCGCCCGGCTGGAAAGGCGCGGTGGCAAGCAGCGGCCCGATGTTGGACTTGAGCCACTGGTCGGCTGTCCAAAGGCAGGCGCCCAGATTCGTGCCGCAGTTGTGCATGTCATGGTCGCCGTCCGGCGTGATGAAGGCAAAATTCGGCAGCGTGCCATTGGCAATGTCGGTCGCCATCTGGGCTGCGGAATCGTGGTTCTTGATCAGGCTGCTATTGGCCATGTCAGTGAAATACGGCAGTGGCGCGTGACGCTTCATATAAGCGTTGTAAAAGAGACCGGTGTACCCGGCATAAGGCAGAGACTGCGCGTAAGATTTAAACGTCATGCCGTTGGTCAGCAGGTGGCGCTCAATGTTGTCGACGTTGAAGACGGCAGTGGTGCTGTTATTGTCGGTAATTTTCTGGCCGGCAGTTACCCAGAAATAGTTCTCCAGTGAACCGTGCTGGTTGGCATAAAACTGGGTCGCCAATCCGCCCTTATTGATCAGGCTGTTCAGATAGGGCATGGAAGCGCTGCCAACGATGTGTTCATAACTGCGGTTTTCTTCCGCCACAATGTACACGTGTTTCGAGCGGGGAACTTGAGCGAATGCGGTCACGCCGATAAACAGCGCCAGCGCCATGGACAACTTACCTGCGATGGAGGTTCTCTTTGATCGATTCATCATGGCGAGCACTATGCGGCAAACGGGCGTGGCAAGAAATCGGTGAGGACGCTTAGGGCCTGTGAGAGCCTTACCCGACACAAAACCAAGCAGAGTAGCTGGATTTAGATGGGTTTTGAAGGTTAAGACATTGTAAAGAGAGAGATATACCGGGACGAACAGCGCGGTATTAGAGGGAACTAAGGGGCACATTATTTCTGGGGCGAGTGAGAGTGGAGATGTAAGGCAGAGACTCTGGATTTGCCAAAGCAGAGACTCTGGTTTGACGAAAAAATCTAAGAGAAGGCCTTACTGTGATCTGGCGCGACGGAACATCGGTTAGTGGATATCCAAGCCCATGATCCTGCCTGCGCCATCCAGTTCCAGAGTTCCTTTGCCCTGCAGGACAGAATCGCCGTTCAGGCCGGGGACGGTGATAAAGACCCTTTCTTCAATCAGCGTGGCGGAGTCAGTGCGGTTGAGGTATTCCAGAGACCGGCGGCTGCGACAGGGCTCAGGCAGGCTGAAGGCCACGTCGGCTAGTTCGCCGGTTTCCGTGACGGAAATGGCAACATCCACGGAGTGGCTGCCCTCAACTTCGCGCTCGTCGTCAGTAGGATCGAGCGTTGGCTTGAAAGAGATGTAAAAGTGGAAGCGCTCTTTCTCCGGGTTATAAACGCCACGCGCTATTCGCAGGGACATAAAGGGAACCGAATTTTTATCATATTGAGAGGCGATTGGGCCACTGGTGAAGAGCCATAGGCGTAAACTCGAGTTCCATATTGGCTCTGGGTAAGGATCAAGGCTTATGAAGAAGATCATGCGCTGGATGTTATGGTGTTTGCCGGGTTGATCGCATGCTCCGGCCACAAGATGGCCAGGGCCGAGACTTTGTCGATCGCTCATCCTGATGATCCGTCCAAATTGAGCGCGTGTGGGACGGTAGGTGTTTCGCAGCGAATTCTAAGGCAGAGAAGCATTTGTCGAGAGAACTCCCTGACGCTGCATGATGTGAATGAACATTCTCGGGGTGCTTCGACTTGCTCTCGCATCGCGCGGCTCAGCTCGAGCGGCGCTCAGCATGACAGAGGTTTCACGCCGTCGCCGATTCAATGGCTATTTCTCACAAAAGCAACTTGCATCGCCGGACGTTTAGAATTCTTCTATGAAAGTTTTCCTCACCGGCGCGACTGGCTTTGTCGGCAAGCACATGCTGGAGCGATTGCTGATGGAAGGCCATGCCGTGCGAGCGGCGCTGCGGGGATTGCCGGGACAAAAGGCACGGCTGGTATCCCACACGCAACATCTCGGACGCAAAGATGATTTCGAGTGGGTCCACGGCGACATCGTCGAAGGCACAAAGCTGGACGAAGGGATGCAAGGCTGCGCTGCGGTGATCCATCTGGTGGGGATCATCGTGGAGAAGGGAACGAATACTTTTGAGCGCGTGCACTATCTGGGGACGCGCAATGTGGTGGAGGCGGCCAAGCGGACGGGCATCAAGCGCTTTGTGCAGATGTCGGCATTGGGAGTGCGTGCCGACGGCGTAGCCCCCTACCAGACGACAAAGTGGAAGGGCGAAGAAGAAGTCCGGCAGAGCGGAATTCCGTTTTGCATCCTGCGGCCTTCTCTGATCTTTGGCCAGGGCGACGGTTTTGTGACGCAGATGATGGAGACGATGCGCTCGGCCCCGCTGTTTCGTCCGGTGCCGGGCGACGGCACACCAAAATTCAGGCCGATTGCAGTTGAAGACGTAACGACCTGCTTTGCGCGTGCGCTGACCTACGAAGCCGCGACAAACCAGACAATCGATCTGGGCGGGGCTGACGAGTTGACGCTCAACGAGGTGCTGGCGGAGATCGCGAGGTGTGCGGGCGTGCGGAAGCCGGCGGTGCATATCCCCATGCCGCTGATGATGGCGGGGGCTGGAGTCGCGCAGAAACTGCTGAAAAATCCTCCTGTGACGGTAGACCAATTACGCATGCTGCAAGAGGGCTCAACGTGTGACATCGAGCCGATGAAGCGCATTTTTGGGGTGAATCCACGCGGGTTCAAAGGGTGCGGACGCAGCCCGGCTGTAACCAGGAATTAAGCTGATTTACCGGGTACCCCTAGGGCTGAATTCAGCGACTCTGGGCTGGGAGCGGGGTTAGAATAGGGATAGCAGATCTGGACCTCTGGGCGAGTGAAGTCTGCTCTGGCGTATGGCTGTAAGTGATTGATTTACAAAATTTTACAGTGCAGTACAGTCGAATTGAGCTGCTCTGCATCTAACCAGATATACGCCACCACATTTAGAGGAGTTAAAGGTCATGAAGAGAAATCTTTCGGTGGTCCTGATTGCCATGGCGCTGCTGGCAGCAAGCTGTTCGCGCATAGGCAGCCGCACGGACGCGCAGGTCGCCTCCGATGTGCAGAACAAGATTAACGGGGACAGCAGTATCCCGGACAAGCAACTCAACATCAACGCGAATAACGGCACGGTAACGCTTACCGGCACCGTGGCCACGGATGCCGCGCGCAATGCGGCCGCCAATGATGCGGCGCAGATTGAAGGCGTGAAGACAGTGGTAAATAATCTGGAAGTGGCGCCGGCTTCTGCGGCGAACCAAAACGAGCAGCCGCAAGAGCAGGCGAGCAATAATCCTCCGCCTCCGATGAGGGAAGAGCGGCGTCCTTCACCCAGCACGCGCTATCGCAGTTCACGTTCGACTCCGAGCAGGTCAGCCAGCAACAGTGGCGGCGATACCGGGTTGCGTACCACGGTTCCCTCAAGCAGCAGCAATGGAAACGCCAGCGGCAGCAGCTATGACTCTTCACAATCGACTGCTCCGCCGGCCCCAACGCCGGTGCCTGCGCCGCAGAAAGTTACTGTGCCATCTGGAACTCAGCTCAGCATTCGCCTGAATGATGAAGTGGATTCAGAAAAAGCGCAGGTTGGCGATGTGTTTCATGGATCGATCTCAGCGCCGGTAACGGTGGGCGAAGAGACGGCCATTCCCACCACGGCAGATGTTGAAGGCCGCGTGGTGGAAGTGAAGTCGGCAGGAAGGTTCGCGGGACAATCTGTGCTGACGCTGGAACTCACCAAGCTGACGATGAACGGCAGGACCTACAGCCTGCAGACCAGCCAGTGGACGAAGTCCGGCAATGGCCGCGGCAAGTCAACGGCTGCAAAGGTTGGCGGCGGCGCAGCCGTGGGCGCGGTGCTGGGCGGAATCTTTGGCGGCGGTAAAGGCGCAGCCATTGGCGCAGCCGCAGGCGCAGGCGCGGGAACAGGCGTTTCTGCAGCCACCAAGGGACAGCAGATTATCCTGAAGCCGGAAGCGGTGATTGCCTTCCAGTTGCAGGGACCGATCACCGTAACGCCGGGAGCAAGCCGGTCAGCGATGAATCAGTAACTTAGTTTATCTCGGGATGAACGCCGCCATTCGTGGCGGCGTTTTATTTTTATTGTCGCCCGCACCCAATGCCGTAGCGGTTATGAATACCGTGGTCCATCGAGAAGAAGCACAAGGTCCCTCCGTCCTGCTCGCACGCTGAAGAAAACGCGCGCTCGCTTCGCTTCACAGCCCGTCGGGATGACGAATTGAGAAAGACTACGCTAATACTGAAACCGCTTTAAACAATCGCCCAAGCTATCCCGGGCTGAGATTTCCAGACCCGCTGGATGCGAATTCGGCATCTAATCTGTGAACGGCACGATCCTGAAGGTAAAACACTCAAATGGCAAAGACCAAAATTAGCGCCTTGATCCACACGTGTGACAACGCCCGTTCTCTGGGGCGCGCGCTGGATTCATTGCGTCCCTGCGATGAGGTGATTGTAGTGGACCACGGCTCACGGGACGAAACGGTAAAGGTCGCTAAAGAACACGGAGCAAAAGTAATCAACGCCGTGCCGGGCGTGAGCAATGGCGCGTATGCGCAAAACACGCGCAATCCCTGGGTGCTATGCCTGCTACCGCATGAGGCGATTGCGGAGGACCTTGAAGCCTCATTGCATGAGTGGAGCGAGGCCGAGCACGATCCGAACCAGATGGGCTTTAACATGGCCATCCGCGAGCAGAATGGCGCGGGATGGAAACCGCTGGATCCGGAGATGCGCCTGGCCAATCGCAAGCAGATCAACTGGACCGGAGACCTGCCGCCCGTGAATCCGAAATTGCCGGCACTGGCGGGACATATACTGCGGATTCCGGATGAACACTGAGGAAAATCTGGTAATTAATTATCGCTAGCTCGAGTAAACGGCCTGCTAACCATCTTGCTATGCCTTTGCGAGTAGGGTTGGTTTATACACAAATGAAACTTGGTCGAGCCTATGAACACCTCAATAATTTGAAGGTGGAAATTGACCGTTTCATCCAAGGCAAACCCTATACCATTACGCGATATGACTATCTTCCACAGAACTGGCATATCCTTTGTGTGAAACAACACATCACGCCTGATATTCTCGGGGTCCTCATTGGAGAGTTTGCACACGCGATCCGCTCTGGATTAGATAATCTCGCATGGCAACTAGCTCTGCTCACTACTGATAAACCGAATAGACTGACTGCTTTCCCAATCGAATCCGAGTGCCCTCTCCCCAGTAATAAGAGTTTTAAGGAAAAGATTTCTAACATCCCTCCGGATGCGCTCAAGATCATCGAATCTCTTCAGCCTTATACGAGTCAGCCAATGATCAAACTCCATCCTCTGTGGCGAATCAATAAACTTGCGAATCTTGATAAACATCAAGTCGTTCCCATCAGCTCGATCAACTTTGCTCTTGCTGTTCATGATGTGAGCATGACGTACGGAAGGCGGGACGATGAAATTAACCACACGACAGAAATAGCTATACCGCTCGCCGAGAAGGACAAAGTTAAGTTTGATGTTGAATGTACTGGAATCGAGTTTGGCGACCCAATCAATACCAGCGATGCGCTGTCCGATTTCACCGTCGATTGGGAAGGGCTGCGCCATATATACGAATTTGTCAGATACGATGCTGTCCCAAAATTCGAGCAATTTTTCAAGTAAATAAATTTTGGTAATGGTGTTTTTAGGAACACAAGCCGGTCTCATCCCTCAAATTGCCAATTACCGACTGTCCAACTTCTGTCACCTACCCAATTACAAAATCTTCCATATAATCTCCCTCAAGTCCCAACGGAGCGGAGCGAGCCCCTGAATATTCTTGATCCAGCCGGAAGCGTGTATTTTCTTGCCGCAGCGTTTTTTCTGTTTGGGCTGGTCTTTGGCAGCTTTTTGAATGTCTGCATCTATCGCATGCCGCGTGAGATTTCTGTGGTGAGCCCTCGGTCGGCGTGTCCGGCATGTGAAGCGCCGATTGCCGGATATGACAACATTCCGGTTCTGAGCTGGCTGATTCTGGGCGGCAAATGCCGCAAATGCAAAGCTCCCATTTCAGCGCGTTATGTGGGTGTGGAGCTGCTTACCGGAGCGCTCTTTGTGCTTTCTTACCTAAGTGCGCCGTCAATGGTTCGCTTGATTTACCAACAGTGGGCGCTCGACGTGAGGCCAAACGAACTGCTGGTTGCGGCAAAAATGTGCGTACTCTGTTTCCTGCTGATTGGGCTGATTTTTACTGACGCTGAAACCAAGCTTCTTCCGGACCTATTGACGAAGCCGGGAATGGTGGCGGGCGTGGCGTTCAGCCTGCTGGTGCCGCTGGAAGGGCCGGCGCACTACTTTCTTCCGGCAGTCGATAGCTGGCGAGTGCTTTCGTTGATCAACTCGATTGCCGGCGCGGTGCTGGGATCGGCATTTATATGGGGCGTGGCGCTGCTGTATGAAGCGGTGCGCGGCGTGGAAGGCATGGGCCGCGGCGACGTGAAGCTGATGGCGCTGATCGGCGCGTTTGTGGGCGTGAAACTGACGCTGCTGGTGCTGCTGCTGGGATCGCTGATCGGCAGTTTTTTTGGCGTGTTCCTGATCCTGTGGGTATGGCTGAAGCGACTATTGCGGCGGCGCAGGACGCATCGCGATGAAGCGGGCAGCGTGTCACGCAGCCGGGCGTGGAGCTCAGCAATCCTGATCTACAGGAACTTTGAAATTCCTTTTGGCGTCTTTCTGGGGACGGCGGCGCTGCTTGCGGGCTTCTGGGGGACGGTGCTGGTGCAATGGTATGTGAATGTCTCAGGGCTGGGAAAGCTCCACTAAGATTCTTGCAGTTCAAAGCTTGGGGAGGCGAAGCGACACAAACTAAAGTCGTGTACGGCGTTTACCCTATCGTTTCCGGCCAGGGAAAGCAGGAGAATCGTTTGAGCTGGAGCTGTAGAATAATAGGGAAGAACGATTCAAAGGTCTTTTTATGAAAAAGCTTTTATTGATATTTGTAGTGTGTCTGTTCGGCGCCGCAGCGTATGGACAACAATCGCTTGGGGATGTAGCCCGCGCGAATCGCGCGAAGAAGCACACCAGTTCGAGCACGGTAAAACTGGATGACGACAGCATGCCGCACAGTTCAGCGCCTTCTGCCGGAAGCGAGGCCGATGCGGCCCGCAAATCCGAAGACAAGAGCGCTGAAGCGAAAGACGCAGACCAGAAGGACGCGAAGAAAGATACCGCGGATGCGCAGAAGCAGAAGAGCGACGACCTGAAGAAGCAGATTGATGACGAGAAAAAAGAGATCGCCACGCTACAGCGGGAGCTGGACATCGCGCAGCGTGAAGCGCGCCTGAGGGCAGCGGCGTTTTATGGCGACGCAGGAACCATGTTGCGCGACCAGACGAAGTTCGCCGAGGATACGCGCAAAGAGCAGGACGAGATCAACGGCAAAAAGCAGGCTCTGGATGCCGCGCAGCAAAAGCTGGAAGCCCTGCAGGAACAGGCCCGCAAGGCAGGAATGTCCAGCGAATAACAGCGCAAGGCCCGAATCGAGCGGCTGATTAACAATCCAGATACTCTCCGGATACATGCACCTTCGTACATCCATTCCCGCGGCTGCTCCGTCTAGAATGTAGTGACTGATTAGCTCAGACAAACAATGACATTGATCAAAAAAATTGGTTTAACCACCTTTCTGGCCCTGGCGGCACTGTGCCTGGGCTGCGATTCCGAGCCAACCAAGGCCCCGGCCGGCAACACGGGGCAGGCGACCGTGCAGACAGAAACAGGACGCTTTGCGCTGCAGAAAATGCTGGCGCCGGCGCGAGGATGGTCGGGCGACGCGCTGCCGGTGCGGATGGAATCGACCAACCTGAAAGGCAGCAACGGGCAAGACGGCAAGGCGAATTTCTGGCGCGCGCAGTTTGCGTCACCGGGGCGGCAGAAGTCAGAGCCCTTTACATGGTCCGGCGTGGCGACGGAAGACACGCCCAAAGGCGTGAATCATGGCGTGGAAGATACTTATAATCCGGCGAACAGGTTGGCGCGCCCATTTGACCTGAATTTCCTGAAAGTGGATACGGACAAGGCCTTTGAAGTGGCGCAGGAACACGGCGGCAAGAAGGTGCTGGAGAAAGATCCCAAGACGAATGTGGGATACCTGCTGGACTTTGATGGGCAGTCAAGCCAGCTGCGCTGGCACGTAATCTACGGTGGCAGCGAATCGACCGGCAAACTTACCGTGCTGGTGGACGCCAGTTCCGGAGTGTTTCTGCGGAAAGAATAGCTACTTACCTAATACCCAGTCGATCTGCGAAATTGCTTTTTTGGCGTTCTTTGCAAACTTTCCTTTGGGCTGGGCCTCAAGATATTTCTTGTAATAGAGCCGCGCCGGGTCTAGCCGCTGCATGCCCTGCAGCGATTGAGCAAGCCGGAACCAGATCAGAGGATTGTCCGGGGTGAGGCGAAGAGCTTCTTCAAAGCGCTCACGAGCGCTGTCAAAGTTATTGCCGGAAAGATAGGTTTCGCCGACATCGATATCGTGCGCCGCGAGCTGCGCCGGATTGGCGCTGACGTTTGACGGAGCCCGCTCGGCAGCCTGTGGCGCAACGCGCTTCAAGCCTTCTTCTGCGTCTTTTGACTTGGGCCCGTTCGGCAGGATCTCAAGGTATTTGCGATAGTTCTGGGCGGACAGAGAGAGCAGATCGAGCTTTTCCTGGGTGATGGCCAGACCCAGAATGGCTTCAGCGTCATTCGGCTTGTATGTAAGCGCGTGATTAAAGCGCTCCAGAGCGGCGCGGTAATTCTTGAGCTTAAGGTAATACTGGCCGACTTCAACGTCCTTGGCGGCCTTGTGCGGGTCCCACGGCCTCAGGACTGTTTCATCCTCGGCGGGTGCAGCGGGCTCTTCTTTATCTTTATCCGGGTGGATGTCGGTGTCAATTTGTGTGTCCTTGCTGGAGCTTTCACCGCTTACGCTGCCACCGGTGGGGCTGGTGCCAGGAGCATCGCCGGGGAATGGCGGGCGCTCATACTTATCGTCGCTGGGCTTGGGCGAGGGCTCGTTAGCTCCGGGCTTCTGCTGGACATCGCCGGGAAAGGGCGGTCGCTCATATTGGTCTTTCTTTTGCGTCGGCGGCTGATTGGCTGCCGGTTTCGGCGTAGGTGTGGGAGTTGGCGTGGGCGTGTTGCGCGGCGTGATATGAGGCTGATCGTCCTGGCTATCCTGGGCGAGAGCGTGCGGCGCAGGCAGCAGCAATAGCAACGTGCTTAAAAACAGCAGTGCGGTAACGATATGAGAGCGGGCGTTCATATACATATTCTATTGGAAGATCGAATGGCGGGAGGAATCTTGCAGGGCCACAAAAAACCAAAGGCCGCCAGAAAAATCTGGCGGCCTCTGTTTCTGCGCAATGTCCCGGGGGAGGAGAGACTACCGGCTCGGGTTAGGAGTGGTACTCTGCGCAGAGCTTGGTGTTTCAGTAGCGAGAACGTTCGTCATGAGGCGAACGTCAACGCGGCGGTTCTTGGCGCGGCCGTCAGCAGTGGTGTTGGGAGCGGCGTATTTATCTTTGCCCATTCCGATGAGGTAAATCTTGTGCGCCGGAATGCTCTTGGAAGAGAGATACTGCACCACGGAGTCAGCGCGTTTCTCGCTCAGCTTGTAGTTATATTTTGCCGAACCCACGGAGTCAGTGTCGCCTTCCACAACCACCAGGTAACCCTTGGTGTTGGGAACTTCAGCCAGCAGCTGGTCAAGAGCGGTCTTGGCTTTGGCGGTCAGATCAGCCTTGTTGAAGGCGAAGTGAACTGAGGTCTCAGCCACGGGGCGATAGTTATCCAGATTGGCGACCTGGTTAGCCAGGGCGTCTGCGCGGGTATTGGCCTGCGTTGCCAGAGTCTGGGCCTGGTCTGCGCGATTGCGGGCGTCCAACGCCTTCTGGTCGGCTTCACCGGCCTTGGTGTTCGCGCCTGCGATGCCGGCGGTTGCGCGGCTATCAACATCATGGATCGCGGCGTTGTTCTTGGCGGTTCTGGCATCAAGTTCGTTGGATTTATCGACGATTGGCTGGGTCTGCTTGCGGACATAGTTCTTTGTTGTGCAACCAGTGCCGATCATCAACGATGTGCCGGCCAGCAGAACCAAAAGGCTTGATTTCAAATTCATGGGGAAAGCTCCTTAAGACCCGACGCGGCGCAGGGTGTTGCCGCCTATAAAGTCACCCTAGACAAGAGCAACTGGCATGCCAATGCCTCGCCGGAGACGCGCTAATTGTAAATGATTTATAATCAACAGGTTGAATGATTCCCAGAGGCGCTACCGTGGCCAGCCTGAGTGCCTGACAGTAGAATTTTTACGCACCCGGGGCCTTACAGGAAGAATCTAGGTAGTAAGCCTCAACTTTCCCCCGATGGATCTGACAGAGAAAATCCGGACAATCCCGCTCCGGCCGGGAGTTTACCTATATAAAAATGCCGAAGGCGAGGTCATTTACGTAGGCAAAGCTAAGAACCTGCGTGCCCGCGTGCGGTCGTATTTTCAGGAAGGCGTGGGCGAGGCCAATGCCAAAACGGGAAGCCTGCTGCGCGAAGCGGTAGACGTTGAATATATCGTTGTCGACAACAACAAAGAAGCGCTGGCGCTTGAGAATAACCTCATTAAGCAGAAGAAGCCGCGCTTCAATATCCTGCTGCGCGACGACAAAACCTATCCATATATCAAGCTGACGCTGGGCGAGCGATTTCCGCGCGTGTATGTGACGCGTCGGCTGCGCAAGGACGGCAGCAATTATTACGGCCCGTATTTTCCTGGGAACCTGGCTTACCGGATTGTTGACCTGATCCATCGCAGCTTTCTAGTGCCTTCCTGCAAGGTGGACCTCTCGCGATTCCATCTGCGGCCGTGTTTGCAGTACTACATCAAGCGCTGCTTGGGGCCGTGCGTGCAGGACCTGACAACGCCACAGGCGTATCTGGAAGCGGTGCATGACGTGCAGCTTTTATTGGAAGGCCGGCAGACTGATTTGGCGAAATCACTGCGTGCGCGGATGGAAGAAGCCGCGGTGCAACAGGAGTACGAGCGGGCGGCGCGGTATCGCGACATGCTTTCAACGGTGGCGCAGCTCCAGGAAAAACAGCGCATGGCAGCCGCTGAAGGCGATGATCAGGACGTCTTTGGCTATCACTACGAAAATGACATGCTGGCCGTGAATGTGTTTCACCTGCGCGGAGGAAAGATTTTAGACCGGCGAGAGTTCTTCTGGGAAGAGCTCCCGGAGATTGGGAAGGTTCCGGAGGTCGCTGGGGAGGAAATCATAGAAACAAGTGGTTCGCAGCCGCCCCCGGCTGCGAACAGCACAGGCGAGGGCGCCTGTGGTCCAGATTCGTCATTGTCCACCGCCGAGGGCGGCGGTGCCACACAAGCTTCGTCAGGTTCAACTTCATTCTCTCCCGGAGAATTTTTCTCCGCGCTGATGAAGCAGGTTTACATCGACCAGCAATACGTTCCGCGGGACATTCTTGCTCCGGTGGATTTTGAAGATCGCACGGAGCTGGAAGAATTGTTGTCAGAAAAGCGCGGCAGCAAGGTCGAGATATTGGTCCCGCAACGAGGAGAGAAGCGGTCGCTCATCGATCTGGCGGCGCAGAATGCGAAACAGTCTTTTGACCAGCGGTTCCGAGTGATGAAGCCGCAAGCCAGGGCCGTCCAGGAAGCATTACAGGACGCGCTGGGGCTGCCGGACAGTCCCAAGCGCATTGAGTGTTTTGATATTTCGCACATACAGGGCGCGGAGACGGTGGCGTCGATGGTCGTCTGGGAAGACGGCAAGATGAACAAGAGCGAATACCGCAAGTTCATTGTGCGGACGGTGACGGGCGTGGACGATTTTGCGTCGATGCGCGAGGTCGTGACGCGCCGCTACAAACGCCTGCGCGATGAAGACAAGACTTTTCCGAGCCTGGTGTTGATTGACGGCGGGCTGGGACAGCTACACGCGGCGGCACAGGCCTTGGACGAGCTGGGCATTACCAACCAACCGCTGGCGGCGATCGCTAAGAAAGAAGAGATCATCTACGTTTTTGGCCAGGAAGACGATCCCGTGGTGCTGGACCGGCATTCGCCGGTGCTGCACCTTGTCCAGATGGTGCGCGACGAATCGCATCGCTTTGCCGTCACATTCCATCGCAAGCGCCGCCAGATGCGCGACCGAAAATCCGAACTGCTGGAGATTCCGGGAGTGGGCGAGCGTACCCGTCAGCGATTGCTCCAGCATTTTGGCAGCGTCCGCGCCGTGCAGCAGGCCGACGCCGCCGCGCTGGGAGCAGTGCTGACCAAAAGCCAGACCGAGGCGGTGCTGAGGCACTTCGGAAAGGCAACCGAAGCTTCGTAGGTCTTGCGCGAGCTTTTGTTCCATAAGATAGATCATTGAGCAAACCTACTGACGGGCCGGGCCGGCGCATCATGATTTATTTATTTTGAGTTGAAACCACTGATAAGGAAATCGGCTTTCCATTTTCTTTCAGCGCAGATTCCAGTACAAATCCATTTGCCAACTGGGTGTAACTGAAAGGACGGCCATTTGAGGGATCGGGATAGCGCGAGAGTTCTTTGGTCCCGTCCCGTTGAACAGCTACGGCAGCGTGGAGCAATGCACGTCGGGTATCGTTATAAGCTTCCGCCCAGCGAAAGCGGGAAAGCATGGGCGTGAAGCGCTCCAAGATAGGGTTTCCAGTCGATGCTCTGGCGTAATCAGGATCAAACTGCTGCTGGAAGGTTTCAGGCGGCAATCCGAAATTTGCCATCCATTTTTCATAGAAGGCGCGCTGCTTGTCGATGCAATTCATGACGCCAGCCAATGAGCCGCCACATCCATCCACAAGTTCCTGCGTCTTGGCGCGATCGTTGGCGAGAGACGGTATTCCTGCCGCCATGCGGGACACAAGTTCATCATGCGTGTGCGCATCTCCGATGATGCCGGTCAGATCATCCCGATTTAGTTTTTCTGCTGTGATGGCATTTTGCATGCTCGAGCCCTGCGGCAGACCGGCAAGGCCCGATTCAAGCGCTTCCAGTTCAGGCGGAGTGAGCAGAGCGATGGCGTTCTGAAGAGCGGCGGTGACTTCCCGCTCAAGCTTGTAGCCGATCAGGACGGATGCGATGCTTCCATCAAGCGAGAGATGACGTGCGGCGGCATAGGCGGCGAGAAGATCTGCGATGGCGCCCTTATGGTCTCCATCACGCAGACGTACACGCGCGCGCAGTGCGGAAACAGCCACCAATTCCATGACTGCGCCGCGATGGGAGGTGTTGGCGAACGGCCCGTCTTCCGCGCTCATCTGCCAGTCGCAAAGTTTGCTCTCGGCGCCATGCTGAAACTCAGTAAGGGCTTCAGAGGCAGCGGCCACAAGCTTTTCATCTTCTGCGCTAAGCGGCCCTTCCAGGGCCTGCTCAAGCTTGACCCATGCCTGGGGCGGAAGAGGATAGGCTTGGTGGAGCGCAACATCGGCGCGAAGATACTGGACAGCGGCATTGCGATATTTTGGCTGAGCGAAAGCGCGAGTCTGAAATGCGAGAAGCAACACGAATGTGACGGTGAGAATGGATCCGACAAGGTTTTTCATTGATGGCGATTGTAGAACGAGATGAGTTGGCGATCTTGCACCGTCCGAAGGAGACGAAAGTTCACGGGTGCATGGATTTGGAGTCCGGCGGATCTCGCATAGCGAAGGTTCCTTCCACTCTCGATCTTAAAAGTATTCGAATTGCCCTCAGAACTTCGTGGCTATAGGGATCCCTCGCTGCGCTCGGGACTTTGGAAAATCGCTCGGGAAATCGGAAGTTTACTTCACCAGCAGCAGCACACCCACGCAGACCAGCGCGGCGGAGAGCCAGCGGCGGCGGTCGACGTTTTCATGCAGCAGGAATTTGGCCATGATGGCGGAGCATATATAGGTAAGGGACGCGGAGGCCGGCGCGACGAGGCTGGCGTCGCCCCAGGAGAGCGCGGTCAGCAGGCAGAAGAAGCTGAAGATGAGGCAGCAGAGTCCGAGAAGGAAGAGCTTTTCCCGGACGACGTGGCTGATCACGCCGAGAAGTCCTTTTTCCATGCGGATAAGATCGAGATCGCCAATGCGCTTCATGGCGGCGGAGAGCATCACGTCTCCCGCGCTGGAGGCGAGGACGAGCATCCCGATGGCGGTCCAGAGCTTAAGCGAGTTCATGTTGCTCCTTGGCGCCGAGCGCGTCTTTGCCGAGTGTCGTGTCTTTGGTCCGTCGCTCAGTGAGTGAAGGCCCGCGCGCGACGAGGCCTACGCCGCAGGTGATCAGGAGGACGCCGGCCCATCGCCAGGGGCTGACGGTTTCATGCAGGAAAACACGCGACAGGAACGCGGTGACGACGTAACCGAAGGCCGTCGCGGGAAGAACGAAGGTGAGATCTGCCCAGGAGAGCGCGGTGAGGTAAGAGTAAAAAAATCCGGCGAGAAAAAGAATGCCGAGAATGATCCAGGGATCAATGAAGGCGTTGAAGATGTGGGTCCAGTGGTTGAGGTGGATTTCGCCGAGGTTGTCCATGCCGCGTTTGAGCAGCACGTCGCCCGTGCCGTTGCAGCAGGCGATGGCCAGATAGATGAAGATTTTCTTGAACTTCACTCGGATGTTCCGCCATCAACCCGCGTGGACCGCGCGGGTGACACTAGATTTTAGCGCAGCACTATTAGCACAGTATTATTAGCAAACCATTTTAATGCGCCGTCGCTAGTGTGCCGTTTCTTAGCGCACCGTTCTTAGTGGACCAGTCTTAGTGGATCAGAAATTTCCAAATCGCTACGACGACAAAAACGGCCAATCCGATGCCATACCCGACCATCCGGGCCTTGTTAACTTTTTCCTGTTCCATCATGAGCGATTCTCCCACGGTTTTGCGACGCGAGGCTGCTAGTCGCCCGCGACTTCAGCCCTGCGCGGCTTTTCCGCCGATGCCTGCTTGGCGGCCAACATGTCCTTGGTGGCCTTGTTACGCGCGGCACGCAGCTTCATGAATGACTTGGCTTCCTTATATAGGCGCTGGCGCTCTTCTCCGTTGAAGACGGCCTTGCGCACAATTCGGAAGACAGCCTTGGGACGGAAATAGTATTCGTCGTAAAACTTGTGGACCATTTCCATTACGTGCTCACGCGGCAGGCCGGGATATTCAATCTGCGCGACCTGGTGTCCGCCGTCGTCGACCATGCGCTCCGTGCCCACGATGAAGCCGTTTTTCTTGGCGAAATCGTACATCTCAGTTCCGGGATACGCGTGCGCGATAGAGACCTGAATAGTTTCCACGTCGAGCTCTTTGGCGAAATCAATGGTGCGGCGGATGGATTCGCGGCTTTCGCCGGGGAGTCCGAGGATGAAGTCGCCATGGACCTTGAGGCCGAGCTTTTTAGTGTCCTTAGTGAACTGGCGCGCGCGATCAACGGTTGCGCCCTTTTTGATGTTCTTGAGGATTTGCGGATCGCCCGATTCATAACCGACAATCAGCAGACGGCAGCCGGCTTCGCGCTGGGCTTTCAGGGTCTCGTAGTCGGTGGTGACACGCGACGTGCAGGACCACGTAAGGTTCAGCGGCTTCAGCTTGCCGCACAACTCAACAGTCCGCGCCTTCTGGATGTTGAAGGTGTCGTCGTCAAAGAAATATTCCTTCACCCAAGGCCAGTACTCTTTGGCTTTGGCCATTTCGCGGGCAACAGCATCGGTCGAGCGCTTGCGCCAGGGATGGCCGCTCAAAGTCTGCGGCCAGAGGCAGAATGTGCACTGCGCCGGGCAGCCGCGCGTGGTATACAGCGCGACAAACGGATAAAGCAGGAACGGCACGTTATAACGGCGCACGTCCATATCTCTGTAATACACATCAACCACGTCAGGAAGCGCATCGAGGTCCATCACATCGGGGCGATCAGCGTTGTGAACCACTTTCCCGTTCGCGTCCCGATACGAAATCCCAATAATCTCACTCAGCGGCTTGCCATTGGCGTACTCCACTACGGAGTAATCAAACTCGCGCCGGCAAACAAAGTCGATGGCCTTGCACTCATTCAGAGAGCGCTCCGGCAGCGTGGTCACGTGCGGTCCCACAAACGCAATCTTCAGTTTGGGGTTCGCCTCTTTCATCTTGGTGACCAGCTTGATGTCACCTGGGAACCCGGGCGTGGAGGTAAACAGCACCAGGAACTCATACTGCTTGCCCAGTTCAATGGTCTCTTCCGCCGACACATGGTGCGGCGGCGCGTCCAGCAGCCGCGAGCCTTCCAGCATTCCAGCCGGATACGCCAGCCATACCGGATACCAGTACGATTCAATCTCGCGGGTGGCAGGCCAGCGCGAACTGGCGCCACCGTCAAAGTTCTCAAATGACGGAGGATTCAGGAATAATGTTTTTAAAGGCATGTGTGTCCTAGCAGTTATATTAACATCCTTTGCTGCACCCTAAAGCCCAGAGAATCCAAGCGGTTACAAGCGAAGGGCCAATGGTCGATAGGCGCATTGGGCGGTGAGCCTTGCGGCGCAAGGAAGGGGCGTTATTTTGCGTCGTTACGGCACGGCTAAAGCCGAGCCCTGACACTTGTGTGGTGGATGGATGCGATATGGCGGTGCAGGCAGATGTGGGGATCGTGCTGACGATATTGTTAAGGATCTGGGGATGGATAGGTTCGATGATAAAGGCTTTTTTCATGTCAAAGCACGATAGGTAAACGCGCAGTTATTTAACGAACTTCAAGTGAAATTTAAAACTTCGAAAGAAGTGTCCACGGGCGCGACAAGTGTCAGGGCATGACTTGAGCGGTTTGCCCGAGCGCATGCGAGGGCTGCGGAGTCATGCCGAACAGGGGCTTTTTTAATGGCCTTTAGGCCCTGAGGGACTTTTTCCTTGCGCGGAAATAAGCAGAGCCGTAAGGATAGTTCTCGGGCTTGTCGGCCAGGCCGGCCTTGACGGGATTATTGTCAATGTAGGAGCGATGTCGCAGGAAGCTTTCACGGTCCCAGACGCGCTCGTCGGAAAATCCGGGCTGCCAGACTTCAAACCGGCATCCCAATTCCTTTTTTGCGCGGTAAGAGAACCTTCCTTTCACGAGTCCGACCGCCTTTTCAATCGTCTTGCGGCCATCAAGAGTGAGCTGCAAATGGAAATGGTTGGGCATCACGACGAAGTCATGCAGCCGGAATTTTTTGGTTGTGACATAGATTCGTAAAACGTCGATAAAGAGATTGGCCATACGTTCGGTTTGCAGGAGTGATGCGCCGCCGTAAGTTTTCGAGGTCACGAAGAAGGTGCGCGGGCCATCCTGGATGTCGTCGCGGTTTGTGTTGCGAGAAGGCCTTGCCATGCGCAGGGTTTTATAACATCCCTGGCGGCATGAGTAAACATTTTATGCGCGCTGCGCGCGAGCCTGCGGCGCAAGGAAGGGACATTGTTTTGCGTCGTTATGGCACGGCTAAAGCCGTGCCCTGACACTTGTATGGCGGATGGATGCGGTGTGGCGGTGTAAGCGATTTATGCGCGCTTCGCGTTGCTGCGCGCGGGCCCTTGCGGGCGGCAAGGAAGGGGACATTATTTTGCGTCGTTACGGCACGGCTAAAGCCGAGCCCTGACACTTGTGTGGTGGATGGATGCGATATGGCGGTGCAGGCAGATGTGGGGATCGTGCTGACGATATTGTTAAGGATCTGGATGGATAGGTTCGATGATAAAAGGCTTTTTTCATGTCAAAGCACGATAGGTAAACGCGCAGTTATTTAATGAACTTCAAGTGAAATTTGGAACTTCAAAAGAAGTGTCCACGGGCGCGACAAGTGTCAGGGCATGACTTGAGCGCTTTGCCCGAGCGCATGCGAGGGCTGCGGAGTCATGCCGAACAGGGGCTTTTTTAGTGGCCTTTAGGCCCTGAGCGCCTTTTTCCTTGCGCGGAAATAAGCGGAGCCGTAAGGATAGTTCTCGGGCTTGTCGGCCAGGCCGGCTTTGACGGGATTATTGTCAATGTAGGAGCGATGGCGCAGAAAGCTTTCGCGGTCCCAGACGCGCTCGTCAGAAAAGCCGGGCTGCCAGACTTCAAAGCGGCAGCCTAATTCCTTTTTCGCGCGATAAGAGAACCTTCCTTTCACGAGCCCGACTGTCTTTTCAATCGTCTTGCGGCCATCAAGTGTGAGCTGCAAATGGAAATGGTTGGGCATCACGACAAAGTCATGCAGCCTGAATTTTTTGGTTGTGACATAGGTCCGCAGAACGTCGATAAAGAGATTGGCCGTGCGTTCGGTTTGCAGGAGTGATGCGCCGCCGTAAGTTTTTGAGGTTACGAAGAAAGTGCGCGGACCGTCCTGGATGTCGTCACGGTTTGTGTTGCGAGAAGGCCTTGCCATGCGCAGGGGGTTTTATAACATCCCTGGGGGTATGAGTAAACATTTATGCGCGCTTCGCATTGCTGCGCGCGAGCCCTTGCGGGCGGCGAGGAAGGATTTTCTTTTGCGTCCTTACGGCACGGCTAAAGCCGTGCCCTGACACTTGTATGGTCGATGGATGCTGCGTGGCGGTGCGGGCGGGTATGGGGCGCGCCGGTATCGTCAAAGAGAAAATCAAGAAATCAGAAATCGGCGGTTATGCGCGCTCCGCGTTGCTGCGCGCGGGCCTGCGGCGCAAGGAAGGGTCGCTATTTTGTGTCTTTACGGCACGGCTAAAGCCGTGCCCTGACACTTGTATGGCAGGTGGATGCGGTGTGGCGGTGCAGGCGGATGTGGGGTGCGGACGTATTGTCACACAGAATCAGAGAACGGTAAGCGGCGGGTTTTGCGCGCTCCGCGTTGCTGCGCGTGAACCTGTGGCCAAGGAAGAGGTGTTATTTTGCGTCTGAAAGAATTAAAAAGGCTGGATCAGCGTAGGCGAGCAGTCTGGAATCTAACCATTGGATCGGATTTGACGACCCAGAGCCAATTGTTGATAAAAAGGAATCTCTTTACGAAGTATCCTGCATATTTCTGTCCCTATTCTGAGAGCTTGTTTACGTGAGGACACCATAATGCCAGCAACTGTAGGATGACCTCCACCGAGATATCGTTCGCAAATGGCACTCAAATCCGGGCCTTCAAAACGTCGCCACGGATTAGATCCTACGGTGATTTTGTACCTTTCACCAACCTTATACAGCGCCACCTGGAACTTCAACTCTGGCCACAAGTAATATGCGGCGTATCTATGAAAAAGATCAGGATGGCCTGCTAGATCAATAAATGCAACATCATTCTTCAGATTCGCAACACGACTGATATATGAGATCGCCACGGACTGCCAAGCTTGTGCTTTATCGTACCGAATCCGCACTTCTGACAGATTTGCGACCTGCGAAATGGAAAGTTGACCAAAAGACTCGATCAGATACTCAAGGTATTCCGGAGTTGCATTTTGAGAGAGAGTGGCATTGATTTGCAATGCAGGCTCCCTCCATTCAACCGCCTGTACGGGTGACTCATATGATGCACTGTCGATTAAGTCGCACCAATCCAAATATTCGCAGAAGCGTTCGTCAAGGCGATGCCTCAGATGTACATCGGAAACTGAATCTAAGATCAGCCGGGGGCAAGACTTATAGCTTGTACACCACACGTGTTGTGCATCTGAGTGGAAAGACAGTTCCGAGTCCCTTCGGATGAAAGTCGTTTCATGATGATCGAACCACCAATCAGCATCCGGATGGTAAAGAAAGTCAACTATTGCACAGGGTGTGTTGAGCCGCCTCTCTAGCCATGATTTCCTTAGATCATAATCGACGGGCACATACTCCGTAGGTGTTACCGCGATGCCCATAGCGCGCACGTAGGCGGTGAACACGGCAGCCGAACAAATACCGTCGAAATCTCGATGAAAATAAACCGAAAAACTCATTAGTTAGTTCGTTTTCGACGCTACTGGCTTAGCTTCCCGAGAGTCGTACACTTTCTCTGAGTGATCATTCATCATACGGTCGAAGTCTGTTACCAAGAAATCGGAAACGCCGCCTTCCTTCCGAATGAAACCGAACACGGGAATTTTAGTATGTCCTGCGGCTAGGTTGTATGGAATGAGGAATAACAAATCGTCGAATCGGTAATACGTATATTTTGGGCCCCGTCGGTGTTTCCAAATCCTCACCCACCCGGTGCTTTGGTTCGCTTTCTCCAAATCTGCTATGCACGATTGTAGAGCGGCAATCGAATTGTTGATTTTTTGCGCGAGTTCGCCCTCTTTATAATTAAAATCCTCCGATAGACTTTGGGCGCAGCTACAATCTTCGCGCAAGAGGCAAACTCGAAGCTCGTGGTCCTTGTGCGATAAAAATTCCTTGAAATCGTTCAATCGATTGCCAATAAACTTTTCTGCGTGGATAAAACACAAATCGATTCTCTTAGCATCGCGCACGAGAGTATGAAAATCATATGATTGAAAATCCATCTCAACATCATAAAGTCCAGATGTCGAAACGCTGTCTCGTACACCGATCGCGTTGAGCCAAAAGTTCGCCAGTTCACGGCGGACCAAAATACTCGAAATGACAGAGAGAATTCCAGAAGTGAGCAGAAGAGCAGCAAAGCTTTGAACGGCGCTTTTGAAGACCGGGTGGTACGGAGGGATAAATTGCGCCCCGTACAGCAGCGCGAAAACGCAGGCTGCTATCAGAGCGACCAGCGTCGCCAGTTTCCATGATGCCATAGAGGGAAACGTCTTTTGCTTTTTGCGGGACATGCTGTTCCTTTTGTTTCTGGTAGTCGCATCGTAGCTGTATTCGATAGGTTCATGCAACAACCCTTGGCGGCATAGCATCCTTAGCGGTGACTATTGACTCTTCGTTCATTGTTTGCTATATTCATCTCTGGTTTCGTTTCCGGCTGCGGCGCCGGACGGAACCATGGCCAGTTGAGGGAAACTGGCCTGATGTGAAAATTCAAGCAAAGAGAGCCTCAACTATGAGTCTTAGCCGCAAATTACCCCGCCAACATCCTTTCGTCAGCCTTCAAAACATCAGAAAAAGCGCTTAGCCATTAGCCTTTGGCCCTTAGCCCTTGTGTTTCAGGTCTTTGCACCTCTTTAGCCCTGAAGTCGACCCAATCCCACAGCCGAGGGCGGCTGTGCCACACGAGCTTTACAGGAGAAGGCTGTGAGCAAAGAAGAAGTGATCGCCATAATCCAGCAGTGTGCCAAGGACATTGGCCACGTGCCGAGTCTTTTGGAATTGCTGAAAATAAGTCCTGTCCGCCGCCATGCGATACGGAAAAACTTTGTTTCCTACAGAGAGGCCCTGGTACAAAGCGGCCTGGAACGGCAAGGAACGTACCGGCTGGACCTGGGCAGCCTATTTACCGACTGGGCCGGTGTGGTGCGCGAGCTGGGAAAGGTCCCTACCCTTGGAGAATATGAAATTCATGCCAAGTACAGTTGCCGTCCTTTGCTGCGGCATTATGGGGGCTGGGGCAATGTGCCCGCAGGCATGCTGGAGTACGCCAGAGGGGAAGAACTGGAAGCCGACTGGAAAGATGTGCTGGACGTTGTGGCGGACTATGTGGAGAACGCTCCGGGAAAGCCCGGTAGTACGAGGCGGACCGCCAGCAGGTTTACGAGGCCGAAGCGAACGATTGAAGGGCCGGTCTATGGGCCTCCAATGATGACGGCCGGACCCCTGGTTTATGCGCCGACGAATGAAGCTGGAGTGATGGTCCTGTTTGGAGCGGTGGCGCGCGAACAGGGCTTTGCCATTACGCGGGTGCAGGCGGCTTTTCCGGACTGCGAAGCGATGCGCGAAATTGAGCCGGAAAAATGGCAGCCGCAGAAGCTTGAATTTGAATATGAAAGCAGAAACTTTTTGTTACACCTGCATCCGGTGGACGGATGCGATGGGATTGTGTGCTGGAAACATAATTGGCCGGAGTGTCCGCTGGAGGTGCTGGAACTGAGCACGATGACGTGGCACAGGCCGGGGAAGATCGGGTGATCGGGTGATCCGGTGATCGGAAAGGCAAAAGCTCACCGCGGAGTCGCGGAGAAAACCGGAAATCGGGGAAAACAAAAACCTTTGAAACATGGAGGAAGCGGAGGAAACGGAGGAAATCGGAACGAACAAAACTTACCGCTGATGAACGCGGATATGCGCGGATCAGGAAAAGATAAAAGATCGGAAAAACAAAGACTTACCACTGATACACACTGATGACACTGATCGGAAAGCAAAAGTCGGAACCACAGAGGGCACAGAGGGGCACGGAGTGGCCGGTCGCGATCCAGCTACTTGCATCTAAACAAAAGCGGCGTTCGCGGTCGGTCAGGATGACAACATGAGCAGGAACATGTCTCGTTACCCCATGGTCCTAAAGGACTACGGAATTGTGGCCTATTTCGCGCCGGGATTCCGTTATAATGAGCAGGCTCTGGTGTACTCTGGACTTTTGGCCTGCAACGCTGGTTTGGCCAGCGAAAATGCGGCTTTTACCGCGGCTTACGGGCTAAAGGACAGACCCCAATGAAGTATTTTCTGCGTGCGTTCACGCCTACGAAGAACCGCCGGCTCAATGAGCTGGTCGGGTTCCTGCTGTTTGTCTCCGCGACACTCCTTTTCCTGGCGCTGGCCAGCTACTCGCCGCTGGATCCCTCACTGAATACGGCGGGATCGCTGAGCTCAGGGTCCGCGCACAACTGGATTGGCCTGTTTGGCGCCATGGTGAGCGATTTGCTGTTGCAGTCGATAGGCATATTTGTGTTTGCCGCGCCGGTGATGATTGCCCTGCTGGGCGCGCGCTGGTTTAAGTCCAGGCCGGTGGCTAGCGCGGGAGCGAAGGCGCTGGGCGCTGCGATTTTGCTGATCTTTACTCCGGCGCTGCTGGCGCTGCTGCCGTGGCACCTGCGCTGGATGCATGCCGTGGCCATTGAAGGCCTGCTGGGCCGCATTGTGGGCGATGTGCTGCTCCACTACTTCAATACCGTGGGCGCATATATAGTTTGCGGGGCCGTGGTGGCGGTGGCCATGTATCTATCTACCGCTTTCTCATTTGTGAACATGCAGATCTGGCTGAATACTCGCTTTGCCTTTGTGCTGGCGGTGTGGCAGCGCTTCCAGGATTGGCGCGCGGCCCGCGCGAAAGCTACGGCACAAAAGAAAGCTGAGAAAGAAGCTGCTAAAGCGGCTGCGCTGCGCAATGCGAATGAGCGCGGAGTGATAGTGAGCCCGGCGCAGTTGGCGCGGAGACGCGCAGCGACTGACGCCGCTGCTCAGCCGGTGAAGACAGGCATTGAGCGGACGTTTGAAGATGAAGAGCCTTTAGCGGCTGATGCTGCGATGCAGGCAGCTTTTGCTGAGGCCGTGGAGTCGGCTGCGGGGAATGCTGGTGCAGGTTCTAGTGCAGGTTCGATGGGCGCGGCTGGGACTTCTTCGGCTGGGGTTGCAGGTGAAGCAGAGCCGGCGATCCATGCGCGCGAAGACCTTTCAGGAAAACGCAAGACCGTGTTGCCGAAGATTGCTGCCGGAGGCTACAAGCTTCCGCCGAGTTCACTTTTGCATCGTGGCGAAGACCAGCAGGCCATAAATGAAGCGGAAGTCAAAGCGTTGGCGGAAGTCCTGACGGAAAAGTGCGCAGAATTTTCAGTAGGCGGCGCGGTGACGCAGATCAATCCCGGCCCGGTGGTGACGACCTACGAATTCAAGCCCGATGCAGGCGTGAAATATAGCCGCATCACTTCGCTGTCTGACGATCTTTGCCTGGCGCTGCGCGCAGAAAGCATTTTGATTGAGCGCATGCCGGGAAAATCGACAGTCGGGATACAGGTGCCGAACCATAATCGCGAAACAATCTGGCTGCGCGAAGTGGTGGAGTCACAGGAATTCCTGGGGACGAAATCGAAGCTCACGCTGGCGATGGGTAAGGACATCAACGGCCGTATTATCACCGCGGACCTGGCGACGATGCCGCATCTGTTGATTGCGGGATCGACAGGCTCAGGAAAATCTGTGGCGATCAACGCGATGATCATGTCGATTTTGTATAAATCGACGCCGGAGCAGGTGAGGCTGATATTGGTCGACCCGAAGCGGCTGGAGCTGGGAATTTATGAAGGCGTGCCGCATTTGTACGTCCCGATTATTACGGAGCCGAAGCTGGCGGCGAACGCGTTGCGCAATGCGGTGCGTGAAATGGAGCGTCGGTTGAAAGTGCTGGCGGCCAAAGGCGTGCGCAATCTGGAGCAGTACAACAAACTGTTTGAAAGCGATACGCCCAGCCTATTTGAAGATGAAAGCGATGAGAAGCCACTGCCGCAGATCGTAATCATAATTGACGAATTGGCTGATCTCATGATGCTTGATCAGTCCAACGTCGAGGAATCGATTACGCGATTGGCGCAAATGGCCAGGGCCGTCGGAATTCACCTTGTGCTGGCGACGCAAAGACCGTCAGTGGACGTGATAACCGGCTTGATCAAGGCGAATTTTCCGTCGCGCATTTCTTTCCGCGTGGCCACGAAGATCGATTCCCGCACGATTCTTGACGCGAACGGCGCGGAATCGCTGCTGGGCAAAGGCGACATGCTGTATCTGCCGTCAGGATCAGCGAGGGTGCACAGGCTGCACGCGCCGTACACGTCAGAAAAAGAGACGCATGCCGTGGTCGAGTTCTGGCGCGCGCAGGCACAAGCGCATTACGAGCAGAAGTTCCTTGAGGCTCCGAAAGAAGAACGAGAGGCAGTGGCTGGATCGGCCGCGGATGGCGCGTCCGGCGACGATGGCGAAGGCGAGCACGACGAGCTTTATCAGGACGCCGTGCGCCTGGTGATTGAGTTCGGCAAAGCTTCCACTTCGCTGCTGCAACGCCGGCTGCGAATCGGTTACGGCCGCGCCGCACACTTGATAGACCTTATGCAAAATGACGGAATTGTGGGACCGGCGGACGGCCCAAAACCGCGCGAAGTTTTAAAGAAACCAGATTGGCTCAGTGAAGTTGAAGAAGCGCTGCGGTAGTCTTCTGCAATCCCGAATCCCGCGTAGCGGGTGAGGGAGCCCTATAGCCACGCATACTCATGAGTCAAGGAGATCGTCTTTGCGTCTTATAGACAAGAATGTCTTCGCGAACTGATTTAAATTAGCGCGCAGCTCATTTCAACCCTAAGTAGCTTCAACCTGATAGGGCTCCCTCGCTTCGCTCGGGATAGAGCATCTCCACCGTACATGGCCCTTTTGTACCTTTTCACCCCTATCCAACGTAATGCTCCAGCGCTTCCAAACAGTGGAACAATACTGCCCATCAAGGGTTCACGGGAGGTAAGGGGTCTGAGGTAGCAAGGAGTTTGTATGGCAGTTGAATACAAAGAAAAACGAAGGTTCCCCCGTTTCGTCTGTGACACCGGCGTGCGTGTTCATCCTGAAATCAGCCAGGCCGGATATTGGGGCACCGTGGGCGACATCTCGCTGGGCGGCTGTTACATATTTACTTTTTCGCCACTACCCGCCGGTCAGGTAGTCACGCTTGACATCAAGGCTGGCGACAAGGAAATTCATGTTGCCGGCAAAACCGTCAGCTCGCATCCCGGCGTGGGTATGGGAGTCGCCTTTAACGGATTCACGGCGGAAGATTCTGAAGAACGGTTAAAAGGCTATGTTCAGAATCTGGCAAGCCAGCCGAAGAAAGAATCGATGGCTGTCTTCCACTAGGCGGCAACCGCGGTCTTCATTGACCGTAAGGCAATCGCGCCCAGGATCAGTACTGCGGCCACAATCGCAATCCACAAGACTGCCGGGTGCTTCTCTGTCCACGGACGTTCATCCGGCCTTCCCGTAAATGCCGCATTGGCCTGCTCCGCTCCAAGGTGTGCCGGGGCCGCATCTTTCGCCAGCAGAAAAAGCTTCGCGTAATCATAGATAGGTGGATCCAATTTTTCGTCGCCGTAGTAAAGCGTTAGCGGTCCGGATGCCGGCGCGTCAAAGTAGAGCCGATGTTCCAATTGCTGCAGCCGCGCGCTTTTTATTTTCAGCGGCGGATCGTCGCCATTATTGATTGTGACTTTGATCTCTTTGTGTCCCACTGCGGAGAAGCTAACGTCATAATCGTCTGTATCAATTTTCTGGCCTTGTCGCACCATGTGAACGCGGTCAATCTCTCCTGATCCGATGTAAGCGTCCTTGTCGCCCTCCACCTGCACTGAGCGGCGGAAATTGGGCTGCGCCGCATCGATATCGAAAGTCACTCGGTTCACTGGAACATTTTCCGGGACGGCAAACGTTAGCACCGTAGCTTTGCCGGTCCGACGTGAAGAATCATTGCGCGCCACGCCTGCGGGCATCTCCGCCACTGTTGGCGCTCCGCCCACATCGCGCCACACCGCTTTCTGCTCCTGGCGAAATTCTGAGCTTGCGCCAATAATGTCCGCGGGCTTCACTGGCCCGTCAATAGTGACTCGCAAGTATTTGTATGTGGAAAGCGGCAGCCGCAGAACGCTGTTCGCGCCCAGATTTTCTTTTGACAGGTCGTAAAGAATGGATTCGCCCAGCAAAGCCCAATCCTTGCCATGCAGATCGTCCTGGCCTTCCACGCGGGCATGCGCCACAAAGTTCTTCGTCAATAGCTTCACATCAATGTGGTCGTACTCAGCAACGCCTGTCATATCTATCAGGAACTGCGTCTTGCCGCCCACTACAGACTGTTGCAGCACGGTCACGTCTTTACTGTCATTTTCGCGGCTGCCCCGCTCCACTATCAGCGCATAAGGCACTTCCTGCTGGCCGTTGTACAGACGCAAGTCGCCCAGATCACGCCGCGCATTCTTCCACGTCTGTTCATCCACTGCTATATATCGCTGCCCGCCCGGCTGCGCTTGCACCGGTCTCTGATACTTGAAGTACGAAATAGAAGGCCCGGCAAGAAACATCGCCAGCAACGCCGCCACTATCTTCATCATGCGGATGTCTCCTGCTCCGTGCTGCCACCACTTTTCTTGGGCGATAACTTGAACCAGTCGCGATGGTACGCATACGAAACAGCCATTAGCAGCACGCCCAGTGCAATGAAACTCAGAATGCGGTAAACCTGCTGCAGCGCTCGCGAGTCATACAGAAAAACTTTTCCGATGGTCACGGCCAGCAGCACCATAGCCTGCCAGCGGATGAATGCTGAGCGCTTCCAGAAGCCGATGATCATCAGCGCCGCGCCATAGACAATCCATATGGCGGAGAAGCTGAAATCGCGCGCAATCCCCAGTTGTGTTGCGGCCTCATACATATCGCGCTGCAGGTATGTCTCAGCAATGTGACGGGTAAAGTAGTCATTGGCCTCCCGCGTCAGCGCGATCAGCGCTAGCACGTTGAGCGCAATCCCGGCCAGCATGATGAAAGGCTGCTCCCTCTCAGAAGCTAACCTCTTTCCGGCAATTACTATGCCGGCCATTACGGCAATCGCTACCAGGAAAGTGGCAAACCGGGTATTAAAGACCAACGTCTGCGTGGAGAAGTCGTCGATGAACAACAGCCTGCACACGCCCAGCGCCAGGGTGCATCCGGCAAAAATGCGCAGAAAGTGCGTGTCCGCTTTAACGCCTACAAACAGCAGCACGGCAGATTCAATCAGCCAGCCAATCGTGATCCAGTGCGCGTCCAGTTTGAGCGGAACGGCAACCGTGATAAAGGCAATCGCCACCGCCACGTGCAGAAGGTTGACCGTCTTTACCACGTCGGGCTCACCGTCCACACGGCGTTTGAACTGGCTGCTCAGCAGCAGATACACGGCAGCCAGCGCCAGCGCATACCAGGTGAGGGTGACTGTTTCACGGTTATACATCACGAATAACGCCAGAAAATATGCTCCGCCATTCACCAGCGGCAATAGCGCCAGCGTAATGGACATGCCTGGATGCCAGCGTGAGCGCGTAAGCGGCGTAAACAACGGCACCAGTGCAAAGACGGCAAAGAATGCCGAGGCAAATAAAACCGTTACCGTGCGTTCTGTCGAATCATAAAATTGCGCCGCCCAGCCGATATACATCACCCCGGTTCCCAGCATCGCGCCCCATACGATCCGGCGCCAGGGCTTGAAAGTCACCATCGCCAGGATTGCCACATCAAGCAGCAGCACATAAGAGAACAGGATGATCTCGTGGTTCTCTCCGGTGGAAACCAGTGCGGGCGTGCTGAAGCCGCCAATCATCGCGTAAACGGCTAGTATCTCCGCGTCCTGCGCGATCGCCAGCGTAATGGTGGAAGCGGTCACCAGGATCATGGCGACGAATGCCACTGACGCGGGAACCAGGTGGAAATATTGCGACGCCGCCCATAACGACAAATAAAGAATGCCGATGCCGACAGCCTTGAGCGAGTAAGAAAACGCCGCGCTTCCTTTCCTGCGGAAGCTCTCGCTCCACACCAGCACACCAGTGCCCGCTATCAGGCCAATCGCCACCCGGCCAGCAGGACCAATCCAGCCGTTATCAAATGCATACTTCAGGAAATAAGCAACGCCAATAAGAATCGCGATAATCCCAATCCGGTTCAGCCACAGCTTGCCAATTGTGCCTTCCAGGTCTTCTGACGAGCGTTGCGGCGTCTGCGCAAACTTCGGCGCCGCTATCTCTGGCCTTGGCGGAATATGCGGCATGGGCGGCGGAGGAGGAACTGGACCACGCTCAGCCTCTTCGCGTAAGACTCTGATCCGCGCTTCCTCAGCAGGAGGTCTGGTGATTGGTGGTGGCGGCGTGGCCGCTGTACCTGAAAATTGAGGTTCAATCCCGGTCGATCGCTCCAACCGGTGAACGCGCGCAGTCAAAGACGCTACCTGCGCCCGCAGGGCCTCCAGTTCATCTTGTGGATTGGCCATGCGGGTAAGCTATCGCATCTCTCCGAGGGAAGCAAAGGGTTTGTTGTTAAGACTTCAGGCTTGCGTCCCGGGATGCAAATTCCGGGCTTCAGGCGCTGCGGTAAGCGATGGAGCAAGGCAATCCGATAAATGCTGAGAGATGCCGTCGGCTGGAGCTTCAGAACTATAATTTCCAAGTCTGTCGATAATTGTGGTAAGAAGCAACGGCGTGAAGCCAGGAAGTTGAAAAAATGGCTCCGCCACACTAAAGAGAAGACTAAAAACAAGAAGATTGAGGATCATTAGCCAATTGTTTCAACTCACCAGATCAAGCTAATAGCCAAAGGCTAAGAGCTAAGAGCTGCTTTTCAATTCCACTTCAATCCTTTAAGCTGGTCCAGATTCACGTTGCCACCGCTCAGCACGGCCACCACTTTTGATCCTGAAGGCGCTTTGATCAGCCCATGCAGCAGCGCAGCCACCGGCGCAGCGGCTGCTCCTTCCACTACCAGCTTGCAGCGGGACATGACCCAGATCATCGCGTCAAAAATCTCTTTGTCCGGCAGCGTCACAATGTCATCCACAAAGCGCTGCACAATGGAGAAATTATTCTCGCCCACGCGCTTTACCCGCAGCCCGTCGATGATGCAGTCAATCCTGTCCAGCGTAACCACGTGCCCGGCTTCAATGCTCCGCTTCATGCCCGGCCCGTCTGACGATTCCACACCGATGATTTTGATCTTCGGGTTTTGCGCCTTCAGCGCCATCGACACGCCGGAGATCAGCCCGCCGCCGCCAATCGGCACCACCGCCACATCAATCTGTGGAAAGTCTTCATACACTTCCAGCCCCAGCGTGCCCTGTCCGGCGATCAGTTGCAGATCGTCAAACGGATGGATGTAGGTGTATCCGCGCTCCTGCACTAGCTGCTTGGCTTTTTCATTGGCCTCGTCCCAGATCAGGCCATGCTGCACCACTTCCGCGCCGTACGCCCGCGTGGCGTCGACTTTGGATTGCGTTGCGTTGGTGGCCATCACCACAACAGCTTTTATCCCGTATACGCCCGCCGCCAGCGCCACACCCTGAGCGTGGTTGCCCGCCGACGAGCAGATCACCCCGCGCTTCTTCTGCTCCTCCGTCAGGTGGCTGAATTTGTTCAGAGGCCCACGGACTTTGTACGATCCGCCTTTCTGGAATATCTCCGCCTTCATCCGGATGTCAAAGCCGGTGTGCTCGCTCAGCAGCCGCGACGTAAGCAGCGGCGTGTGATAAGCAAACGACGAAACGATTTTTCTGGCGGCTTGAAACTCTGCAAGAGAAACTTCCGGGGCGGCTGAAACTTGTGAGGGCATGGCTGGTTCCTTTTCTATTCAGCGGGAGAACTTAAAAGTCTACCAAAAGGGCAAGAGGCATGGTCTACCACGCGGACAGGCAGCACAAGAATCCAAGATGATTGCGCTGTCGCCGTGCCTGTGCGAACGTAGAGACTTCAGAAGGAGGCCCCATGATCGCCAGGAGGTTTGCGGAACGCTTTGCAGCCGAGTGGATTGCTGCCTGGAACAGCCATGATCTTGACCGCGTGCTCTCGCACTATGCTGACGATTTTGAGATGAGTTCTCCGTACATCGCCCAGGTTGCTGGTGAACCCTCAGGAAAACTGAAAGGCAAGAAGGCCGTCGGCGCTTACTGGACAAGCGCTCTCAAGGGTATTCCCGATCTGCACTTTGAGCTTGTTTCAACGCTGCTGGGGACCACTAGCATCACCCTTTATTACAAGGGCCATCGAGGCATGGTCGCTGAGGTATTCATTTTTGGCCCTGACGAGAAAGTGGCCGCGGCATTTGCGCACTACGCTGGCTAATTTCTTAGCATACTTTGCACATGACTTCGGCAATTACCGATACAGGATCACGCTCAGCGCCGGAGGCGCGTTGCGAAGATCTTGGACTGCGTCGTTGGTGGCCATCATGGAAAACGGCGAGGTCATCACAGGCAGGTAGACTGCTCTGGTGCCAATTTGAAACTGCATTGATGCGCTTGAGTGTCATTTTCAGTCATCCATCTGGCTTCCAGGATTACCATAAGAAGACCGAATGCTGAAAGGAGGAATGTATGTCAGACCATAACAGCAATCGCGTACTCTGTCGCAGAACTGCTCGTGAGATCAGCGCCGAGGAATTTCAAAAGATAATGGGGCAAGGCAAGCCTCAAATGACGCAACTCCCTAGCATCCCTTTTCAACCTGACTTTTAACCCTCAAAGCGGTCCACTCACCTGGCATAGTAGTGGACCGCTGTTCTCAACCCAGGAATCGAAATAAGATCCTCTTTGAGTTGCCACTCCTGCAGCGGCGCGAAACCTAAGCTGCCTTCGTCTGCGCTCGATATAAGGGCACAAACTCTTCTTTCACGAATGTTTCAAACGATGTAGTTGTCGTGTTCCTGGCGGATCGTTGTTCCAGCGCGCGCATATGTCCGGAGTTCAAGGCCTCCGCCATCTCCAGAATCAGGCTTGCCACGTTCGGCGACATGCCCATTTGAATGAAGAGGGGCTGCATCTGCTCACCCGGCACTTGGACATACTTGAGATCAGGCTTTTCGATTGCCTTGCCGATGATCGTGGTCGCTTCATCCATGCTGAGATCGCGCTGGCCCAGTAGTTCGCGCGTCTGCTTACCGCTGAAATCAAGGGCGTTCAGCAATTCGGCCGCGGCGCTTCCAATGTCCCTGGTCGCGATCATGGGCAGCTTAAGATCACCGCTCAGCGGCCCTGCGGTTTTGCCCATCGCGCCGATCGCGCCCACCTGGCCCAGCGTGTTCTCCATGAAGTATCCCGCGCGCAGGTGGACCACGTTTAATCCCGCAATCCGGTTCAGGATCTCTTCAAACTCATGCAATCCGGCTACTGGTCCGGTGCCGGCCTGTTTGTCCGCGCCAACGCTGCTGAGCGATACGGCGTGCTTTACTCCCGCGCGTTCCAGAGCGCCAGCAATTGCATCGCTCGCCCGGCGTTGATCGCCGCGAAAGTCCTGGCTGGTCGCGCTTGGCGGGATCATGGCGTACACGCCTTCCGCGCCAGTGAATGCCTTGGTAAGAGCGGCCTGGTCGCTCAGGTCGGCCACAAACGCCTCGGCCCCGCGATCAACCAGCGATTGCAGGCGCTCCTTGCTTCTTCCGATCACCCGAACTGTTTTCTTCTGGTCCAGCAAGCGGCTTGCGACCACATGCCCTGTATTGCCGGTTGCTCCCGTTACAACGTACATGGTGATTCCTCCATCCCGTTATCGATGCCGCTAAGGCGCAACGTGATGCAAAAGGTTCATCACTTCCTGCAAATCCCTCTCACCGCCTCCAACACCTTCCCGCAATCTTCCCGGCTCACGTCATTGTGTGTCACAAACCGCATCTGCTCGTGATCGATCCCCGCCGCCAAAACTTTTTTCTCGCCTAATTTGCGGCTGAACTCGGTGGTGTCCATGCCCGTGCCCACGATACTGAACACAAGAATATTCGTCCGCACCTTCTTCGCGTCAATCTTGATTCCCTTGATCTCCGCCAGCCCTTCGGCGAGCAGACGCGCATTGTCATGGTCTTCCTGTAAGCGCGCCGGCATCTTCTCCAGCGCTATCAACCCGGCCGCGCCCAAGACACCGGATTGCCGCATGCCGCCGCCCATGGCTTTGCGGAAAACGCGTGCTTTGTCGATAAACGCCTTGCTTCCCACCAGCATCGAGCCCACTGGCGCGCACAGCCCTTTGGACAGGCAGAACATCACCGAATCGAACTTGCGCGCGATGTCCGCCACCGATTTCTTCATCGCCGTTGCCGCATTAAAGATGCGGGCGCCATCCAGATGCACCGGCAATCCCATCTCGTGAGCGCCATCGCAGATCTCATCGGCCACGTCTTGGGGGAAAACCGTCCCGCCCGTCAGGCTGCCCGTGTTCTCCAGCTCAATCAATCCGGTCTGCGCGCGATAGTACGCCGGCGGCGCAATTCTCTTCTTGATCTGCGCCCAGGTGATCACGCCATCTTCGCCATAGATCGTCCGCGGCTGGCAGCCGGAAAACGCCGCCACCGTTGCCGATTCCAGGTTGATGAAGTGCGCGCGCTCCTCGCAGATAATTTCCTGCCCATGCTGCGTGTGGCAGCGAATCGCCACCTGGTTGCCCATGGTCCCCGAAGGCACAAAAATCGCGGCTTCTTTCTGGAAGATCTGGGCCGCTCGCTCGTGCAGACGGTTCATGGTTGGATCTTCACCGTAAACGTCGTCCGCCACCTCGGCCTCGGCCATGGCGCGGCGCATCTCCGCTGTGGGCTGCGTGACGGTATCACTGCGCAGATCGATAGCGCGTTTCATTTTGCGTTCTTCGGATTGAGCTACTTCCGGCTGCTCTAGCTTTGATGGCATGTTGATCCTGTCCTGTGCTTTTCAGACATTCTTATTCTCAGCGCGTCCTTGTCCCGACGAAATAACTTGTTATACCCAATGAGATCGTCATCCCGACGACCGTAAAGCGAGCGCGCGCTGTCTTCAGCGCGCGAGTAGGTCGGAGGGACCTTTTGCCTGGCTCACAATCGACTTCTCTGCTCCAATAAATCTTCCAAACACCTCATTCGATAGCAAGCGTCCACGGTTCGTCAATCGCAGATTTTCCCCACTGCGAATTAACAGACCTTCTTCCACCAGTTCGTCGATCGCTGCCCCAAACTTGTTGACCGCTGCCCCAAACTCCTCCCGTACACGTTCCAGGTCGACGCCGCGATTCAACCGCAATCCCAGAAAGAAGCTTTCCTCCAGCGCCTGCTCCTTGCTCACCGCTGATGCCTTGAAGTCCGCCGATATAAAGAAACGATCATAGTCGTCTGTCGTCGCCAGCCGAACGCTTTCCGCTTGGCCACTCACAGCGGGCAGCATCGAATGCGCATCCACGCCAAAGCCGAGATACGGTTGCCGCATCCAATATTTAAGGTTGTGCCGCGACTCAAACCCTTCACGCGCGAAGTTAGAAATCTCATACTGCGCAATGCCCGCTGCATTCAAGCGCTCGCACGCAGTTTCATAAAACTCAGCTGTCAAGTCATCGTCAGGAACAAAGTGGGCGTGGTATTTTGTTCCGCCGGCAATCAACTCGCGTCCCAGCCGCGAGTCTCCGTCCACCTCAAGCATGTAAACGCTCACATGCGGGACGCCCGTCGCAATCGCCTGCTCAAGAGAATATTCCCAACTTTCGCGCGTCTGGTGTGGGAGCCCGGCAATCAGATCAACATTAATGTTGCTGATTCCTGCCTTGCGCAGCCTCTCGATATCGTTGAGCGTTTTCTCGCGCGTATGCAGCCGCGCCACCGAAGCCGCTTCCTGATCGACAAAAGACTGCACTCCCAGACTCACCCGATTTACCCCGCGAGTGACCAGTGTATGGATAATTTGGTCGGTCAGCGTTCCCGGCGCGCATTCGACCGTGACTTCCGCCTTCGGAAGAATCTTGAACTCCTGTCGCAAAGTAAAGAAAAGCTTCTTCAGCTCGTCCGGCGGCAACAGGCTCGGCGTCCCGCCGCCCAGATAGATTGAATCGACCATCTCTGGAATGGTCGCGCCAAGCTCATCCGCATGCGCGCGCAGCCACTGCATGTCCTCGCTTACCCGTTCCACATACCGCCCCATCTGCGCGGCGGAAAACACGCCCGAGGCAAAGTTGCAATAGGTGCATTTTGAGCGGCAGAACGGAACCGAGATGTAAATACCTAAGGTCATTAATCTTGGCTCAATCTTGATCTTCTTTCGTTGGCCAAAGCCAGCGGACAGTAAAGTAAATCGTTACCAATCCGAGAATTACTCCAAGCACCAAGCCGAAGGCGGTTACTGGAACATCCGCTGAGGGTGCAGTTTGATGAGGTCCAACAAATCGCTCCCACAAGGTTGTTGGAACTACCACTCCCGCAAAAAAGGCCATCAACCCCGCCACAAGCGCTGAGCCGATGGCTCCGCCGAACCTAAGCAGCCGCGACCATCCTTTGTACAAGGCGATTAATTGCGTTACCAGGCGCATAAATCCTGCATCAATTATAGAATCAGAGTCTATGCTTAAACGCGCGGTGATTACAGGCATGGGCGTGGTCAGCCCCAACGGCATTGGAAAGACGGCGTTCTGCCGCGCCATCCTTGACGGCAAGAGCGGCGTGAAGCTCATCTCCAGTTTTGACACCAAAGACCTTCCTGTAAAAATCGCCGGCGAAATTCAGGACTTCAACGAGCTTGACTGGATCGAGGCGAAAGAGCGCAAACACGTTTCTCGCTGCGTACCGCTGGCCGTCGCCGCTTCGACCGAAGCGCTGAAAGACGCGGGCCTGGATCCCGAAAAAATGTCTCTGGATGAAAAGCGTGAGATCGGCGTGGTGCTGGGCACGGGCGGTGGCGCGCACGATTTTTCTGACGCGCAGTATCACAAGTTTTATGCCGGCAAGGAAAAGCAGATCAGTATCTTCAGCATTCCCAGCGGAACCATGGGCACCATGTCCAGCGAAGTCAGTATGCGCTTTGGCTTTCGTGGCCTGAGCCATGTAGTCACCAGCGGCTGCACTTCTTCGACTGACGCCATTGCTTATGCCACGCGCCAGCTTCAACTCGGCACGCTGCCCATGACGCTCGTCGGCGGCGTGGACTCGCCTCTGGCTTGGGGCATCCTCAAGGGCTTCACGTTTATGCGCATCATGACCGAATCATGGAACCACGCGCCTGAGCGCGGCTCGCGCCCGTTCAATCTTGACCGCGACGGCTTTGTGCTCGCGGAGGGCTCATGGATGTTTGTCCTCGAAGAATATGAACACGCGCGCGCACGCGGCGCTCATATCTACGCAGAGATCGCCGGCTACGGCTCAACCTGCGAAGCTTTCCACCGCGTGCGCCTGCAGGAATGCGGCGAGGAGCCCGCGCGCGCCATTGGTCTGGCCATGAAGGAAGCAGGCGTTTCGTCGGAGAATATTCAATATGTAAACCTGCACGGAACATCTACCGATTTGAACGACCGCATTGAAACGCGCGCGCTCAAGCTGGCGCTGGGCAACCACGCTTATAAAGTTCCCATGTCAGCGCTCAAGTCCCAGATTGGACATCCGCAGGGCGCGTGCGGCGCCGCTGGTATCGCGGCTACGCTCATCGCTATGCAGCACAATCAGATTCCGCCCACCATCAACCTGGAAAAACCCGATCCTGACTGCGACCTTGATTATGTCCCTGAAGCCGGACGCGTGGCGCAGATTGAGCACGCCGTTTGTAACTGCATTGCGTTTGGATCGAAAAACTCGGCGCTGGTGCTGCGAAGAATGGAGTAGGCGGCAAGCCCGTGCATTGTTGATTACGCCATGATGCGCAAATTGTTTCCATCTTGTTTGCTTACTGTGTTTTGGTGGGCTGGATTCATCCATTCGCAGAATTCGACCCCAACAGAGACATCAGAGCACCCGGCCATATCAGTTCGAGAACAGCGGGAAGTCGTTATACATGGCCTACGCGAGCAATGGCGTTTGGAGTGGAAGGGGCCCGCAAAACCATACTGTGGAGCGAACGAGCTATCTATGGCTATCACTTGTCCGTGTGAAGGATTTGCGTATGGTGAATCCGGCGACTTATATCTTGTCAGGGCACGGGACGGAAGAGAGATCGAGCGGCTGCATTTGACACCATTGTTTGAAGAGAATGGAACAGCTGTGGTGCAGCGCTGGTCCAAAGACGATCGAGCGGACTTCCGCTCATCAGATAAGGAGGATATTTCTGAAATGGTGAGCAAGAGGCCGATTGTCCAGGTCATGCACCTTGAGGATTATGATCACGATGGCAACAAATCAGAATTTTATTTGCAAACAGAATCGGCGCCGTGCGGAAAGAGCGTAGGAGTGGTAGTTGGTTTATCAACGAACAACCCTCGATTGCATGTCTTCGGCACCGTCGCAAACCCTTCAAAACCGCTCTATATGCAAAGGCGGGAGTGGCAAGCACTTCGCGATGCCTCATCGAATGCTGTGGATGTGCTTGACTGGGCTTGTGGCGATCACGGGGCAGATACACAAACTGAACTTCAGCTGCAATGGTCTACAAAGGGCATCGATGGCAAACGGCGCGAATATACGTGCCCGCCAAAACACGAAGGCCGAAAGCTTATCAGAGAAAGCCAGATCTAAAAGATCAATCTCCTATGTGGTTAAGCAGCGAGCACGAATGAAAGTTCCAACAGGCGACCGACGAAAGAAACAAGCCGTCTAAGAGGAACTCTACTCATGAACTGGCCTGACGTCTCATTCATCCGCGTTGCCGCCAACGGCATCAACTTTGAAGTCGCCACCATGGACTCCCGCCCCAGCACGCCAAACCCGTGTGCGTTGGGGACGCCGGGCTCGGGCGATCGCCTTGCGCTCTGCCTGCACGGCTTCCCTGAGCACGCTTATTCCTGGCGACATCAAATGCCTCTGCTGGCGCGCCTCGGCTATCGCGTATGGGCGCCCAACCTGCGTGGTTACGGTGCTACTGATTTACCAAGCGAAGTCTCAGCCTATCAGCCGAAAACGCTGGTCGAAGACGTTGCTTCGCTGATCAAGGCTGCCAACGCCAGAGAAAAACTTGTGGTCGCTCATGACCTCGGCGCTGTCCTAGCGTGGCTGCTCGCCATGGAGCAGCCGCAACTCATCGACCGTCTGGTGATTCTCAACCTTCCGCATCCCGCGTGCTTCGCCCGCGAAGTCCGTAGGCCAACTCAGTTTTTCAAATCCTGGTACACGCTTTTCTTCCAGCTTCCCTGGCTGCCAGAAAAGATTCTTGGCCGGCGGCATGGGCGCGGCGCTGCTGAACTTATCCGCAAGACTTCGAGCAAGCCTGCTCTCTTTCCCGACGAGATTCTGGAAATCTACCGCGCCAACGCTGCACGGTCCGGCGGTCTTCGTGCCATGCTCAATTGGTATCGTGGATTCTTTCGCAGTGGCGGCCTGAAACGCTTTTTTCGCCGCGACATTCCTCGCATCCACATTCCTACGCTTTTCCTCTGGGGCGACCAGGACGTTGCTCTCACCAATCGCACCACGCGCGGCACAGAGAAATACGTTACTGACTTGACATTCCGCGTCTTCCCCGGAGTCTCTCACTGGATCCAGCAGGAAGCGCCGGATGAGGTGAACGCCATGATTGAAGCATGGCTGCTGGGTCGGCGCGTGCCAGAATACCGGGAGCTCGCTGGCGTTTCCAATTTTTCCACGTAGAGAAAAGCATGCTGCGCCTCTAGGCCCACGGGGTTTCGGCGGCCTTGATCCACGGGATTTGCGGGGCCTGTTGCATGGTCTTCGCGTGAGTGTAACAGGGTTAAGTCCGCAAAACGGCTCAATATCCTTCGACTCGCTTTGCTCGCTCAGGATTTCGCTTGCGGGCTCCCGCTTCGCTCACGCCCACAAACGGCTCAACTTTCTGCGGCCACACGCTAAGCTGCGGCATCTGATAGTTTTCGGGCCCGGGCGGCCCGAAAGTGGCCGAAGCCGGATGTATAAGTGATTTGCCGCGTAGCTGCGGTTTCGGATCCGGCCAGATGCTTCCAAATATTGGCGACTTTCCCATGGTCTCCGCCAAACGCTCCGCACTTTGCATTTAAAATGGTCTCAACACATGGCGCAGGAAGAAGAGGTACTAGGTAAAGCGTATGACAGCCGCCTGATGAAGCGGCTTCTGGGTTATTTGCGGCCATACAAATGGCAGGTCGTGGTCGCGCTGATATCGATCATCCTTAAGGCCGCCGCGGACGTGCTAGGGCCTTTCCTCACCAAGACCGCCATCGATAAATATCTTTCCTCGACTGCGCATCACAGCATTCTCGATCGTTTTCTCAGTCCGCTTCCGCTGGTCGGCATCGCACAGTTGGGATTTGCCTACTTCGCGCTGCTGCTGATCAGCTTTGGCCTGGAATACACGCAGACTTATCTCATGTTGTGGACCGGCCAGAAGGTCATGTTTGATTTCCGCAGCCAGATCTTTCGCCACCTGCAGCACATGCATATCGGGTTTTATGACAAAAATCCCGTAGGCCGGCTGGTAACGCGCGTCACTACTGATGTGGACGCGCTGAACGAAATGTTTACCTCCGGCGTGGTAGCGATCTTTGAAGATATCTTCGTGCTGGCCGGAATCGTGCTCATCATGCTGGGGATGAACTGGTGGCTCGCGCTCATTACCTTTGCCGTGCTGCCGCTCATCTTCTGGGCGACGATGGTTTTCCGCAACTCCGTGCGCGATTCTTACCGGCGCATCCGCACCGCCATTGCCCGTATCAATGCTTATCTGCAGGAGCACGTCACTGGCATGGTGGTGCTACAGCTTTTCAATCGTGAAAAGCGCGCCTACCGCAGCTTTGATAAAGTCAACGCCCAGCACATGGACGCGTATAAAGACGCCATCATGGCCTACGCGCTTTACTATCCGGTGGTGGAAGTCCTTTCCAGCGTAGCCATCGCCATGGTCATCTATTTCGGCGGATTCGGGGTGCTTCGTGGCGCAGTGACCATCGGCGTGCTCACGGCGTTCATGCAGTACGCGCAGCGTTTCTTCCGTCCCATTCAGGACCTGAGCGACAAGTACAACATTCTCCAGAGTGCCATGGCCTCCAGCGAGCGCGTTTTCAAACTGCTGGATACGCCTGTGGAAATCACCTCTCCTGCTCTTCCGCAGAAGGCTGAAGGCGCGGGCCGCATTGAGTTTGATCACGTCTGGTTCGCCTACCGCAAGGTGGAAACTGATGACGGCGATAAGCCTTCTGTCTCTGCAACTTCCAACGGTCATGGCGTAATCGATGGCAACACAGAAGCCAACGCTGAGACTTACGACTGGATCCTGCGCGATGTCTCGTTCACCATCGAACCCGGTGATACCGTGGCCATCGTCGGCCATACCGGCGCGGGCAAGACGACAATCATCTCGCTGCTCATGCGCTTCTATGACATCCAAAAAGGCGCGATCAGGATTGACGGCGTCGATATCCGCCAGATGGACCTGAACGATCTGCGGCGCCGTTTTGGCGTGGTGTTGCAGGACCCATTTCTCTTTACCGGCACCATTGAAAACAATATCCGCCTGGGCACGGCGTGGATCACAGATCAAGACATTGAGATTGCAGCGGAGAATGTAAACGTGGCTGATTTTATTCGCAACTTGCCGGAAGGCTTTAAGGCTCCCGTACTGGAGCGCGGCAGTACCATGAGCACAGGCCAGAAGCAGCTCATTTCTTTCGCCCGCGCTCTGGCGCACAATCCCAGGATTCTGGTGCTGGACGAAGCCACCTCCAGTGTCGATACGGAAACCGAAATCCGCGTGCGTGAAGCCCTTACTCGCATGGTGGAAGGCCGCACCTCGGTCATCATTGCGCATCGGCTCTCCACCATCCAGCGGGCGGACAAGATCATTGTCATGCACAAAGGCCACGTGCGCGAGATCGGCAGCCACCAGGAACTGCTGGGCCAGCGCGGGATCTACTGGAAGCTCTATCAGTTGCAATACAAAGACCAGGAACTGGGCGTGCCGCAATCGCAGGTGGGCGCGGACGACTAAAAACCTGCTGTCATTCCGTTTTCCCAAGCCGATTTATTTCCTTAAGCGGGTCCGTCTTGGAGATGGTAATATGCTGCACCAAAGAACCGCAGTGAAATCCCCCTTCAGATAAACGCAGAATGCATCCACCAACCAACGATGGCATTGCAAGACTTATGTTCCAAATGAAACGCATATTTCGTGGAATTGCAATTTATCTCGCGCTGCTTCTGTTGGCGCCATGCTCATCAATCGCAGCGGCGCAGCCGCTCCACCATGCGCAAAGTCCGGAAAGATTGCAGGCGGCCTTTAATAGCCTCAAAGCCGCTCCAACCAACCGGTCAGCACAGCACCGTTTCTTGAAGGCATTTCCCCGGACTTATAAAAAGTTTCAGGCGTATTTCGGCGTCGGCGGGGCGCTGGCGGATGGGAATGAGTGCGATTATATTTTTGCGCTGTCTGCGTTACAGGGCCATCATGTAGCGGAGGTCGGCAGCCTGCTGGTCCGGTTGAGCAAAGACGCGGAATCCCAGGGCAACGCTCCCGGCTGCCTGCAAAATGTAATGGCGAATTACGGCAGCCATTTCACCAGGTCATTTGCCGTCTTTCTTCACCAGCTTTCACCGCAGGAGCGCGGGCAATTGATCGACTTCCTGGCTGAACTGGAATCGGCAAACTATCCTGAGTACCAGGGCATTATCCAAAACCTGAAAGGCCTGAATGAACCCGAACTGGCTAAAGAGTTTCAACAGGCGCAGACAGAACGCTCCAGGCGATCTCGCAGGTGACCAGCTCTTAGTATTTTGCGTTGAGGCAACATAAAGGCCTGGCGCGGACGACTAGCTTTGCTAACGTAGGCGCCGGTTCCATTCCCAACGCCTTACTAAAACGTCAGCAAAGTTTACTTCTGTTTGGCTCACGATCACACCAGAGCTGCTAACTTCAGTGCTTGGGAGCTCTAGCTGAAGGGGCAGGACCTACGTCCTACCCAATGTCCTCGTTAAAGTTCTCCAGGTACTCGCGCACGGCCACCATGAATTTGAGCCGATTTGCAGGCGTGAGCGAAGCGGGAGCCTGCAGGCGAAATCCTGAGAGCTTAGCGCGAAGGATCTCTCTACCCTATATCCTCATTAAAGCCCTCTAAATACTCTCTTATTGCCACCATGAATTGGTCGGCGTCCGCGCCATCGATGATGCGATGATCGTAACCCACGGAGAGACGGATGATGTGCCGAACGGCAATTGAATCGTTGCCGTCTTCATCGGTCACAACCACCGGCTCCTTGAAGATGCCGCCCATGCCCAGGATCGCTACCTGCGGCTGCAGGATGATGGGCAATCCGAACTGCGGCCCATAGATCCCAGGATTGGTAATGGTGATGGTGCCGCCCTGCACGTCGTCCGGCTTTAGTTTCTTGGTGCGTGCGCGCTCGCCCAGATCGACAATAGCGCGTTGCAATCCTACAAAGCTGAGGTTTTCCGCGCCCTTGACCACCGGGACAATCAGCCCCCACTCCAGGGCAACAGCAATGCCGATATTCACGTTCTTGTGATATTGAATGCCATCGCCCACAACCGATGAGTTCATGATCGGCTTTACGCGGATGCCATGCAGCATAGCCTTGGCGATAAACGGCAGGAATGTAAGCTTCACGCCGTTACGCGCTTCCCACGCCTTGCGGTTCTTCTCGCGGAACCGGGCGATGCGCGTCATATCCACCTTGAAAACCGAATGCACGTGGGCGCTGGCGCGCTTGGATTCCACCATGCGCTCGGCAATCTTCTTGCGCATCGGCGTCATGGGGACAACTTCACCGGGAACAGTTTGAATTTGTGGTACAGGAACAGGCTGTGTCTGCGTTTGTTGCTGCGGCTGCTGCTGCTGCTGTGCTTGCTGTTGTTGAGCCTCGGGCTGCTGCGCGGGGCGCGATGGTGGCGGTGTGCTGACCATCTGCGGCCTGCCTCCGCCCTGGCCATGCTGCTGGATAAAGTTTTGGATATCGTTCTTGCTGATCCGTCCGCCCAGACCGGTGCCGGGGACCTGGCTGAGATCAACATTGTTCTCACGCGCCATGCGGCGCACCAGCGGTGACGAGCGCAAACGCTCGCCATCCTGCCCGCGATCGCCTGCAGGGAAGCTGACAACCGGCTGCGGCTGCTGAGCCTGAGGCTGCTGTTGTTGTGCTGGCTGAGCCGGGGCTGCCTGCGGCTTTGCCGGAGCAGCTTGTGCCGGACCGCCCGCTCCGCCGATCACGGCCACCACGCTGTTTACCTGTACGGTGGTGCCTTCCTTGACTTTGATTTCGCGCAGCACGCCGGCGGCAGGCGCGGGAATTTCCGCGTCCACTTTGTCTGTGGAGATTTCAAACAGCGGCTCGTCACGCTGTACCTTGTCGCCAACTTTCTTTAGCCACTTGGTGATGGTTCCTTCAAAAATCGATTCGCCCATCTGCGGCATCACCACATCAACGCCTGCGCCGCCGTTGGCCCCAGCCGGAGCAGAGCCCTTTTCTTCCTGTACCGGAGCTGATTTTTCCGTGGCTGGAGGCTGCTGGGCTGCTGGCGCGCCATCGGCTTGCGGTGCAGCTTTGGACGAAGAAGACTGGGCTGGAGCAGGCTTGGTTTGAGCAGACTGGGCGGGCTGTGGCGGAGTTGCCGCTGCGGCGCTGCCTTCAGCATCAATCACGCCCACCACGGTATTTACCTGCACCGTGGCGCCTTCCTTGACCTTGATCTCTTTCAGCACGCCGGCCGCTGGTGCGGGAATCTCCGCATCAACTTTGTCGGTGGAAATTTCAAACAGGGGTTCATCGCGCTGGACTTTATCGCCCGGTTTCTTCAGCCACTTGGTAATCGTGCCTTCAAAGATCGATTCCCCCATTTGGGGCATTACCACATCAGTTGCCATGAGTTCCTTCCACAGGTGTGTTCACGCTGGTTAGATCAACCCTTGATTATAAATCAGCGAAGCGGCTGCGTGCGGGGGCTAACGGCCGGTGAGCCAGTCATATTGCTCTTTGCTCAGCGGGACGACGGAGAGCCGGCCCTGGCGGACCAGCGCGGAGCTTTCAAACAGTTCACTGGTTTTTATCTCCGCCAGCGTAACGGGATGGGAGATGAGCTTACCGGCTTTGATCCTGACCTTGGGAACCTTGGGATCAGCGGCATCCACCGACTCGACCGTGGCCGTGCCGACTACGCTTTTCTGGTCGCCCGTGTGATAGATCACCAGCTTGTCGCCTTTGCTCATGCCGCGCAGGTTCTTTACCGCCACAGGATTGGTTACGCCGTCCCAGATGGTGGACTGCTCTTTTTGCAGGTCGGCAAAGCCGTAAACGGTGGGTTCGGTTTTGAGCAGATAGTACATTTTTCTTTATCCCGAGCGCAGCTTCTGAAGTCCCGAGCGTAGCGAGGGATCCCTATGACCACTACGCTCTTCAGGCTCAATGAATCGATCAGTGCACTAGTGTAAATCAACTCTGTGCGTTCTGTGCTTCCAAGGCCGGTGGATGGTGGCAGCGATCTTTCGCTCTTCGCTCGAGATTTCAGAAAAGTTTATAATCGCGGTCGCCATGCTACTGAAACGTTTGTCCATGCTACCGTTGTTTGTTGTCGCTTTGTTTGTCCTTTTCTGCAACGTTCCGTCGCAAGCCCAGACGAGGGAGCAGCCACAGAGCGCGCCGAAATATCCCAACTATCCCAGTGAGACGCCGGACAATCTGAAACCGCCGGGCGGTCCCACTTTCGATTATGAGCGCCGCGAGGTAATGATCCCCATGCGCGACGGCGTGAAGTTGTACACGGTGGTCCTGGTGCCGCGCAGCGCCACCAAGGCCAAGCCTGCGCCCATCCTGCTGACGCGCACGCCCTATAGCGCGGACGAGCTTACGAATCGTGCCCACAGTTCACACCTGGGGCCCACGCTTTGGGGATATGACAATGCCACGGAAGTGATTGTGGAAGGCGGCTACATTCGCGTGGTGCAGGACGTGCGCGGCAAATACGGATCTGAAGGCGATTATGTGATGAACCGTCCGCTGCATGGGCCGCTGAATCCAACACCTGTCGATCACTCGACCGACACTTACGACACGATTGACTGGCTGGTCAAGAATGTTCCGGAGTGCAATGGCAAGGTGGGCATTCTGGGAATTTCCTATGACGGATTTCTGCCGCTGATGGCGCTGGTGAACCCGCATCCGGCGCTGAAAGTTTCTGTCCCGATGAACCCCATGGTGGACGGGTGGCGCGGCGACGACTGGTTCCACAATGGCGCGTTTCGCCAACAGAACATGCCTTACATTTACGAGCAGGTGGCTACGCGCAAGAATGACGCTAAGTGGTGGACTGACCATTTTGATGACTATGACTTATATATGCAGTCCGGGTCAGCCGGAGAGCTGGGCAAGTTGCATGGGCTGGAGCAAATCGGCTTCTGGCGCAAAGTGCTGGAACATCCCAGCTATGACGCATTCTGGAAAGACCAGGCCATGGATAGGATTCTGGCCGCGCAGCCGCTGAAAGTGCCTGTAATGCTGGTGGACAGCCTTTGGGACCAGGAAGATATTTACGGCGCCATGGCGGTGTACAAAGCCATTAAGCCCAAAGATAAAGATAACGATAAAGTTTTTCTGGTAATCGGCCCATGGCACCACGGGCAGGAGATTGGCGACGGCAGCACGCTGGGCGCGTTGAAGTTCTCGAGCGATACAGGGCTGTATTTTCGGCGGGAGATCCTGCGCCCATTCCTGGATCATTACCTGAAAGATGACGCGCCGAAAGCTGACGTGCCGCCGGTGTCGGCATTTGAGACCGGAACCAACACGTGGCGCAAGCTCAATGCGTGGCCGTCAGGCTGCGCCAGTGGATGCGCGCCGAAAGCGACGCCGCTCTATTTGAATGCGGGAATGAAGGCGGGATTCTCTGCGCCAAAAGCGGGCGACGCTGCCTATGAAGAATATATTTCCGATCCGGCGAAGCCTGTTCCGTTCCGCGCACGCCCTACAAGACCGGTGGGGTATGACATTGATAAAGGCCTGACTTGGCCGCTGTGGCTCGTCGACGATCAGCGCGAAGCCTCTGGCCGGACTGACGTGCTGGCGTTCACGTCAGAGGTGCTCACCGCGCCGGTAAAAATCAGCGGGCAGCCGGTGGCGAATCTTGTGGCTTCCACCAGCGGCACGGATTCTGACTGGGTGGTGAAGCTGATTGATGTCTATCCCGATGAAGTTGCGGGCCAGGAGCAGATGGGTGGCTATCAATTGGCTGTGTCGATGGACATTTTTCGCGGGCGCTATCGCGAGAGCCTGGAGACACCGAAGCCAATCAAGGCCGATACGCCGTTGGTTTATCGCTTTGAGCTGCCGACAACTAACCACGTCTTTCTGCCCGGACATCGCATCATGGTGCAAGTGCAGTCAAGCTGGTTCCCGCTGTATGACCGCAATCCGCAAACCTTTGTGCCGAATATTTTCTGGGCCAAGCCGGGAGATTATAAGAAAGCCACGCAGCGGATTTACCATCAGCCGGGACAGGCGAGCTTTGTGGAATTGCCAGTGGTGAGCGGGCCATAGGGGTTTTCTGAAATCTCGAGCGGAGCGAGAGATCCCTATAATCGCGATTGATCTGCGGGCAAAATACAAAATAAGGGCAGTCCCTAAACCTATTTTTGCGGGTAGGGACCCCTCGCTCCGCTTCGGGATTTCAGACAAAGCTTAGTACGCGTGCAGCTTCCGCGCCTCTCTCACCACATCCTCCACCTTGGGCAGGAAAAAATGCTCCAGCGGCGGAGAGAACGGCACCGGCGTATCTAACGCCGTAATGCGGACGATGGGGCCGTCCAGATCGTCGAAAGCTTCTTCATTGATGATGGCCGCTAGCTCGCCGGCTAGACCACCGGTCTTTGTGTCTTCGTGAAGAAGAATAACTTTGTTGGTCTTCTTCACGGTCTGCGTGATGGCCTCGCGATCGAGCGGGCAGAGCGTGCGCAGATCAATGATCTCAATCTCGATTCCTTCTTTGGCCAGGATATCAGCGGCCTCTTGCGCGGTGTGGACCATCGCGGCATAGGTAATGATGCTGAGGTCGCGGCCTTCGCGATGCACGCGCGCCTTGCCGATAGGAACAGTGTGGCCGTTCTCTGGCACTTCTTCCTTAATGCGGCGATAGAGAAACTTGTGCTCGAGGAACAGTACGGGATTATTGTCGCGAATGGCAGACTTGATGAGGCCCTTGGCATCACTGGGCGTAGCCGGCGCAACAACTTTCATCCCGGGCGTGTGCACAAAATGCATTTCCGGATTTTGCGAGTGGAACGGGCCGCCGTGCACGCCGCCGCCGCAGGGGCCGCGCAGGACGAGCGGAGCGGGCGCGCCCCAGCGATAATGCGACTTGGCCACCATGTTCACGATCTGATTGAATGCGCATCCAATGAAGTCCATGAACTGGAACTCCGCCACGGGACGCATGCCGGTAAGCGCCGCGCCAAATGCCGCACCCACAATGGCCGACTCGGCGATAGGCGTATCGATCACGCGTTGCGTGCCAAAGTGGTGAACAAAGCCGTCCGTGACTTTGAACGCGCCGCCATAAATGCCAATGTCTTCACCAATGCAGAAGACGGTGGGGTCGGACTCCATCTCTTCCCAGAGTCCCTGCCGTATTGCTTCGAGATATGTTGCTTGGGCCATAAATTAGCACTTAGTAATTAGCAAATAGCAATTAGCAAACCTGTTCACCGCAAAGGGCGCTAAGGCCGCAAAGGAAGAAAACTTTATCGCGGAGAACCCGAGAGACCGCGGCGAATTATCCAAATCTCGAATTTAAAATGCTCTGCTATTTCCTCAGCGTACTCTGCGGTGAGTTCCCGGTTTCCGTTGCGCTCTTTGCGTCCTTTGCGGTTAATGTTTTTGGCAAATTGCCAATGCTAATTGCTTACTTGAAATGTATCGCTGCCTCGCTCTCCTTCAGTTTGCCTTCGCTGCGCCGCGCTTTTTGCGGCATGCCATACTTCGGCTTGATCTCATGGCAGCCGTTGCAAAAGACGCCTTCGGCGGCGGTGTGACCTTCCGGCATCGGAGAGTTCTCGGCAAATTCGCGTTCTGCGTCGATTTCTTTCTCAATCGCGGCAATCATTTCTTTGTCCTGCGCCGGAGTCAGCCATTTTTTCTCCAGAAGATATTTCTGGAAGCGGTCAATACAATCACGCTTGCGCCAGAACTCATGCATCTCTTTGGGGACATATGCCGCGGCGTCGTGGATGGCGTGGCCTTTCATGCGCATCAGCTTGGCCTCGATCAGCGTCGGTCCTTCGCCGCGATGCGCTCGCTCCACTGCCTCATAGGTCGCGTCGTAGACCTGGCAAGCATCAGTGCCGTCAATAATTACGCCGGGCATGCCGTAGCCGATGGCGCGGTTGGCCAAGTCCTTTACGTTGACTTGATATTCCGTGGGCGTGGAGTATGCCCAAAGATTGCTCTCGATGATCAGCACCAATCCGAGCTTGCGCACTGCGGCAAAATTAATGCCTTCATAGCTCACGCCGGTGGATTGTCCGCCATCGCCGATCCAGGTGAGGCAGGCCAGTTCTTTGCCTTGCAGACGCGCGCCGAGAGAAACGCCGGCCATCACCGGCAGCAGATCGCCCAGCATGGAGATGGGTGAGACCATGTGGCGCTTCTCGATGTCGCCATAGTGCGAGGTGCCGTCTTTGCCCTTGGTCGGCGAGCCAGCCTTGGCCATGTATTGCATCATGATGTCGCGCGAGTGGAAACCGCGGACGAGTTGCGCGCCCTGATTGCGGATCATCGGCGCAAACCAGTCGTCGGGACCAAGCGCGTAAGCCGAAGCACAGGAGCAGGCTTCCTGTCCCAGCCCAAAGTAGACGCCGCCGACGACTTTGCTCTGCTTGTAAAGATTTTCCAGGGCCACTTCCATGCGGCGGTTCATCACCATCCAGCGGTAAAGCTCCAGGTGCTGTTCTTTGGTGAGATATTTTGATTCGCGAATCGGTGGCACCGGAGTGTTGAGCTTGCCTTTAATCTCGTAATGGACTTCAGGACCGTCGCTCACTTCGCGGACCTCGAATTCCGGTTGCTCCAGACGCCAGTCAGGGATGCCGTATTGGTTTATGCGGACAGCCGCCGCGGAGCGTCCATGGCCTGCGCCGCCGTTATCACGATTGCCATTGGATGAAGATTTTTTTACGGACATCTTGGCATTCTTGTCAGGTTTAGGTTTCGAAGGCATACGACTCCATTAGTTTAGCACTCGGATGATTGGCTCATAACATCATCGGGGACGTTAAGGATTTCTATGTCCGCGCAGTCAATTCCAGTGCATTGCCCAGGGCCGCGCCAGAGGCAGTGTTATCAAAGATGCACCACGCGGTGGTTGAAAATTGCCGTAGATTTTCCGCCAGCAGGGACATGAACTTTTCAGAATAAGCGGAGTAGTAGCGTCTGGGCGATCCATGAAGACGAAAATAAACCGGCTCCGGCCAGCCCGAGGGTTGCGCGGCTTCCGGCGCCAGGGCTGGATCAGCCGCCACGCGCGCCACATGAAATTCCCGCAATATGGAATCAGGCTCCGCGCCAAACCAGCTCACGTGCCGTGGTTCTAAAACAGCCGGTCCATCATAAAGCCCGCGAAACATGCTGAGGAAAGACAGCGTTGCGGCTTTATCAAATACCAGACTCGGCGGTATCTGCAAAAGCACCGGGCCGCGTTTTTCGCCCAGCGCGCTGGTCTGGAGCAGGAAGCGCACTAACGCTTCCTCGCCTTGAACGCGCAATACGCCTTCGTGCGTGATTGTTCGCGGGGCCTTTACGGCAAACCGAAAGTCTTCTGGAACCGATGCCGCCCATTTGCGGTAGGTTTCCGTTTTATGCTCGCGATAAAAGCAGGAATTGATCTCCGCGCAATTCAATCTACGGCTATAACGAATGAGGTGGGTCCCTTCACTATCAAAATGTCGCGCATGAATTCCCGGGACGTTCCAACCAGCCGTACCGATGTAACGGGTTGCTTTCATGATGAATTCTTTGAAGGGAAGAAGCGCCTACGGCGCAGGAGCGTGGAGTCAGGCGACTGGGGTTTTCTGTTTGGCTGTCGCCGGAGCATTTTGCTTTGCGCCATTATTTGAATTGTGCTTCGCTGAATCATGCTGCGCCACGATTTCAGGCGGCTTGCCTGCGCGGCGGGCTTCACAGGCCTTGCGGATTTTTTCGTAGCGCTTTTCCAGTTCGTCCAGCTCTTCGTCGGAAAGCTTCTGGATATCGATCAGATCGTCGTTTGCCGGATGATGTGAGCGAATGAGCTCGTCCAACTTCAGGTGAAGCGCTTTGGCGTCTCGATTTTGCGTGTTCTGGATGAGAAAGACCACGAGAAACGTAATGATGGTTGTGCCTGTGTTAATGATGAGCTGCCAAGTGTCGGAAAAATGGAAGAACGGCCCGCTTGCAGCCCATAGCACCAGGACAACAACGGCCAGCAGGAACATATAAGGATGTCCGACGATCTGCGCGGTGCCGCTGGCAAAACGGCTGAACCACAAGTTGAGGCCACCGGATTTCCGGACCTGCTGATGGGCCTCAAGGTACGGTTTGCGATGTTCGGCGGGCATAAGCTGTAAGTAGGATGAAAGTTACTGCCACGGAGTTTGTGCACTCAGACGATAAACGTGTCTTTTTTGCCCACCATGCGGCGAATTTCATCTGGTGCGCGGGCCGGCGTGTCCTGATTGGCGGGGGTTGTATCGTACTCAGACATTCCAGGTGAAGAGAGCAGCGCATCCAGAGACTCCAGCCAGAGTGTCTGCGCTTCAAAGACACGGCCGAAGTTGCGCGCCACCTGCTGGGACAGATCATCAAGCGCCGGAACTGTGCGTCCGCGACTAAGCGCGCTTTGCGCCATCTCATGCTCTAAAGAGGTCACGGGCTTGTCTGTTATCCCACATGGGACGATGAGTTTGAAATAGTCGAGATTGGTGTTCACGTTCAGCGCAAAGCCGTGCGAGGTAACCGCGCGTGAAATATGAACGCCGATGGCGGCGACTTTTCCGGGCGGGTCATTCTGCGTCCACACGCCGGTAAGTCCAGCGATGCGTTCGGTGACAACGCCGAGATCGCCGCAGGTGCGGATGAGAACTTCTTCCACCTTTCGCACAAAGTCCACGGCGCCGATGCGCGGCTCAAAAGCGCGCAGATCAAAAATGGGATAACCGACAAGCTGGCCGGGGCCGTGAAAGGTCACGTCACCGCCGCGATCAGTCTCATGCAGTTCAACGCCATTGGTGGACAGGAACTCACGCGATGCGACGATGTTCTGTGCTCCGGCATTACGTCCTAGCGTGATGACCGGGGGATGTTCCAGCAGAAGCAATGTGTGGCTGATCCGTCCTTCTTTCACCAGGCGGACGAGCGTCTGCTGCAGCTCAAGCGCGATGGAGTAATCCACGCGGCCGAGATACAGGACGTTGATGACGCGGAGGGGCATAACTTCATTGTATGGGAGCGGAGCCATAAACTCTCGTGGCGATTCTTGAAGTTTTAACGGAGTTGCTCCATCATGGATCACCATGATCAAGAAAGTCCTGCTCGTTACGCTTGTTTTCGCGGCCTGTGCCGGGTTTTGCCAGCAGCCGTCCGCAACTCCCGATAAAAAGACTGGAAGCGGTGGCATTATCGGTGGAATCATCATCCGCGAACCCGAAGTCGACTTGCCGTCACTACTCCGAGAGACACAGAAGATTGAGACTAGAAATAACAAGATTGGAATGTTCTGGTGGATACCGACCGATTTCTGGGAGATAGGATGGGAAAAACAGGGCCATAGCAGCGAGGAGGCGCGTAAGAAATTCCTTCCACTCAGGAAATACAATCTGTTCCTGATTGCAGCGGGTACAAATGAGACCGGCAATATTAAATGGCGGACGGAAGAGGAGATACGAAAAGCAACTGTGCTGTTCGACTCAAACGGTAACATCTACCGGCCAATCGAAGTAGTCCCGCTGGACATACAGGTCCTGCTTGACACCCTGAAACCCACACTCAAGGCCATGCAGGGTAGCTTTCGTGAGAGTTCGTACCTTCTCTTGTTTCCCACCACAGACCCTGCTGGAACCACCTCTACAAACCCGCTTAAACCCTCAGAGATTTCGATGCAAGTGAGAAACCTGATGGGATCGTCCACGAACATCTACGCGTGGCGATTGCCTCTCTCCTCCCTGAGTCCGCCCAAGTATTGTCCAGTAGGAAAAGAGCAACTTGAACCGAGCTGGAAGTACTGTCCCTGGCACGGCATTAAGCTGCCTGATGAGACAACAGAGCAGCCAGCAGCAACTCCGGCCAACTCCAACTAGCGCTTGGTTTAGGCGATCCGCTCTTCGTCTCCCATGTCGTCCATGTAAACAGCGGGGTCGCTCTCAAACTTGCGCAGGCAGTCAATGGAACAGAAATAGAGCGTTTCACTGTGATAATCGTGGCTCGCAGCCGCATCGGCAATGCTGACTTCCATCTTGCAAACCGGATCGATAGGCATGGCAGGGCCCTCCTGTTGATTTGATACCACAGGAACAGGAAACGTTTCCTGAAAAGCAGCTAGCAATTGGCAAATAGCAATTGGCCCAGCTAAAGCCGTGGATTGGTTCTTTGCGCGGAACGTTGCGACACGGGAAGGAACTGCGATCTGCGGAAAAACTTAGCCGCGAATTGACGCGAATAAACACGATTCAGAAAAAAAAACGATTGCTGCGCCAATTGTTTCGTCGAACGAAAGGCAGGATAGCTCTTGATGATCAACTGGCGATCAATAGCCCATCGATTCGCGAAAAACATCGCCGCGTTCTCCCGGAGAGAATCGTGGCTAAAGGGCTCCCTCGCTGCGCTCGGGATTTCAGAAAAAGCTAACTGCTAATTGCCAATTGCTTTCTTACGCGTTGATCGCCTTGCCTTCCACCGAGCTGAAGGCGTCGAGCATGCCCTCTGAGACTGTGGGATGCGCGTGGATGGTAAACATCATGTCTTCGACCGTGGCTTCCAGTTCCAGCGCAGTTACGGCTTCCGCAACCAGCTCCGTGGCCAGCGGGCCGATGATATGCACGCCCAGAATTTCACCATACTTCGCGTCAGACACAACCTTAATGAAGCCCTCGTGGTTATTGATGATGGTGGCCTTGGAGTTGGCGGTGAACGGAAACTTGCCGACCTTCACCTGATGTCCAGCTTCTTTGGCTTTGGCTTCTGTCAGGCCCACGCTGCCAATCTGCGGCTCACAATAGGTGCAGCCGGGAATGTGGTTTTTGTTAACGGCTTTGGCGGGCTTGCCGGCAATGCGAGTTACGGCGACGATCCCGCACATTGAGCCGACGTGCGCGAGCTGCGGCATGCCGGCAACGATATCGCCAATGGCGTAAATGCCCTTTTCGCCGGTCTCCATCCATTCATTGGTATGAACGAAACCGCGCTCCACTTTGATCCCTGGCGCTTTCTCCAGGCCAATGCCTTCGGTGTTGGGCCCACGGCCCACGGCAACCAGAACCTTTTCCGCTTCCAGCTTCTGCGTGGCTTCACCGTTCGGCGTGAAACTTACGGAGACGCCATTCTTCGTCTTCTCAACTTTTTCTACTTTGGTGTTGACGAAGCAGTTGATGCCTTTCTTCTTGAACGAGCGCAGCAGTTCTTTGCTCACGTCTTCATCTTCCACCGGCACCAGTCGCGGCAGCATTTCGATTACCGTGACTTCCGCGCCGAATGAACGATAGATGGAGGCAAATTCCACGCCAACCGCGCCGGAGCCAATTATCACCATCGATTTGGGAAGGGTCGGCAGGCTGAGCACTTCAATATTGGTGAGAATGCGATCGTCCGCTTGCAGGCCTGGCAGCATGCGCGCATACGAGCCGGTGGCCAGAACGATATTTTTCGCCTGCACCTGACTCGCACCCTTAGCGCCATCCACCTGAACGGTATGGACGCCGTTTTTGGCCGGACCGGTGAGGCGTCCGAAACCGAGCACTCGCTCAACTTTGTTCTTTCGCACGAGGAAATCCAGACCCTTGGTGTGCTTGGCGACGATCTTGTTCTTGCGGTCCTGGATATTTTTCCAGTTGAGCTTGCCCGCGCCCAGGCCGTCAATGCCATATTCTTCAGCGGCCTTCAGGTGGTCATACACTTCAGCATTGAACAGCAGAGCTTTTGTGGGGATGCAGCCAACGTGGAGGCATGTGCCGCCGAGCTTGTCCTCTTTTTCAATCAGGCAGGTCTTCAGTCCAAGCTGGCCGGCGCGGAAAGCGGCTGAGTATCCGCCGGGCCCGCCGCCGATGATGGCAACGTCATAAATGGTATCTGGCAAAGTAGAGCTCCCTCTGGTTGGAAAAATCTTCTCTTCTTGAGACCAAGCAGGCAAACAAGCGATTGTAAAGCAGCACTCAGCAGTCAGCAATCAGCACTCAGCCAAATGGAAATATTCCCATCTGCAGTTTGCCCTACTTCTCATCCGCCCTACATTAGATAGCGTGGAAGGGGGTTGGGATTCGTCGCGGCCCCATGGAGATGAAACGACGACAAGGTTGCTCTGATCGACTAAGATGATCGCGACAAAAGGTTCTCACGGTCGTCTAAAGATAGCGGCGATCAACAATGGTCGCGACAAAAAGGTTTATTTCGTGGCTGCTCTTTTGGAAATGGCGGCAGGATCCTGACCGACTTGAATCGCGAGCTGACCTGCCACACGGAGCGATTTGGGACTCTTGGCTTTCGCTGAAAGACCACGTAAGGAGGAAACCCGATGTCAGGCATTGGCGAGATCTCGCGGAGATCCATTGTAAGTGTGGCCCAGGATGTTCGTTACGGACTGCGGGGCCTGCGCAAATCGCCCGGCTTCACTACAGTGGCCATGCTGACGCTGGCGCTGGGCATTGGCGCTTCGACCGCAATCTTCAGCATCGTTAACACGGTTTTGCTGCGTCCACTGCCGTATAAGGATTCCTCGCGGCTGGTGCACGTTTGGACGACCAGCACGATGTTTCCAGAGTTCACTATTGGCCAGTCAATTCCCAATCTTCAGGACATTGAGGCACGGTCGCATTCCTTTGAGACTCTTGCGACCTATGAAACGCGGGCGAGAAATCTGACGGGAAGCGGCGAACCGGAACAGCTTCGCACTGCGGATGTATCTTCTGGTTTTCTGACATTGTTCGGAGTTCATCCGGTTGTGGGCCGCGATTTTCGCCCAGAAGATGAGCAGAGAAAAGACGGCGATGTGGTTCTGTTGAGCTACGGACTTTGGCAGCGCCGATTTGGCGGAGACAGGAGTATTGTCGGGAAGATAATCACGCTGGACCAGAAGCCCTGGACGGTTGCCGGTGTTTTGCCTTCGGGGTTTGCATTCCCCACAAACATCGATGCCCTGGTTCCCAGGAATATTCCGCCGGAACACCTGCGGGAGCGGCAGGCCTGGATGTATATGACCCTCGGAAAGCTGCGGCCGGATGTTCCGCTCGCCATGGCCCAGTCTGAGATGAACGGCATCGCCTCCGCTCTAGCGCATCAATATCCTAAGGACGCCACGGGCATTCAATTTCCGCTGGTAACGCTTCAAGCTAACGCAACCCGCAACGGCAAGCCCCAGTTGCTGGCGCTGCTGGGCGCGGTAGGATTTCTGCTGCTCATTGCCTGCGCCAATGTGAGTAACCTGGTCCTTTCACGAGGTCTGCGGCGACAACGGGAGATTGCGGTGCGAGCCGCACTGGGCGCGAGCCGCGGGCGCATCCTGCGCCAGCTTGTGATTGAAAGTCTTCTTTTGGCTATGGCCGGTGGAGTGGCCGGGGCAGCCCTGGCGATCGCCGGTGTGCGACTCTTCCGCATTCTGGCCCCCGCGGGCTTTCCTCGAATCGAGGAACTGCGCACGGAACCCATCACGCTGCTGATTGCCTTGATCGTATCGGCGCTTGCCGGCATTCTTTGTGGTCTGGCACCGGCCTTGACGATTACGCGTGGCGACCTGAATCTGCCGATCAGAGACAACAGCGCGGCATCCTCCGCGCCTGTCCGCATGGTTTCTCTGCGTAGCTTTCTGGTGGTTGCTGAAGTGGCGCTGGCCCTGGTTCTGCTTACCGGGTCGGCCCTCATGGCGCAGAGCATGATGCGGCTTCTCAGGGTGGATACAGGCCTGACCACTGACCATTTGCTGACCGGAGAGCTAGCGCTGCCGAAAGCCCTGTACGATTCAAAAGATTCTCAGCATCTTTTTCTGGAACGGCTGCTTCAAGCCCTTCACGCCCGGCCACAGTTCAGTGGAGTGGTACTGACCAATAGCCCGCTTCTTACGGGAAGTCTCACCGTGAGCAGTTTCGATCCGGCCGTCCTGGGAAGCACCGAAAAGAAAACCACCCTTGAGATACGCTCCGTCACTCCCGATTATTTTTCGGCTTTGGGGATTCGCATTCAGCGGGGACGCATTTTCAATGAGCACGATACAACTGGCTCGCTTTCCGTCGCACTGATCAACCAATCTATGGCGCGGCGGTTTTTTCCCGGCCAGGACCCAATCGGTAAGCAGCTGAAGTTCGACGCCGATGACAAAACCGGGTCTCAAATTGTGGGCGTAGTCGCTGATACGCGCGACAGCGGCCTAAATGCGCCGCCGCGTCTCCAGGCATATTTCCCGCTGCTACAGAATCCTTCCCAGCGGGTCCATATTCTGGTGAGAAGTTCGCTGGATCCGGCCGCCGCCATCTCCGAAGTGCAAAGGGCGGTCTGGTCCGTGGATAAGGACTTGCCTCTCAGCAAGACGCGCACCATGGGCGAGGTCATTTCAGAATCGGTGGCCGAGCCGCGCTTTCGCACATGGCTGCTCGGCATATTCGCCGCCGCCGGATTGATCCTCACATTGATCGGCATCTACGGCGTCATTTCCTACTCAGTGCGCCAGCGTACCAGGGAAATGGGGATTCGCATTGCCCTGGGCGCACAATCAGGCAGCCTGCTGGGGTTGGTCCTGCGCCAGGCTGCTGTTCTTGCGGTCACAGGAGCGGTCTGTGGCGCGATTGGCTCGCTGCTTCTGATGCGCCTGCTGGCCAGCCAGCTTTTTGAGATTAAACCGGGTGATCCCGTTACTCTGATCGGCGCCGCCTTGCTGATGATGATCGTGGCCCTGGGCGCGGCCTGGGTTCCAGCACGCCGGGCGACGAAAGTCGATCCCATGATCGCGCTGCGCCATGAATGAAGAATTAAGGAGCATCGATTGCTTATACAGCGGTGATCGCGTGGCATCGCATTTGCTCATTGACGCAGCTGAATGTTGTGCTAGCCTTGGCTCGCTATGTCTTCCACATTGATCATTCCCGTTCCGCCTGCAAAGCTGGCCCGTGCCGCGTGGCTTCGCGTCATAGGCGTGCTGCTGCTTGGCTTGCTGGCTGCGGCCGCGCTGGGGTTTTACGGCTATGAGCTTTATCGGCTAAATGGAGCGCTGAGCAGCTACCAGCAAGCGATGTTGCAACAGCAGATGAGGACAGAGGCGATTAATCGCCTGAGCGAGATGGACGTATCGTTCAATCGTTACCTGTTGGATGGAAATTCCGCGAACACAGGACTACTCCAGGCCGACAAGCAAAGAATCGAGCAACTGGCGCAGGCAAACACCGACGCACAGAATGACAAGCTCTTGCAGGGATTGGTAGCGGCAGAGCAGAAGTGGTACGCGCAAGCCGTGCAGCCCCTGATTGAAGAACGCAGGAAGCTGGCGGTGGGACAGGGATTGCCGGAAGATTTTCTCGCCAAATATCGCGCGGCGCCGCAGGATTTACAGATCATTAACCTTGAAATGGCCACGGAAAATGCGCACCGTGAAGCGCTGCAGGCATTGCAGCAAACGCAAGATCAGCTGCGGTGGCGATGGCTGCCATTTCCGCTGGCGGCATTGGCCATCATAGGCATGATCTGGCTGGCGATGGGCGCGATCAAAAATGTGAGTTATCTAAAGCAGGCGGCGGAAAATCCGGAAGAAGAGGATAACGAGTCGGAGGAACACAAAGTCGATCCCAAGTGAGGTTGGGCTGGGCTTTTATGTGCAGTGATAGCGTTGCGGCTATCCCAGCAACTTTGCCGCGTCCTTCGCAAAATAGGTGAGAATCAGTTGCGCTCCTGCGCGACGGATTGACGTGAGCGATTCCATGATCACGCGATCGCGATCCAGCCAGCCGTTGCGGATGGCCGCTTGCAGCATCGAGTATTCGCCAGAAACCTGGTAAGCGGCGATGGGCAAATCAAAACGGCGGCGCGCTTCACTGATCACATCGAGGTAAGGCATGGCGGGCTTAACCATGATCATGTCCGCGCCTTCTTTGATGTCCAACGAAATTTCGCGCATGGCTTCGCGGATATTCGCGCCATCCATCTGGTAAGAACGGCGGTCGCCAAACTGCGGCGTGGAATCCGCAGCTTCACGGAATGGACCGTAAAATCCTGAAGCAAATTTGGCCGCATAAGAAAGGATGGGCGTATTCAGGAAGCCTGCATGGTCCAGCGCCTTGCGAATTGCAGCGACGCGGCCGTCCATCATATCGGACGGAGCAATAATATCCATGCCTGCTTTAGCCTGTGAGACAGCGGTTTTGGCCAGGATTTCCAGCGTCGGATCGTTCAGGATTTCATATTCGACCTCAGCCGCGACCTGCGTCGCCACGGCGCTTCTTCCGCCATTGCCGCTGCCGGCCCGCTTCGATGCCGAACCACCATTTCCGCCCGCGGCATTTCTCTTCTGCACAATCCCGCAGTGCCCGTGCGACATATATTCACACAGGCAAACGTCGCCGACCACAACCAGGTCTCGCACTTCGCGCTTGATGGCCCGCGTGGCCCGCTGCACGATTCCATCATCCGCCCACGCGCCGGTAGCGACTTCGTCTTTCTTCTCCGGCAAGCCAAACAAAATGATTCCGCCCACGCCTAGCGACTTCGCTTCATGCGCCTCTTTCACCGCTTCGTCCACCGACAGGTTAAACACTCCCGGCATGGAGCTGATCTCTTTGCGCACGCCTTCGCCCGGACACACAAACAGCGGGTAGATAAAACCGGTAGGCGTGAGACGGGTTTCGCGCACCAGCGACCTCAGCGAGTCGGTCTGGCGCATGCGGCGCATGCGTGTGACGGGAAAGGACATTGCTCAAAGTTTAGCAGAGTTACATCGATTTTAAGATATCACCATAGGTCTTGCTCAGGTCTGTACTGATGCCTTCCAGCGTCTGCTGGATGATCAAATCCTTGTAGGCTTCCTGAGCGATCGCCTGAAACTTCTCGGCTGGCACCTTCTTCAGGTCGCGGTCCTTCATTGTGACTTCCATCATGCCGCCAATCGCAATCATCTGGTTCAACGCCTGCTCCTGAAAGCCGGTAAAAGCTTGTTGCGTAAGATAAACATCGGTGTACCGATTGAGCTCGTTATACTTCATATAAGTTACCGCCCCACTCACCGTGGCCGTTTGCCATGCCGTGGAATACAGGTCATGGTTCACAACATGAAAGCCCAGGAAACCATGTTTAAACGAACCGGGGTCTGTTTCCAGTTGCCGCATTGCTTCAATTACATGGTTCAGCTCTTCTTCTCTTTTGCGGATCTCGGCAAGGTCGGTGTCTACTGTTTCCTTATTTTTGCGGATTTCGGTGGCAATGTTCTCCCGCGCCTCACGCACCAACGCGCGATGGTGTGCCCACTCCACAATGCCCTCCATCCCCAGCGCAATCAGGATGCCCAGCACCACGGTAAACATATGGAACATGAATTCTTTCCTGGAATGAATCGGCTTGTCCGGAGCGTGGATCTCCATCGGCTCTCCCTGTGCGGTGGTAGTGGTCGCAAATTTAGCATCGCTCGCCGAAGACGGCGCGGTACCTGCGCCCTGCGCTCTTGCGTCGGCGGCTGGCTTATCTTCCGGCATCTTATGTGCATAATATCCTGAAATGTACCGGCGTCTATCCGGTGGAACGGTTCGGCAGTTAAAGAATCCTGTTTTGACCTGGCCAACTGCAGGACTATTCGGTGTCCAAATTTAAGTGGATGGAACGGAATTATGGGCTAATTTCTTTATCGACGTTCTGCAAAAACTACGTTAACGCCAAATTCAGGCTGTATGATTTGGTCGTAATGCCAACCATTTTCGGTTTGAAGCCCACTCTCGATGGCCGCTTGACGCTTGAAAAGACGGCCTGGCTGTAATGGAAATCTCTTTTATCGCGCTAAAAGGAATTAGCTGCCGGCTTGAAATCTGGCAACCGGTTTTCCGGCGAGCGAGTCTGGCACGACGAAAGTTTCCTGCGGCATGCATTGACAATACGCCGTCAAGGCTGGCCGCGCCATTCCTCTGAGAACTATTCTTATGGTTATGCTTATTGTGGCAAAAAACGTCACAGGGACTGAAGGCCGTTACATATTGAGCGCGTTTCGCGCATGACTTCGCGCTCGGGCAAGGCGCTCAAGTCAGCCCTGCCACTTGTTCTCGGTCGTGGAAACCTTGACCTCCTATCACACCGGATTCTCGCGAAATGCTTCCTGGTTCTTCTCGATCCCAATCTTCCCCGGTGCCTCTGTGGTAGGTTTTTCATCCGCGCCGATCCGCGCTAAGACGAATTACCAGTACGTTACGCTTATCTTATCCAGCCAGACTGAATACGGCGTTCCCGAGCCGTTCGCGTCTGACTGATAGGCGACATCCAGGCCGCTGCTGGAGTCGGTGGTATGTTGCATGCTCAGGTTTACCACGCTGCGCTGGCCGTTCATGGTCACGGCGGTAAAGATCACGTCGCCGCCGGTCTGGCGCTGGAACTCAAAGACCAGATGGTTCCAGGTCTTGGCCGCCGGCGTTGGACACGTAGCGGCAGAAGCTACCCACTTCTTCCCGATGTTGTCCCACATGCGCCAGGCATGGCCGCCCGCCAGGTCGCACTGCGTGCCAAAGTTATAGCGCGCGCCGCCGGTGCTTTGGGTCACGTAAAACTCAAGTGCCTGGGCCGCGCCCGGATTGTCCACGTAAAAGTTCAGGTCAAAAAGAAAATGCGTGGCGCTGTTGTGCGCGCCTAGGGCCTTGAACCACATCACGGCGCCAAAGCTGCTCGTGCCTGCCAGCAGTGAGAACCGGTCAGACGATCCGCTTAGCGACGGCGAGGCGATCCCCTGCGTCATAGAGAAGACCGCCGCCGGGGCTCCCGCACAGGAGAGCACGCAAGTCTGCCATCCGGTGAGCTTCTGTATGTCGGAAATTATCTGGGCATTGCTTGGTGTGCCGCCTGTAGGCGTTGGGCTGGGACTGGCGCCCGGACTAGGTGCCGGGTTGGAGCTGTTGGCCGTAGTGGACGATGAGGACGCCATGCTCCCGCCGCATCCGGCAAGCGCGGCGCAAACCGCAATAGTGAAAACGACAAGACTCGGGCATAGCAGTTTCTTCAGTTTCTGCATTAGGGGAACTCTCTCCGAGTGTCAGGATTTAGACGGTGACGTTCTGTGGAGTCTACATAGATCCAGAGTAGATGCGGGATTTTTATAGGGTCGGGTCTTTGGGATTAAGCTACTCTGCTTACTCCCATCCTTTCGTGTCGCGAATCGGAAGAGTCCCAAATAATTTGAAAGATGGATGAACGACTGTCGCAAACGGGTAGCTCAAGTTCGGCTGGAAATGGCTGTTTTGCAAAACTTCCCCCAAACAAGTCTATTTGCCGGCAGTTATGGCCAGTGATAGAGCGCCGGATCCAGTCATGCCCATGAAGTTGAGCGTGCCATTCGTATTCATGCTGAAAATGGAGGCTGGGCTCTCCTCATTAACCACATACACAAACCGCCGTGCGGGATCAAACTGGATCTGGAACGGGTGCGATCCGGTCGGGATGGTGGCGGGAACGTTCGGTGTCAGGCTTCCATTTACTGGGTTGACGTTGAAAAGTGAAAGGGTGTTGTCGACCCGGTTCGTCACGTAGGCGAATTTTCCGGTGGGATCAAGAGCAATGGCTGTCGGCCCCTGGCCGACTGCGACGGTTCCAGTCTGCGTCAGCACGCCGGTGGTGGAATCGACGCTGAACGTCGTTACCGAATTGAAAAAGTTGCTCACCGCATAAGCAAACTTGCCGGAAGGATCGACGGTGATTCCAAAATCGCCGCCGGCGCTACTCACTGTGGCTGGCGTGGCGGGCGACAACACACCGGTGTTCGGATCAATGGTGTACATCGAAACAGTGAAGTCATCTTGATTGATCACGTATAGGAATTTGCCAGAGGGATGCACCGTCAAAAAGTTGGGGCTTCGGCCGGCGGCAACCGATGCCGGCGTCGTGGGTGTGAGGACCCCGGTGGAGGCATTGACTGTGAACATTGAAACCGTGTTGTCATCGCTGTTGGCCGTGTAAACGAACTTGCCTGCGGGATCGATGGCGATTGCCTGCGGCAGGAAGCCCGTAGGGACAGTAGGCGGATTGGTCGGGGTCAGAATGCCCGTGGAGGAATTGACGGTGAACATGGCGATGGTGGCCTGGTTGGGAGCAGAATTGGAAATCAGATTGGCTACATAGACGAACCTGCCGAGCGGGTCCACCACCATATCTTCAGCGCCCTGCTGTCCTGGCCCGACGCTGGTTGATACCGTTGCCGGCGTCATCGCCGTGAAGGCACCGGTGCAGGAGTTGATCGTGAACATTGAGACCGCGGTGCTGTTGCTGCTCGACCCCAGCATATAGGCAAATTCCACCGGGAGCGCCTGCGTGCATGCGATCGAGGGCTGCATCTTGCTTCCGCAACCGGCAATCAGAAACGCCAATGTACCCAAAGCTACAGCTCGCAAGAATGAAGTCATGGTAGCCGTCCTTGAACACAGTTCAGTGTACCTGCTTCACTGTATAGCTTCCTAGTTGAGTTTTGTAAGCTCCCGCTAAGAAGCCTTTAGAGACAAAGTAGGTAACACCGGAGTTCAATCCAAAGTAGCGTGTCTACAGGATGGATGGCGTGGTCATCTCCAGATCGTTTCTCTATGGATCACATTCATAAAGCTCGGCATCTATTAAGAAATGGGCTCTTCCATCACCTCCGGCACGCTTTTCCCTATCGACAATTTGCCTGAAGGTCTGCTCTACCAAGCGGACTTTCTTAGTGAAGCGGAAGAAGCTGATCTGGTCCGAATCTTCCGTGAGCTGCCTTTTCAGGCATTTGATTTTCACGGATACATAGCCAAGCGTCGCGTGTTGGAATTTGGTTTTGAATATGACTTCACCACGCGCAGGGCCACGCCCACACAAAGCTTTCCTGTGTTTCTCTCGCCGATGCGTGAGCGTGCAGCGCGATTCGCCGGCATCTCTGCTGCTGATCTGGTGGAAGGCATGGTCACGGAATATTCTTCTGGCGCGCCCATCGGCTGGCATCGCGACGCTCCGCAGTTTGGCGCCGTCATCGGCATTTCCCTGGCCGGCACGTCGCGCATGCGCTTTAAACCATACAAGGCGGAAGGCAAGCCAGTGGCGCTTACGCTGGAGCGGCGTTCCATCTACGTGATGCGCGGCCCTGCCCGCTGGAAATTCCAGCACAGCATCCCTCCGGTAAAAGAACTGCGATATTCCATTACCTTCCGCACCTTGCATCGCAGAGAAGCCAAGACCGAAGCTGCTTAGTTTTGCCGTAACCTGCTACGGTAATTTTTTCGGATCGTCTGATTCAGGCTGCGGCAGATCGGCCCTTTCCCCTTTGCGCTTGTTCACGGCCTGGCGAAGAATGTATTCAATCTGGCCGTTCACGCTGCGCAGCTCGGCCTGCGCCCAGCCTTCCAGTTCGTCCCAGAGCGCGGGATCCATCCGCAGAAGAAATGATTTCCGTTCTGCCATTGTCACCAGCTTGCTTTCATCTTGGTTGTTATCTCCTCTGGTCTGCGACCGGCTTTGGCCGCAGTTCCAGAGTTGCTGTATCCCTCTCGGGGTGGAGCAGGCATTCATGCCTGCGGTAAGTGCTCGTCGATTCCCGGCTCAAGCCGCTGAGGTAAGCCTGTCAGAGCACATTAACTTAAGAAGCGCTTTAGCGCTGCGATAAAAAAGCTTCATGCATACAGCGTGCCGGTGTTCACCACCGGATGCACCTCAGATTCGCCGCACAACACCACCATCAAATTGCTGACCATGGCCGCGCGGCGCTCGTCGTCAAGGTGTACCACGGATTTTTCCGCCAACTCTCTCAACGCCATATCCACCATGCTCACCGCGCCCTGCACAATCTTGGTGCGCGCGGCGATGACGGCTTCCGCCTGCTGCCGTCGCAACATGGCCTGCGCAATTTCCGGTGCATAGGCCAGATGCGTGAGCCGCGCTTCATCCACCACCACACCGGCTTTGCTTAGCCGCTCCTGCAACTCATCGCGTAGCGACTTCGAAACGTCGTCCACATTGCTGCGCAGCGTGATCTCGGTGTCTTCTTCAGAATGGTCATAGGCATAGAGGCTGGCCAGGTGCCGCAAAGCCGATTCGCTCTGTATGGGCACATAGTTCTGGTAGCTGTCCACGTCAAACATGGCTTGCGCCGTGTCTTCCACGCGCCAGACTACGACAGCCGCAATCTCAATCGGGTTGCCGCGCTTGTCATTCACCTTGAGCTTGTCGCCGTTCAGCGTGCGCGCGCGCAGCGAGATTTTGTTGCTGCCCAGCGTCTTCTGCTCTGAAGCCGGCGCAGTGGCAATGCCCTTGGCTGCGGCGATCCGCGCCTGAAAATTGCTGCTCCCTTGCGGCCCTCGGCTATAAAACGGATTGCCCCAGTGGAATCCCGGCGTGCGAACCGTGCCTTTGTAAGCGCCAAACAGCACCAGCACGCGTGCCTGGTTCGGCTGCAGGGTGAAAAACCCGGTCAGCAGGATGATGAGGAATGGCAATGCCAAAATCGAAAGCAGCAGCAGGCCGACGTGCGGCTCGCCGGTTGTTTCAACGCCATCCTTAATGGAGAAAACCATGAGCCCGATATCCGCAAGCAGGGCAGCGAGCAACAGGACGAGCATCGCCCATCCGTTCTGTACGCGGACCACCTGTTCATGCGCGGCAGTGACTTTGTTGGTATTCATCTTCGGAGTTTCCTTGATCTAACAGGCAGCTTGTTCTCTGTCTGTTATCGAAATGATATCATTTAGATATACAAGGCAAAGAATTTTATATTTCCAGTAGAATCAAACGGTTAAGTACAGACTCATAATGGCCCGTGTTACGCCATCGCTCAAATTGACTCTCGTCTTTACCAGCGATTAAGATTTTCTTTCATCTTCAAAAAACAGAATGGCGGCCCTGATGAACCTTGGATCAACCAGTACTTTTCTTTTGCGACTGTCATCACTTGCAGCTCTGCTTACGGCAATGGTGATTGCTTCCGCGCAAAGCGTGGCCAACGATGTGCCAGCGGCAAGCCAGATTCAGCCTGACAAACTAGTCATGGCGATGAAGGCTTCCGGAACGCAAAAGCCCACAGTCCTGTATGTAGGCCCAAAGGCCTTTTACACTCAGGCCCACATACCCGGCGCAGAGTTTATCGGCCCGGTGGGCCAACCAGACGGCATGGCGGCGCTCCGTACTCGCGGTGCGTCATTGCCAAAAAATATGCCGGTAGTCATCTACTGTGGCTGCTGTCCCTGGGACCACTGCCCCAATATCAGTCCGGCATTTGCCGAGTTGAAGAAAGAGGGCTTCAGTAAGGTGCGCGTGCTTTATCTGGCTACCAGCTTTGGCGTCGATTGGAAAGACAAGGGCTTTCCTGTTGCCAAGGGTGAATAGGGGTCCGAGTTAATGTCGCGCAGGTTCGTTCTCTTGATCGTGGTCGCCGTTCTGGCGATCGGCGTTTATGAGGGATTCCACCGTTTTGGCAGCCACAAAGCCGTTATGTCCCTGTCCAATCTCTCCGCCGCGCCCCAGTTTTCCGCGAAGGACATCAATGGCGGCTCCGTAAACATGCCGGACTACAAAGGTAAGGTCGTGTTGGTGAATTTCTGGGCCGCGTGGTGCACACCGTGTGCTGAAGAAGTTCCGCAATTCATCGCGCTGCAGAAGAAGTATCAGGACCAGGGGTTGCAGGTGGTCGGCGTTTCCGTAGATGACAATCCTGAAGTTCTGCTGCGCTTCTATCGCAAGTACCAGATGAACTATCCCGTGGTTGCGGGCGACCTGAAGATTGCCGACGGCTTCGGCGGAGTGCTGGGCCTTCCCACCACTTTCCTCATCGGCAGAGACAGCCGAATCCACAGTAAGCACAACGGCACAGCCGACTTTTCCGTGATCGAGCGGGAAGTGGTCGCGCTCTTGCACGCGCCGCAAAGCTAGCTATCTGTCTGGTCCGCGCCTTCTTACAGTGACGCCATGTCAATCACAAACCTGTATTTCACGTCGCTGCGCAGCATGCGCTCATAGGCGTCATTGATTTTCTGTATGGGAATTACCTCAACGTCGGCTGTGAGTTTGTGCTTCGCGCAGAAATCCAGCATCTCCTGGGTTTCAGGAATTCCGCCGATCAACGACCCTGCGATCTGTCGGCGCTTAAAGATCAGGTTGAAGACCTCAATGGTGGGCGGCTGCGGCGGCGCGCCGACAAGAGTCAGCGTTCCATCGCGCTTGATCAGGGTCAGGTAGGCGTTGAGATTGTGCGGTGCGGAGACGGTATCAAGAATAAAGTCAAAGCTGCCAAGGTGGTGGTCCATTTCATTCTGATTTTTTGAGACCACCACTTCATGCGCGCCCAGCCGTTGCGCGTCTTCTTTCTTATTGGGCGACGTAGTAAACAACACCACGTGCGCGCCCAGCGCCGCCGCGATCTTCACTCCCATATGGCCCAGGCCGCCCAGTCCCACAATGCCCACCTTGTGGCCTTTGCTCACTTTCCAGTGGCGCAGCGGAGAATACGTTGTAATGCCGGCGCAGAGCAGCGGCGCCACTCCGGCAAGGTTTGTCTTGTCCGGCACATGCAAAACGAAATATTCGTCCACCACAATGCTCTTTGAGTATCCGCCATACGTCATGCCGCCCAGATGCTTGTCCGGCGAGTTGTATGTGCCCACAAAAGCCACGTCGCAGTATTGCTCCAGCCCGGCTTCGCAGTTGGCGCAGTTGCGGCATGAATCCACCATGCATCCCACAGCAGCAATGTCGCCCACTTTAAAGCGCTTTACCTCACTGCCCACGGCCGTCACGCGGCCCACAATCTCATGCCCCGGCACCGCCGGATACGTTGTGCCGCTCCACTCGTTGCGCACCGTATGCAGATCAGAGTGGCACACGCCGCAATAAAGAATTTCAAGCTGCACGTCCTGAGGCAGCGGCTCGCGTCGCGCAAAAGAAAATGGCGCCAGCGGCGACTGCGCCGACGTGGCCCCGTATCCAGCGGTCTTTGTTTTGGCCGGAACTGCTGCAACAAGCGTGGTGGACATAATTCTTATCTCCTATGGATGGCTGATGAATTCTGATGCGTGCGAGCAAAACGTTTTGAATGTAAAAGCTTTGCAGATCTGAATACGAATTTGCTGCGATTGCGAGATCCCTCTTGCGCCCAAATCTGCTGCGACTGTGATATTGCTCTTGCGCGCGCCGTTTCGCAAGTTCGCGCCTTCATTCGATTACTCAATTTATGGATGTGCAAGCGGACTCCGGGGATTCACCGATTGCCGGTCTTTAAATCTCCCAGGTCTCTCATCGTCTAAGTCATCGACGTTCTCCGATTTCCCGATTCCCAGATGTCCCGATTTCCCGATGCCCCGATTTCCAGATGCCCCCGCTGATTTGACACCTTCAGCAAACCCTTTAAAATAGATGAGTATTTCCCGTCGCAAGCGCCGGTTTTTGTCTGGCGCCTCATTCAATGCCGAAGTGGCGGAATTGGCAGACGCGCATGGTTCAGGTCCATGTACTCGCAAGGGTGTGGGGGTTCGAGTCCCTTCTTCGGCACCAGTTCTAAAACCCAGGCTTTACCTCGTTTTCAGTCGAGCTTCGTAGACGATTCATCCTTGCTGCTACCAAAAGCACTTCGCAAGAAAGCGCGTTCTTGGCCGTTCTTCCTATATGTCAGCCAGAGTAGTTGTTGGACTCCTGTGCCTTCACTCACTTGTGTGGACGCAGAGTCGACAAAGTCCCGTTCCGCTTTCGGCCACTTTGCCGCAACCTCCTGAATCGTTTTATATCGTCGCCCTGGAGAATGGTTCATGGAGCATCGTAGACGTGCAGCCGGCTTCAGACTCTGAGACGAAAGTACGCTTCATTCGTGTCCGGCGCGCCTGTGGGAGTTACCGTATCGATGAAAGCGAATATTTTTTTGAACATCTATCCGTGGCACAACTGGCGGCAGGGGCAGACTTATGCGCCAGGGAAGATGCAGTAGCAAAACTCATTCGGTCGGCCAGCAAGAAAGATCAGGATTCATGGGGAGAAGAGAGTCAAGGAATAGCGGCAGTTTGCGGGACCGAGAAGCGCTTACATGAACTGCCGCCGGTGAACTCGCTACGCTTTTCACGAATCCAGGGTGCAGCACCTCATACGGCCGCCCTGTGGAGCCTGGCGCAAGAAATCCATGCGCGATTCGTCAAAGAAACCGGACATGAGGTTTGGCTGTCTGTGCCGTGGGAGTTGCGTCCTGCTGAAGAAAAGGAGCGGGCCCAGGCGGCCGCAGTTGAGATACGCAATGGCGACTTCGACCTGGCGGCGCCAAGGATTCCGGAGGATCAGCGCGACGATGACCGCGCCAAATTGTCTGAGGTCATGCCTGATTCACAGGAAGCTACAGCGCCGGAGGTCAATTTTGGAGATGTGCCAGACTCCGATATTCCAGGGATTCTGCTGCACAAAGAGATGATTAACTACCCGCAGATGGCCATAATTGCTCACATCTCTGGGGACGTGGAAGTGGATGTTTCAATCGATCATGATTCGGGAAAAGTCACTTCGGTGGTCGCGAAAACAGGACACCCCATCCTCCAGCAGGCTGCAACTAATGCGATTCGCAATTGGGTAATTGGCCGATATAGCGGACCCAACCCTTTGACCTTAGTAGTCCGCTTCCAGTACAACTGCGCGCCCCTCATCGAGACGGAAAGCGCGTATGTTGCAAAGAAGACCAGGAAAACCTTGCATAAACCAGTACGCAAGAAGCATCTGCCGGAATCATTGTCTGTACTTTGACGAATTCTTCACCGTCCTCTCCTATCCCAAAATGGAACCAATATCCCAGGCATTTACGCTCTGACAGCTGCCGAACACCCCTTCATTCTTGGTAAAATACAGCATCCAGCTAGCTGTGTTCCTGTCACAGGAATCTTTCGGCAGCTAACAACCAACACCAGACTAGGAGTGAACTGTGTCCACCGCAACTGCTCAGGATTCTTTCCAATTCCAGGCTGAGACTACACAACTTCTTCATCTCATGATCCATTCCCTTTATACGCAAAGGGAAATCTTTCTGCGGGAATTGATTTCCAACGCCTCTGATGCCTTGGACAAGCTGCGCTTTGAAGCGCTGACCAATACGGATCTCGTCCCGGACGGCCATAAGTACGAGATCAAGCTCAAGCCGGATGAGGCGAACAAGACTCTAACTATCAGCGACACGGGGATCGGCATGAGCCGCCAGGACCTGATTGATCATATTGGCACCATTGCGAGATCGGGAACGCAGGAGATGCGCAAGCGCATGCAGGAATCGCAGTCGGCGGAATCTGTTGCCGATCTGATCGGGCAATTCGGCGTGGGTTTTTATTCGGCGTTCATGGTGGCGGACAAAGTCACCATCATCACGCGCCGCGCCGGTGAAGCCACGGCTACGCAATGGGAGTCCGCGGGCGATGGCAGCTACACGTTAGCGGAAGCTGAGAAGGCAAGCTGCGGCACGGACATTATTCTTCATTTAAAAAGGCCCGACGCCGAAAACGGGATTGAGGACTATACCGACCGCTGGAAGCTCTCGATGATCGTTCACAAATATTCTGACTTTATCCCGTACCCCATCATTTATGAAGGGCCTCCGCAGGAACCGGGCGAGCCGGAATCCAAAGAAATCAAGATTGAAACCAAAACGCTGAATTCGCAGAAGCCGCTCTGGACGCGCAGGCGCTCGGAAGTCAGCGACAGCGATTACAACGATTTTTACAAGCACGTTGCTAATGACTGGACTGATCCGCTCAAAGTGCTTCCGCTCAAGGCGGAAGGTACGTTTGAGCTTGAGGCGCTGCTTTTTATTCCGGCGCAGGCCCCTCAAGATCTTTTTTACCATGGCTCGGAATCCGGTCTTAAGCTCTATGCCAAGCGCGTAATGGTCATGGAGAAATGCGAGGAAGTTTTGCCGCATTATCTGCGTTTTGTGAAAGGCGTGGTTGATTCCAGCGATTTGCCACTCAATATTTCACGCCAAAGGCTCCAGCAGGACCGCCACATCACCCAGATTCGCAAATGGCTCACCAAGAAACTGCTGGAAGCGCTCGCTGAACTGAAAGAGAAGGAAGCGGAAAAATATCTGAAGTTCTGGGGCCAGTTTGGCAGGGCGATGAAAGAAGGAGTCAGCTCCGACTATGAAAACAAAGATAAGATTCTGCCGCTGCTGCTGTTGGAATCGTCCCATGACGCAAAGGAACTGACCACGCTGGGCGATTATGTTGGCAGGATGAAGCCGGAACAAAAAGAAATACTCTATCTCACCGGCGAATCGCGCAAGGTGATAGAAAACTCTCCTCATCTGGAAAGCGTGCGGCAAAAAGGTTATGAGGTCCTGTACCTGAGCGATCCGGTGGATGAGCTTATGGTCCAAAGCCTGCATGAATTTCAGGAGCACAAACTTAAGTCAGTCACTAAGGGCAGGTTTGAACTGGGAACCGACGAGGAGAAGAAACAGGCCGAAGAGCAGATCAAGCAGAAAGAGGAAGAGTATAAGAGCTTCCTGGAAGCCTGCCAAAAGAAGCTGGATGAATACGTTAAACAGATTCGCGTCTCCAGCCGCCTGGTGGGTTCGCCCGCATGCCTGGTGACTGAAGAGCATGAATATAGCCCGCACCTGGAGCGCTTGCTGCAAAAAGGCAAAGGCGGCGGGCCCAAACAGCGCCGCATCATGGAACTGAACCCGGACCATCCGATCATACAGAAACTGCATGAACGGTTTAAGTCGAACAATGACGATGCCACTCTGGGCGACGCAATTGAATTGCTATTTGAACTGGCCTTGGTGGCTGAAGGCTCGGAGATCGCAGATCCTGTCCGGCTCAACCGCCTAACTCTGGATTTGCTGCAAAAGGCGGTCTAAGCCGGCCGTCGGATACGAAGAAATTCTCAAGGAGAAAAAGCGCAATGCCTGAAGAAACAGAAGATAAAACCATCTACAAAGTCGTAGTCAATCATGAAGAGCAGTATTCCATCTGGCCTGCACACAAGGAAAACGCGCTGGGCTGGAAGGATGCGGGCAAGAGCGGCCCCAAAGCCGATTGCCTGGCCTATATCAAAGAAGTTTGGACGGACATGCGGCCGTTGTCTCTGCGAAAGAAGATGCAGGAACAGGGGTTGCAGTAACCTCAGCTGCCGGTCAAAGCTTTCGGTTCATTTAGGCGTGCGCCTGAATGGAACTATTTGCGCGCGTGATGAATATATTAAGCGCGCAAGGTTTCCTGTGCGTGTGTTTCCAAGGGCAGTGTGTAGAGAAGCTTTCTCTGTTCGGGATACTGCTCTGCCTGAAGCATTCGGCGTGCTTGTTTACCTTAAGCTTCCAGTTGATCGGGTCCGATTCGGGGCGCAAAAATGCGCCGCCCCCGCATCCCTGCGGAGGCCGAGCGTCATGAATTATTTCGAACTTTAGAGCGCGTTCTTGCCGGCTCTTTTGGCTTTGGCCCAGCGCGCTTTCATCCGCATTGAGATGCTTCTTCTTCCCGCTTCACTCATCTGGCCGCGTTTGCGCGGACCGGCAGCAGCGGAGGATGAGGCCCGTCGCGTGCGGCCTCCGGTGAGAGCTTCTATAGCAGCGATTACGCGATCCCGCTGCTCGGTAAGTGCTTCAATAATAGAGGGGGTGTCCATGGCGTGGAATTATAAAACAACCCGCCATGTAAGGACATGGCTTTCAAGGAAGGCTACCTCAAGGAACATGAGCGGCGGACAGCGAGATTCTGCTCAGAACGAATGGCAAAGAATGCAGAAGGACGTAAGCGCCACTATCTGGCAATAAAGCTAATAATCAATAGTCGCTTTTTACTGCTTGCCGCCGGTTGTTCCTTCAATACTGCGGGAAGCAGTAGTGCTGGGCGTCGCGGCTGGGAGGGCTTTCGGTGGCCCATTCAGCAGTTCCGCGGAATAGTTTGGACCTAATCCCAGTTTGATCAGGGCGCGTGAGTCGGGCACAACTTTGGTTTGCCAGCCATTGTCACCCTGATATTTGATCAGGGCTGCCTGGGTGCGGGAGTCCCATTCTCCGGTAGGTTCACCGGTCAGGTAATTTTGCCGGATCAGCGCCTGCTGAATCTCCGTTGCTCGCTCAGAGTTGATGCCTTGCTGGCCTTTTTTCTTCCATGAGGCTTTGCGTTTGGTTTTGTGGTGTCCGTGCCTGGCCGACTTACTCGCCGCCTTGGTTGCCGCCGGAGCGTACCCGGCGCACAGCACCATGGCAAAGCTTAAAATCACGAGTTTTTTAATGGCTGAACGCACCGACTCACCTCAAGAAGAGAATTGCTGACAAAATCCTTGGTAATTTTCGAGCTCAAGCCTATCGGGTACTGCTTTGGCAAAAACCCGACATCCCAACATCATCCCATGTTTGGATGCCGAGACGCTAGAAGATTGTTGTGCAGCTCGGGATTACCGAAGTGCAATGGAATCAATAAATTCTGGATTTTTGTTGAATTTTTTGGATAGTTGCTTGAACAAGATGCGCTAGCAAACGACCCAAATTTGGGTATTTTCCGGGGCTGCCATGGAGGCCTCCCCGGAAGATTTAAACCCGGATTTACGGTAGCGTGCCGGAAATGAATGAGTTTCCGCCGGAAGCGCCGCGCCCGGAGTGGACCAGGAACACCACATCCTGACCGCTTTTAAGTTGCGACGTGATCTTGCGGAAATCTTCTTCGCTGTTGACCGGCTGTTTATTGATCTTCAGGATGATCAGCCCGGGTTGCAGTTGAAGATCGTCGGCAAACGAGCCGGGTTTCACATCCACTACCTGCACGCCCTTGCCTTCAGCCGTGCCCATTCGTTCGGCCATTTCCGGAGAAACCGACTTTACCGTAACGCCTAGCTTTGTCGGCGCGGGCTGGCTGCTGTCATCAGGGGTATCGTCGTTGCTGCTCTGGTCAGTGCGATCTCCAAAAAGTTTGGCCCGATCCGCCACCACCACGGTCGCCTGCTTTTCCTGGCCGTTGCGCAGGTAAGTCAGGTTCAGCTTATTGCCTGGATGCGTGGCTGAGATCAAGCTGACCAGTTCTTCGCCATTCTTGATCGGCTTGCCGTTGACCGCCGTAATGGTGTCCTCACCCTGCAGGCCCGCCTTCGCGGCTGGGCTGTCAGGCCGCACGTTGGTGATCGGCACGCCATTTTTCGCGCCGTAAATGCGCAACACAGCCGGGTTTGGCACCGCGCTGAATTCCACGCCAATGGATCCGCGCGCAACTTTGTGGTTGCCCGTCCGCAACTGCTCATAAACATCGCGAACCACGTTGGACGGCATGGCAAAACCCACGCCCTGATATCCAAATGACTGGGTATAGATGGCCGTATTGATGCCGATGACTTCGCCGCTCATGCTAACCAGCGGCCCGCCGGAATTTCCGGGATTTATGGCCGCGTCGGTCTGGATAAAGGATTGGAACTGGCGTCCCCCGGGAAGATTGCGTCCTTTGGCGGAGACAATACCGGCTGTGACTGTCGCTTCCAGATCAAAAGGGCTGCCGATGGCCAGCACCCAATCGCCAACGCTCATCTTGTCGGAGTCGCCCAGCCGCGCCGCCGTTAGAGGCTTGTCTTTTGGCGGCTCAATCTTAATCAGCGCCAGGTCGGTTTCAGTGTCCACGCCAATGATCTTGGCGTCATGCAGCACAGTTGCCGGTTCGTCATAAAGTTTTACGCGGATGCGGTCTGCTTTATCTACTACGTGGAAGTTGGTCATGATGTAGCCGTTCGCATTCAGGATTACGCCTGAACCGAGCGAACGCTGGCGTCCACCGCCGCCTCCGGGACCACCGAATGGACTCTGTGGGCCTTGATCATCGTCGTCGCCCGGGCCCTGCCCGCCTTGGCCGCCTTGCTGTCCGCCAAAGAAGCGATCAAAGAAATCCTGGAACGGATCATCGCCGCCGTTGTCGCGCTGTCCGCGGTTGGGCGTCCTGCCGCGACGTCGCACTTTTGGCGTGGATTCTGTGCTCACATTTACTACCGTTGGCTCAACCGCGCTTGCCACCTGTCCGAAGGTGTTGCTCAGTTGCTGCGGTGACTGCATTGCTGGCAATAGCGAGCCGTCAGGGCCTGAATAGCCTCTCACTTTGCCCCGGCTCAGGACAGTGCCAATCAAAATGCCGACTGCCAATGTCAACAGGATCGCCAGTGTGGAGAGCGCCCTTTGTGTGCGCATGCGTGACACCAGGGCGCCAAAACGCGAGTTCATACTTCGTCTTACCTCCGGACTAAGTTCTCCAATGATTATAAATCCAATACTCCCACCGGCTGCTGGTTCCTTTTGGTTACTGGAGCGCTATCACTTAGACGCACAAAGCAAACTGAGCGTTATCCACCAGAGCTGGCCGGTGATTCCGCGCCGGCCGGTTCGTCATCCGGCTTCGCAACCTGGCCCAGAAGCTCGGAAACCATTACGCCCCCCAGGATCAGCAACGCCCCGGCCCCAGCCCGAAAGCCAAGCCGCTCATGCAGATAGATGAAAGACGTGAGCCAGGCAAAGACCGGTTCCGTAGTGAAAATCAGCGCCGTATGGGTGGCGGGGGTAAATTGCTGTGCCCAGGATTGCACACTGAAAGCAACCGCCGTGCACAGGGTCCCGGTAATCAAAACCGCGGCGATCACTGTTGGCGTCGGGCGGAAATAAGGATGCTCGAGCAGCGGCGTGCTGATGGTCATGAGCACAGCAGCTGTGGCGACTTGCAAAAAGGCAACCTGCTCAAAAGGGAAGCGCTGGCTCGCGCGTCCTACAAAGATTACGTGGAAGGTGAAGCAAATCGCGCAACCGATGGTGAGGATGTCGCCCAGATTTACATTGGCGAAGTCAGCCAGCCCGCTCGGCCCAGCAGGGACTGTCATCAGAAACAGCCCGACTAAAGCGAGCACGATCCCCACCACTCGCCACAAGTGAATGCGCACGTGCCAGATCGCGACAAGCGCCAAAGGCACCAGCACTGAAGATGTGCCGGTAAGAAATGCCGATTTTGACGGCGTCGTCAGTTTCAGTCCGGTCGTCTGGAATGCATAGCCTGCGAACAGAAAGATTCCCGCAAGAACGCCGCCTGCCAGGGACGTTCTGGTCAACACGGCAATTTTCTTGCGATAGAAAACGGCCAGCAACACCGCCGCCACAATCATGCGTGCAGAGTTCAAAACCAGCGGAGAAGCATCGCTCAGCGCCGCTTTAACCAGCACGAATGTGCTGCCCCAGATGAAGGCAATCATCACCAGCAGCAAATGTGCTTTAAGCGAGCGAGAGACGGTAATCAGGTTGCTGCTTCCTCTTCTGCTTTGCGGACCTCGGCCTGGGTATGCCGGGGAAATTCAAAAATGCACTCGCGCGGCTTTTTATCCAGGCGCAATCCCTGGTATATGGGCGCTCTCATTTTAATTCCGCCGCGCTCTCCCTCATGTGTCCATTCAGAGAATTTGATTTCCGCCACCAGTTCCGGCTTGATCCAGTGCGGCTTACGCGTGCTTTCAATTTTCTCCCCAAACGGATTCTTGTCCGTCTCCAGCGCGTGCAGCTTCTTCCAAAGCGCCGCATGCGTTGATCCTGTAAAGCCGCTGCCTGCATTGCCAACATGCACCAGCTTGCCGTTTTCGTCATAGAGTCCCAAAACGATAGACCCAAAATTTTCCCGCGATCCTTTAGGATCGGTGTATCCGGTAATCACGCACTCCTGCCGTCGCGTGATCTTGATCTTCAGCCACTCGCGCGAACGCTTCTGCACATACGCGCCCGTTCGCAGCTTGGCCACAATTCCCTCCAGGCCTTTATCGCGTGCGACACCATAAAGCGCCGTGCCTTGTTCAGGATAGTGGTCAGAGTAGCGCAGAAAGCCTTTGTCTTTTGGGATCATCTGCTCAAGGAGCGCCTTGCGCTGCTCCAGCGGCGATGCCATCAAGTTGTGTCCGTTGAGATACAGAAGATCAAAAGCGTAATAAACGATTGGTACAGAGCGATTGCGCGATCCGCGCGCGCCCGGACTGGTCATGCCGGTGCGCTGCTGCATCAGGCTGAAAGACGGACGGCCTTCGTCATCTAACGCCACCACTTCGCCATCAAGGATTGCATTCTCCACCGGCAAATCTTGCATCGCCTGTGCGATCTCCGGAAACTCGCCGGTCAGCTCATTCTGGTTGCGTGAAACCAATCGCGCGCGCCCGTCATTGATGAATGCCACGGCGCGATAGCCATCCCACTTGACCTCATAGAGCCACTGCGGATCGTCAAAAGGCTCTTCCACCAGGGTGGCCAGCATGGGATGAATTTCCCGTGGCATGCCTGCGCGACGAATGCCCGGGGTCTGCGCCAGCAGCTTGTCCAGGTTTTCTGCGATTACTTTCTTAGGCTGCGCGCTTACGCTGCCTTGCGCGTCTTTTTTTTTAGGCTGGTTTTCTTCCGGGTCGTGCTGGATGATTTGCGCGATTGCCCCGCCCCCTCCGCCATCTTTGCGGAGGGTTTTCGGGCCACGCCAGACTCTGTTGCGTTGACTTCAGGCTTTTGCGTTTGGGCTTTCCGATTACCCGACTTCCCGATCTTCCGATCAACCGATCCCTGCAGCCACTCCGCGCCCTTCCGCACCGCCGCCTTGCGATTACTCTGCCATTCGTCGGAGCCTTCGTCGCCAGCGATCTCGCTCAGGCTGCGCTTGGTCAGCACGGAGTAATCGAGCTTGTCGATATTAAATCCCGGCTTCATTGCGTCATCTTTTTTCTTGATCAGCAGCCACTCCGTGCCTTTTGATCCCGGACGGCGCGAGCGCATCTTGGCCAGCACAAACTCGCCCTTCAGTTTTTCTCCGTTGAGCTGAAATTTCAGGTCGCCTTTGTTGAGCATGGCGTGCTCATCGCCCAGCGGCTTCCATGTTCCGGTGTCCCACACCATCACCGTGCCAGCGCCGTAATTGCCTTCAGGAATCCTGCCTTCAAAATGGAAATAAGAAACTGGATGGTCCTCCACCTGCATCGCCAGCCGCTTGTCTCCCGGATCAAGCGATGGTCCTTTGGGCACGGCCCACGATTTCAACACGCCATCCATTTCCAGCCGGAAGTCATAGTGCAAATGCGAGGCGCGATGCTTCTGGACCACAAAGCGGTGCTGCTCGCCGCGCTCCAGTTTGCCTTCAGGTTCCGGCGTCTCATTAAATCGGCGTTTTTTGTTGTATTGCTCTAAAGCCATAGAAGTTTTGATGCGCGTGCCTGGCCGCGTTCTGGCTAACTCTGAATCCGTGTGAAACAATTGCGCTTCTAATTGTACGGGAGAAGATCATGGCAAAACTTGCCGCAGAGAAACCATTCAGCCAGGCCGTAAAAGAACGCCGCGCCACACCGAGCTTTGAAGATGTTCCAATTCATACCGCAGATCTTGAAAGAATTATCCGTGCTGGACTGGAAGCGCCCAGCGGTTACAACACGCAGCCATGGCGTTTTGTAGTGGTACGCGATCCTGAGCAGAAAAAGAAGCTGAGTGTGGCCGCATTCGGTCAACCGAAAGTCGAACAAGCCAGCGCCGTCATTGTCGCCTGCGGTGATCCCCTGGGATGGAAAGATGGCGATCTGGAAGAAATGCTGCGCATCAGCGCGCAACACGGCTTCAATGATCCCGCGGAGCAGGAGAAGATCCGCAAAACAGTCTCTGGATTTCTGGGTGGGCCCGCCGGAAAGGCCGCCGGCATTGAGCCGACGTTTGATCTATGGGCCAACCGACAGACAATGATCGCCTTTACCACCATGATGTGGGCTGCGGAAACCATGGGTTATGACACCGCCCCAATGGAAGGCTTTATGGAAGATCAGGTAAAAGCCGTGCTGAAAATTCCCGAGCGCGTCCGCGTGGTGGCTATGCTTGCTGTTGGAAGACTCAAAGGCAAGGATAAGATGTATGCCGGAAGATTCGAGCCGGCCCGCTCCGTGTTTGCCGACACATGGGGTAAAAGCATCGAGTTCTGATGCGGCAAGGTTAATCACAGATCAAAACGGACAAGCAGTGGCAGAAACATAGTCAAGCGGTCTTCCAGATAGAATCATTGAAGTACAGAGAGTGGCAGGACCATTCGATAGAGGGGCTGGTTTCGGAATCGATGCCACGCAAAAAGTGGTCGTGGATTCACACAGGATATCCAACTCATACAGGAAAGAAGAGCTTTTAAGGCGCGACACAACTATGGACTTCTCTGCCGAACACATCATTAAACTTGCCGACGCACATGACGCCATCCCCACGCGAGATGGAAAACTTTACGCTGAACTTTTCCGCCACGGCACCCTGACGGTGGAAATCTACGCGCCTAAGGGCAGCGATTTGCAGCAGCCGCACACGCGCGATGAGCTCTATATCGTTGTCGCCGGCAGGGGCTGGTTTTCCGTGGAAGGGCAACGCTTTCAGTTTGGTCCCGGTGACGCTATTTTTGCCGCCGCCGGTGAAGACCATCGCTTTGAAGATTTCACTGAGGACCTGCTGACCTGGGTGGTGTTCTACGGCCCAGAAGGCGGCGAACGTGCGTAGCTGCGTGACAGCCATTCTCGTCGCGCTGCTCTTTTGTATGACTCTACGCGCGCAGGATAAGGCGCAACCGCAGCCGGCCCCGGATGCATTTGACGCGCAAGCTGCTTCCCATCTGCTCCTGCAACTCAGCGAATCGTTGCAAGGACAGAGCCAGAAACACTTCCTCGAGCTGTTCGACCTTTCACGGATGAAAGATGGTGCGCTGTTCAGGCAGCAGGTCAGCTCGTTCTTCTCCAAAACCATATCGATTCGCGTGCATATGAATCTGGTGGATACATCTGTGGACGGTGACAAGGCGACACTGGCCGTTGACGCCCAGATGGAAGCCGAACCGGGCGCGGGCGGAGCTATCACCCGCAGAAATGAGCGGCTGAACTTTGCTGTCGCCAGAGAGGGCGACAAGTGGAAGTTCATTGAAGTGCAGCCGCGATCGTTTTTCTCGCTGGAATAGTGCTTGCCCCGATGAAAACTAAAGCAATGTTTTTGCTGCCATGAAAAGAAAAGCACCGTCGCCTAAACCAACCCCGCCGCAATCGACCACGCGTGAATATCCTGATCGCCCCATCGTAGGCGTGGGCGCAGTCATTATTCATTTGGATCGTGTGCTACTGGTGAAGCGCGGCAACCCGCCGCTGCTGGGAGAATGGTCGCTGCCGGGAGGCGTTGTGGAACTGGGAGAAACGTTGCGCGCCGCTGCCGAACGCGAGGCCCTGGAAGAGACCGGATTGATTGTGAAGGCCGGTGAAGTTCTTGAGGTTCTGGACCGCATCATTCCAGGAAAAGACGGCGCGCCGCAATATCACTACGTGCTGATCGATTTTCTTTGCGTGGTGAAGGGTGGCGATCTCCGCGCAGGCGGCGATGCCGCGGATGTTGCTTGGACGAGCGAGAGTGAACTAGGAAAATACAAATTAGAAAAGTCCGCGATTGAAGTGATTCGAAAGGCGTTTTTAGCCGCGAATCAACACGAATAAACACGAATTTTCAAATTGATTTGAGGCAGCGCCTTGACTCGCGTTCGTTCGCGTGAATTCGCGGCTAAGGCTTGCTTTTCTCCGCGTCTCCGCGCCTCCGCGGTGAAATTCACTTTCCCCACCGATAAGCATCCTTTTGCTCTAATCCAACAAACTGTAACACGCGGCAAGCGAACTGGTGCGCCATCTCGTCAAAGCTTTTCGGCTGGTTGTAAAACGTCGGGATTAGCGGATAGATTGTCGCACCGGCTTCGGCGGCCCAGTCCATATTGCGGATATGCACGCGGTTCAGCGGAGTCTCTCGCGTGCAGAGCACCAGCGGACGTTTCTCTTTCAGGCAGACATCGGCTGCGCGATCGATCAGGTTGCCTGCGAGTCCATGCGCAACTCTGGCCAGAGTTCCCATGCTGCACGGTATCACGATCATGGCATGCGTCGGGTAAGAGCCGCTGGCGATGTTTGCGCCAATGTCGCCATTATTCTGCGCCTGGATCTTGTCAGAGTTCTTTCCGAGTAGCTGCTCGACAAGATTGTTGCGTCCTTTGATGCCAAGTTCTTCAGCAAAAACGCGCAGCGCGTTGTCTGACGCGATGAAATTTACTCTCTGCACGCGTTCGTCGCGCTCAAGAGTCAGCAGCAGCTCGCGCGTGAACAGCGCGCCGCTCGCTCCGGTGGCGGCAACCGTGAGTACATGGGCTGACGGATGTAACGGATTCGGCATCTAAGGGTGTAAGGTCTGGATTACAGACTAATAGTAATTGAGCATAGGGAGGCGCCTGCGCTGAAGTCAAGCCAGGCTACTTCATGGGCAGTGGTTTCTCAATTCGGGCCCGCCGCAGGACAGCAGCGCAGCAACTCGCACTGCTTCAGGTGAAGCGCGAAATTAGCGCCACCGACCCGCACGGCCGCCTGAAATACATTCGCGACTTCAGCGAAGCCTTTCGCGATTACCGCCGCGCTCTCAACGACATCGAATTCAAGCAACAGTGTTCCACCGCCGACGTTTTTCTACTGGGCGATTATCATGCGCTTGCCGCGTCGCAGGATTTTGCAACGTCATTTATTGGACAGCTTGCGCAGAGTGATCGTCCCGTAGTTTTGGCGCTAGAGATGGCCTTCAGTCGCGATCAATACGTGCTGGACGAATGGCTGCGCGGCGAAATCAGTGAAGACGAACTTCGCGCTGGCATACGCTATGACGCCGAATGGGGATATGACTGGGAGCCGTTCGCACGCCTGTTGCGCCAAGCTCGGAAACATGGCTGCCCGGTCTATGGCATTGACCTGAAGCCGCGCGGCAATATGCGCAAGATCGGCGCGCGTGACCGCCATGCCGCCGCACAGATCGCGCAGATCCGCCGTGCGCATCCTGAAGCGCGCGTTCTCACGCTGTTTGGAGAAGCGCATCTGGCTCCTCAACATCTGCCGCACTGGCTGCGCTTGTTGCGACCATGTGATCGCGTGCTCACCGTGCTGCAAAATCTTGACGAACTTTACTGGAAGGCCGCGGGCGAGCTGAGCGACAGCGTTCATGGCGTCCAGGTGAGTGATGACGTGCTATGCGTCTTTAACGCCACGCCGCTGGAAAAATACGAAAGCTACCGTATCTATATCGGCAAGTGGCGGACCGAGCCGAACCAACCCGATCTTGCGCCTACGTTCTATAACCTGGTGGATACGTTTATGCGCTCGATGGGACTGGAGCAGTATTCGCCAGTTACCGGCAGTCATTCCAGCGCACTGATAGAAGATTATCCAGAGGTTTATCTGCGGCCTGGCGCCAAAGATTTTGAAAAGCTGCTGGCGCGCAAAGAGATTCCCGCCGCCGAGCGTCGGCCGGTGCTGGAGAAGTTGCGGCAACAAGGCTGCGTCTATTCGCCCAAGCACAATCTTCTGCTGATCAAACGCTTTCAGCTCTCGAATGCCGCGGAAGAAGCGGTGCGCTTTGTCCAGTATGAGTGCCGTGGCGCGGCTTGCTCCAACGGCCCGTGGGCGGGTAGTTCACACCAGGACCAGTTCTATTTTGACGTGATTGAGCGCGCTTTCATTACATTTGGGGCGCGTGTGCTGCTGCCGCACTATCCGGTCATGCGACAGCATGATTTTCGCGCGCTAAGCAGCCAGCCACGCGATGCCGCAAAAATACACAAAGCCTTCAGCGTCCGTGAACATCGCGAGATGATTGAATTCCTGGTGCTGCACAAAGAAGCTGAAGGGCATGCTCGCCTGCGTTCTGAATTGCCCCGCGTCATCGCCACCGGCATTGCATCGAGCGGAAAGAAGCGCGAGTTCCTGGTCCGCCATCTTGGCGCGATGCTCGGCGCTGAGATGCATGAGGCGTATCTGGCAGGATTAATGAGCAAGAGCTTTCTGCGGTCGCTTTTCTTCCGCAAGATACATTTGCCCGGCGTGGCCAGGAAAACGTACTTTGAACTGGCAAGAAGGGTGAATCCCGGGCAGGGGAAGCTGTTCTGTTAAACAAAACCTACCACGGAGACACAGAGGCACGGAGAAGAACAGGTGGAGTTTTTAATCTCCCCCTCAGTGAACTCCATTCTCAACCTTTGGCCAGTGCCGCTTCGATTTTAAAAACATAAACTCTCTCTGTTCTCCGTGTCTCCGTGCCTCCGTGCCTCCGTGGTAGGTTTGGGTTTAGTGTTAATCTGAATCCTTAGATGGATACCGCTTCCCTCCGAAAATTGCTTCAAGAAGTTCGCAGCGGCAAGGTGTCGCCCGATGATGCGGTGGCACGCATGCGCCACATGCCTTTTGAAGATCTGGGCTTTGCCAAGATTGACCATCATCGACGTGTGCGGTCGGGCATGCCGGAGGTAATTTTTTCCCAGGGCAAAACTCCTGCGCAGGTGGCAAAGATTTTCAAGAGCATGGCCGCGCAGGGCGGCAATGTGCTAGCCACGAAGGCCACGGCAGAGCATTTTCGTGCCGTAAAAAAGCTGGTCCGCAAAGCTGAGTACCGGGAGTTGTCAAAGACCATCACTCTACAGCAGGATTCAGCGAACTACGGCAAAGGCGTTGTGGTGATCATCTCAGCCGGGACCAGCGATATTCCTGTGGCGGAAGAGGCGCTGGTGACGGCGGAAATCATGGGCAATGAAGTTGCCCATCTGTATGACGTGGGCGTGGCGGGAATCCACCGGCTGCTGGCGGGCAGGGAAGTATTCGACAAAGCGCGAGTAATTATCGTTTGCGCAGGCATGGAAGGCGCTCTGCCGAGCGTGGTTGGCGGGCTTGCGCGAGTGCCGGTTATCGCTGTGCCAACCAGCATCGGCTATGGTGCTTCATTCAACGGCCTGGCAGCTCTGCTGGGCATGCTCAACTCATGCGCTTCAAACGTGAGCGTGGTGAATATCGACAACGGCTTTGGCGCGGGCTACGTCGCGTCAATGATTAACCGCCTTTAATCGCAACCCGGCGATGATGCGCGTCACATTGCTATGTGACCGCCATCAAGTTCATTCAGCAACTCCGTTCATAAAATGTTCCTTAAAGCAAGAAATACATTTACATTTCAATACTATTTTTTGTGCAACGTACGAAATTTGGTTGGCGTCTTATTGGCAGGTGTAAAATTTGCAAGTGAATGAGGGCCTGCGGACCTTCCGAAAGGGATCTTCTCCCAGCCGAGGCACACATGAATGTTCACGTCAGCTACAAGGCAGGCAAGACGCCCGATGTCGAGCGCGAATTCGAGTATCAAATCAAAAAATTAGAGCCGCGGCTACAGGTCTTCAAGCCCGATCTGGTGACTCTTCACGCTGTGGTGGAGCAGGCCGAAGATCGTGGCATTAGCGCGTCACTGAACCTGCGATTACCGTCGGGACAGATGGCAGCGCAGCGCTCGGAGAAAAACGCCTTGGCGGCAACCAAATCCGCTTTTGCCGACTTGATCGCGCAGGTGACGAAACACAAAGAGCTGCTGCGCGGCCACTGGACACGAAAATCATTGCGGCGAGCAGGCCGTGAGCGGCTTACGCAAATGCCAATCCCCGCCGAGGCAGCCGCTACGCGCGGTAATGGGAAAGCTCACCCGGAACCGCATCGCGCAGTCCGTGCGGAGATGCCGGTTCCGGCAGCGCAAACCGATGGTGCGGCTGTCGCCGATGTGGAGCTATGGCTGAGCGCAAACCTGCGCAAGCTGGAAGAGTTTATCGACCAGGAGCTGAACTTTCAGATTGAGTCGGACAAAATCCGCGAAGGCCAGATTACGAGAGAAGAGGTCATCGATGAGGTGATTGTAAGCGCTCTTTCGGATGAAGGCGGCAAGCGAGAGCTGCTGTCACCAGAGAGCTGGTTTCATCGGCTGGCTTTGCAGGCCATTCGACGGCTGATCCATGACAACGCGGATACGGCCACCATCTCACTGGACGCGCCCGCCGGAATCCAAAACGTGACGGGCAGTGACGAGAATGTGCTGCAGTATCACCAGCCCGATGACAGTTTGCCGGAAGAAAGCATTATTCGCGACGAAAGTGTGCGCACGCCGGAAGAGATCATGGCCGGCGATGAAATGGTGGCGCAACTTGACCTTGTTCTGGGCGGCGTGAAGACGGGTGATCGCGAAGCTTTTGTGCTGTACACGCTGGAAGGTTTTACAGTGGATGAAATCTCGCGCCTGGCGGGGCGTTCTGCGGAACAGGTGCGCCAGTCCATTCACGACGCGCGTGCCCACATCCAGCAAAAGTTACCAACGCAGAACCAGCTCAGGAAAAGTCTGCTGCATCATTCCCGGGTTGCGTAACGGAGAACACATAAGGAGATCCGCGCATGATTACGCGTGAAGAAATTCGCCAACTGGCACAGTTTGAATCGCCGGCGGGATGCGCCATCAGTTTCTATTTCCAGCCACAGACACCCCAAAACAAATCACACCGTGAAGAAGCCATCATGGCCAAAGACCTGGTACGCGATGCGCTGCGTAAAGCCGAGCGCAATGGCAAGGATGCTGTCCTGCGCGAGGACCTGAAAAAAATATTGACGATTGCCGAAGGGCTGCATGGAAACCACTCGCGCGGCAAAGCTATTTTTGCCTGCCGCGAGCAGGGAATATGGCGCGAGTTGGATATTCCTCCGCGACCGGAGCCGTCACAGATCACGGTGAACTCGCGTTTTCACATGCGCCCGCTGGTGGACGCAAGGTCCGGACGTCCGCGCACATGCATTGCCCTGGTGGACCGCAAGAGAGCGCGCATCTTTGAACTGCAGGCGGGGGCAATCACACAGAAGCCCGACCTGGAATTTGGCCCGTCTCCCGCGGTGCCGCGAAGCGATGGCTTCCAGGGCTATGAGGCCGGCCATCGCGAGCGCCACGTTGAGAACATGGTGATGCAGCATTACAAGATGTTTGCGGAATCGCTGCTCATGCTCTATAACCGCGAAAAGTTCAGTGCTCTGCTCGTCGGCTGCCATGATGAAGCCTGGCCGGAGATCGAGCCACAGCTGCAAGGCAGTCTGAAACAACGGTTACGGGGCAGAATCCCGGTGGATCCCATGGTGGCCACCGCGGAAGAGGTGCGCGAACAGGCAGACCGCATCCTGACAAAAGCGCTCCAGGCAGAACAGCGCGGCCTGGTGCGTGAAACGATTGGTGAAGCGCAACGCAACGCGCGGGGCGCCGTTGGCTTAAAGCATGTGCTCAGCGCGCTGGAGCGCCAGGAAGTTCAGGACCTGCTGCTCACGCGCGATTTCAAGGCGGAAGCCGTGGAGTGCACCAACTGCCGCCATATGGATACGCGCATGGTGAAATCCTGCGCAGTTTGCGGGCAGGAGACGCGAGAATTAAAGGATTGTTCCGACACGCTGGTTAACCTGGCCTTGCGCAATGGAGCGGAAATAAGTTTTATCGATGGCGATGCCGATCTGGAAAAAGCCGGAAAAATCGCGGCGCTGTTGAGGTTCCGCGCCGACCAGAACACGGCGGAGAAAAAGATGGCGGTGTGAGAAAGAAGCTGCTAGCCGCTAGCTGCTGGCTGCTAGCCAAAAGGGTGTCTGTTTGGTCTCCGACCATCGTGCAAGCTTCCAAAGCCGATTGCATCCGATCAAGAAGCTTCGACTGACTGCATTTCCGAGCGCTCAAGTCTAGACCGTTCGTAAATCGAAGAAACCGTTTCCAGCAGCTAGCGGCTAGTAGCTAGCTGCTGCATCTGTTATCCTTCTGCGTTTCCTTCATCACGAAAGTGAGGCCCTATGAAGCGCAGAGATTTTCTTTCCGGACTGGCAGTTACTTCGGCCACGCTGGCCACAGGACAAGCAGCCAAGAGCGCCGACGCGCCACAATCGCAAAATAAAGACAACCTGAAAGTGCCGCGCACCTCTTCGGCGAAGAACATCATGATTTCTGCGGCCAACGGAATCACCTCGCGGGGAAACCATCTTGAAGCGGGCTATAAAAAGCTGGTGGCTGGTGCGGACACGCTGGAAGCCGCCATTACCACAGTTTCTGGTCCGGAGAACGATCCCGACGACGACAGCGTTGGCCTGGGCGGCCTGCCGAATGAAGATTGCGTGGTGGAACTGGATGCCTGCTGCATGCATGGTCCCTCGCGCCGCGCGGGTTCGGTAGGCGGCGTGCGCGATATCAAGAATGTTGCTTCTTTGGCGCGCACCGTCATGGAGCACACTGGTCACGTGATGCTGGTGGGCCAGGGGGCTACGCGCTTTGGCGAACTTATGGGCTTTCCTAAAGAGAACCTGTTGACCGAGCATTCACGAAAGATATGGCAATTGTGGAAGGAATACCACTCTGACCGCGACTGGTGGGGACCGGGGCTGGCTGATCCCAATTTCAAATTCCCGGCTGGTTTGGAGACAGGCTCGCTCAAAGACCAGCCGCAGCCCATCCAGCGGCTTTATGCCCTGGCGGCGGAGATTGGGATTTCCGAAGAGCGCCGCATGGATGCAATCCAGAAAGTCCTGTATCCGCCCACCGGCACGATCAACTGCTCAGCGTTGAATGAAAAAATGGAGATGTCAAGCGTAACCACGACGAGCGGGCTGGCGTGGAAGCTTGCGGGACGGTGCGGAGATTCGCCGATTATCGGCGCAGGCTGCTATTGCGACCAGGATGTGGGTGCGGCGGGCGCTACCGGCAGCGGTGAAGAGAACATCAAGGTGTGCGGGGCGCATACCATCGTGGAAAACATGCGACGTGGCATGTCACCGGAGGAAGCCGGCATGGACGTGCTTAAGCGCATTGTGCGCAACTTTAATGGAGACATGGCGAAGCTGATTTATGTGAGCATGCACTTTTACATCCTGCGCAAGGACGGAGCGTATGCCGGGGTTTCCATGTGGTCAGGTCCGGCGAACCGCCCATATCGCTTTGCCATTGCAGATGGCAATGGGCCAGCAAGACATGAAGTGGCCAAGGCGCTGTTCCAGGGCAATCCAAAGGATTGGCCGCCGATGCCGAAGCAGCGGAAGCCTTAGAACAAAAACTTACCACGGATAACACTGATAAAACTGATTTTCACGGATCAGGAAAGAGATCGTTAGGCGCGATGAAGAAGACCTTTTGCCGCAGATTTGCGCCGAAGAGCGCAGATAAAACATTTGGGCCGCGAATGCTCGCGAAAAAGCGCGAATAAAAAATTAAAATAGATCGCTTCGTGTTCATTCGCGTGATTCGCAGCTATGGTTTTTCTGATCCGTGAAAATCAGTCAAATCGGTGTTATCAGCGGTGAGGTTTACATGAACCTGACTTTCACGTCTGCGCGCTTGGCCAAGTGAATACTCTCCACAAAGCGCACTTTACCGCTCTTGCGCGTCATTACAATGGATGACGTGCGCGTGCCTTCACCAAAGAAGCGCACACCTTTCATGAGAGCGCCATCGGTCACGCCGGTAGCGGCAAAGATGATGTGCTTTCCTGGCGCAAGATCCTTGGCCGTATAAATCCTCTTTTTATCCTTGATGCCCATCTTCTCAATGCGAGCCTCAAGCTCTGGCGTGTTGATGACCAGACGCGCATGAATTTCTCCATTCAGGCAGCGCATGGCGGCGGCGGTGATCACGCCCTCCGGCGCGCCTCCACTGCCCATCACGACGTGCACGCCGGTACCGATCACGGCTGCGGCAATGCCGGCGGAAAGGTCGCCGTCTGTAATCAGCCGAATGCGCGCTCCAGCGCGGCGAATGTCATCGATAAGTTTTTCATGGCGTGGGCGGTCGAGGACCACCACAACAAGATCGCTAATGTCACGGCTCAGGCGGCGCGCAATTGCCTTCAAGTTTTCTTTTACGGGCGCGTCAAGGTCAACAGCATCTTTGCAGGAAGGGCCGACAACGATTTTTTCCATGTAGCAATCCGGGGCGTTCAGCAGGCCGCCTTTTTCTGATGCAGCCAGCACGGTGATGGCACCCGGAGCGCCGGTGGCGCAAAGGTTCGTGCCTTCGAGAGGATCCACCGCGATATCAACTTCCGGCAGTGTGTCGCCGTCATGCCAGCCTGCGCCCACATGCTCGCCGATATAGAGCATGGGAGCCTGATCACGCTCGCCTTCCCCTATGACAATGGTCCCTCGCATGGGGACCGTGTCCATGGTGGTGCGCATGGCTTCAGTGGCAACGTGGTCAGCCCGCTCGCGATCGCCGGTGCCCATGGTGTGCGCTGAAGCAATAGCGGCATCTTCCACCACGCGCGCAAACTCCAGCGCCAGCTCAAATTCCATTTGGTTGGCCAGGGTCCTTGTTTCAGGTTGCTTGTCTGCTACGCGGGTTGCCATTTGTGATCCTCCAGAAGTCGCGCTTCAAAACGCGCTGATGCCTGTAACATTCTCGCCGATGATCAGCGCATGAATGTCGTGCGTGCCTTCGTATGTTTTTACCGACTCCAGGTTCATCATGTGGCGCATCACCGGGTAATCGTCGGCAATGCCGTTTGCGCCCAGGATGTCACGCGCCATGCGTGCACACTCCAGGGCCATCCATACGTTGTTCCGTTTGGCCATGGAGATGTGCTGGTGCCCAACTTTATTTGCATCCTTGAGGCGGCCCACTTGCAGGGCCAGAAGCTGCGCTTTGGTGATCTCGCTGATCATCCATGCCAGCTTCTCCTGGACAAGCTGATGAGATGCAATTGGCTGGTCACGGAACTGCTTGCGCACCTGGGAATATTGCAGCGCCGTGTCATAGCAGGACATGGCCGCGCCAATCGCGCCCCAGGCAATGCCATACCGCGCCTGGTTCAGGCAGCCCAGCGGGGATTTCAGGCCGTCGGAACCGGGAAGAAGATTTTCCAGCGGCACGCGAACGTCTTGCAGTGACAACCCGGAGGTGACCGAAGCGCGCAGCGACCACTTGCCGTGAACGTCAGAAGCCTTGAAGCCGGGGCGGTTGGTTTCGACCAGAAAGCCCTTGATGCGGTCCTTATGCTCTTCAGACTTGGCCCATACGATGGCGATATCGGCGATGGAGCCTGAGGTGATCCACATTTTTTCGCCGTTCAGGACGTACTCATTGCCGGACTTCACGGCGCGTGTGCGCATGCCGCTGGGGTTGGAGCCGAAATCGGGCTCGGTGAGGCCGAAGCAGCCAAGCTTTTCTCCACGGGCCATGGCGGGCAGCCACTTTTCTTTTTGCGCGTCACTGCCATAGGCGTAAATCGGATACATGCAGAGCGCGGACTGGACGCTGACGAAGGAACGCACGCCGCTGTCGCCACGTTCCAGCTCCTGCATGACCAGGCCGTATTCCACGTTGCCCATTCCAGCGCAGCCATAACCTTTCAGGCTGGCTCCAAAAAAGCCGAGATCGGCCATGGGCTTGACCAGTTCGCGCGGGAAGCGGCCTTCACGGTTGCACTCTTCAATGATCGGTATGAGATTTTCTTCGATGAAGCGGCGCGCGGTGTCACGCACCAGACGCTCGTCGTCGGTGAGCAGGGAATCAAACTCGATGAAATCCACGCCCTTGAACTTAAAAACGGGCATATTCTCCTCTTTTGGATGGGGCCGATGTATCGCCGGGCAAGCGGGAACACTTACAGCAAGCAAAACCCGCTCAGGGCAGACTTCCAAAGCTAGCAGAGGCAAACGGGCACGGTCAAACTACATTCATGTCGCTGCGCTCCAAACCGCTTAACACCATCAACCAACGGTGATATCTTCTGCGCCAGCGGCATTGGGCTCGGCGCGCAAGCCGGCCTCGCCCTTTCTGGAGGAGGACAAAAGTGAAAACAAACGCCGTCCGACTGCTCGAAACCCTGGGTGTGCAGTACGAACTGCGCGAATATGACGTTGACCCCGACGATCTGGCGGCGGAGACCGTGGCGGCCAAGATCGGAATGCCGCCGGAGCAGGTCTTTAAGACACTGCTGGCGCGCGGCGATCGCCATTCTCTCTGCTTTGCCGTGATTCCGGCCAACACGGAGCTCGATCTGAAGGCTCTGGCCGCAGCCACGGGAGACCGCAAAATGGAACTTGTCCCGGTCAAAGAGCTGCTGGCGCTCACAGGATATATTCGCGGCGGCGTGACGGTGCTGGGCGCGAAAAAAGCCTTTCCGGTATTTGCCGACGAAACCATCCAGTTGTGGGACTCCATTTCTATCTCCGCCGGTGTTCGCGGCACCCAGATGATTCTGCGGCCGGAAGACTACGTGCGCGCGACCCAAGCCGTGATGGCCGACATTGCGCGCGGAAAGTGACTCAGGGTTCATTCCAGCAAGAGCCTAGGGGCTTTGAAAAGTTGAAAACTTTTGCACCATCGAGCAGCCACCGCATACTCTTCTCTGAATTAATCTTCCTAATTTCTCTTTAATCGTTTTGTAAGGTAAGCACCTTATATATACTGTTTGGTCGCCCATCCCCCCACTATGGGGTTCCGGCGTTTCCGGGACCCCTTAGGAGTCATCCATGGCCGCAGAACTGAATGAAACTGTCTGGATCACCTTGATGCACGAGATGCAAAGCTTTGTCCGGCAAAACCTTGAACAGCCGCAGGTCCAGGCTGAGCTTCGTCACCTGATTGGCCCGCAAACGCCCAAGCGCGGCGGCTACCGCCAGGAAGATAAAACTGACCTGATCCGCACCTTTGAACTGCTGGCCCCCGGTCTGCTCGTGGATTTCCTTGAGGCCAACAAGGAGATCATCAACAAATACGCGCTGCGCATCTGGGCAGCCGAGCGCGAAGGCATGTTCGACGTGCACGCCAAGGTCTCCTAAAACTCACTTTAAGCTGGCCGATTGCGATGTCTTTACCAGTCGTTGCGGATCATATCCGGCAGCGCGCGCCTGCTCGACGGCCTGCTGGTAATCGGCTTCAGTCATCCGCGGCGTTCGGCTTAGTATCCATAGATACTTGCGGCCCGGCTCCCCCACAACAGCCCAGCGGTATTCCGGATCAAGCCCAATGATCCAGTAGTCTCCATAGAACGGCCAGAAAAAAGTTACCTTGAGCCGGGCATTTGAGCGATCAACCACTTTAGCTATGCCGCTGGCTTTTTTTGTAGCTCCATCACTCTTGCGGCAGGTGTTGACGACTCCCACTTTGCCATTGGGTTTAAGTTCATATTCGGCCGTGGTATCTGAGGCGCATTCCCTCTGGAACCGGTTGGGATAGCGCGCAATCTCGTACCACCTTCCGATGTAGCGTTTCAGGTCAACGGTGCTCACGCTGGTGAGCGGAGCAGGTTTGGGACCTTCCCAGGCCGGGACCCGCAAAGACGCTGCACAAACCGACGCAATCACGGTAATCATCGACATCCGCATACTTCTATTCCTTGTCTTACAAGAAAGCGTCGTACAAAAATGTGTCTTGCAAGAACGTGTCTTAAAAAATGGTGTGTGATGTCAGATATGATGCGCCGGGAACGGCCGCGATCGCCGGGCCATCTAAAATCCTGCGGCTAACCGCTTTCCGCCGTCGATAACCACCAGCCTTTGCCTTCGCACCAGCAGGTTGTATCCGGCTTGGTGTTGCGTCGCAACGACCGGACGCTCCTTAAGTCACCGCGCTTAAACGCCTCCGCCAGCTTCTTTGCTGTCTCTTCATCGCGCGCGCCCTGGCAGTTGATAAACATCACCGGCATCAGGAACCTTGCGCTGTAGCCGTCAGGAGGAACGCGCGTAATCAGCAGCATTCCGCCTGCGCCCGGAGTTCCGCCGGGACCATCGGGCGTGAGAGGAAACAGAAGACGTCCGCCGGGAAGCAGCGCATCCAGCCAGATATCCAGCGGCGCGGTTGCGCCCGCGTTCACGTATATAAGGTTGCATTCTGGCAACGTGCCTTCCGCGCCGGACCGCTGGTAGACCGTCACGTTCTCCATGTCCGCCAGGTTCGCCTTGGCCAGCTCCGTCAGTGCCGGCTCAATCTCATAGGCAAGAACTTTTCCCTGCGACTCGACCAGCCGCGCCAGTATCGCCGTGTAATATCCGGTACCCGCTCCAATATGGATGGCCGTTTCACCCGGCTGCGGATTCAACGCGGAAAGACTCACCGCGTGTAGCACCGGCTGGCCATTATTGATCTTGCTGGCCTCAGAGAGCGCCACAGTCACGTCCTGGTAAAGAAACGCCGGATCGTCGGTTGGCGTGGTGATGTATCCCGTGCTGGTAAAAATCTTCCACGGCCCGGGACCAAGAAAGCGCTCACGGGGCGTGGCGGCAAAGGCCTCAGAGAGGCGTCCAGCGGGCAGGCCTGCTTGCGCCGTAATCAGGCCGGCAAAGAACGCTCTATGCGCTTCCAGACGTTCCACGTTTCTCTCCTTCTGCGGGCGTTTGTTTGTCCGCGTCTTTATCCGCGTCTTTCTTACTGCGCTTTACGATCACCGGGACAGCCGACTCCATCACGCTGAAGCTGCCCTGCAGCCATTGCCGAACTTCAGCAAACGCGTCTTTCCATTCCCCGGCGCTCTTCAGCCGATAAGCTTTCTGTCCGTCCTTCAGGGTCTTCACTTCCATTTCAGCGGGGACCATTCGCTTCAATGTAGTGTGAATCGACGCCAGCGGGTTGGCCTTGTAATCCTCAAAGGGGAAACCCATGCGCTTGAGCGCGTCGCGGATCTCAACCGGGGTAAACCATGCGTCTTTTGCGGAGCCAGTGGCCGACGTTTCAGACTGGCTCTCTTCGGCCTCTCGTCCGGCTACTCCTGTGCGGTTTTTTGTCTGGTCTTTTCCGGCGCTTCCTTTTTCCGTCTCTTGCCGCAAAGCCTGCGCAAAGCCTGTCGCGCCCGTGTAGCACGCCCGGATCGCCGTGGAAAGCCCGGCCGGACGCTTTTCAATGCGTTCAAAGATGGGCTCATAGCGAGCGATCTGTTCTGCGGGAATCATGTTCATGGTCGCCCGGACCAGGTCAGAGAGGCGCGAGATTTCGCGGATCGATTCGTCCCGTTTTTCGATCCATTTCTGCCGCTCTTCCATCAGGTCGAGCAGCATCTGCATGTAATTGATAGTCACAAGGTTACTGTAAGACAAATGTCTAACACATTGCAAACGGAAACTACTATCGAAATACCAAGGCGCGGAGCATTTTGCTCTTCTCCCCCCGACTGTCTCGCTGCCGCGATACCCGCGCTTCACATAGCACTGTCAATACTGCCAGCCCTGTGAATACTGGCAGCTCCTTTATCTCCGCCAGAGAAGTACTTTAAAGCTTGGATTTCACCATGAGAGTGAAATGGGCTGAAATCCCATCGCGCGGAGTGGGACTTGCAGCCCGGGATTCCAAAAGGGGGCCTCTGTGAAAGCTCGCATATTCTTTTTCATCTCTATCATTTTCTTGCTTGGGCTTGCGGCCGTCTCACAAACAACCACTACTCCATCTCCAAGCTTTGCTATTACCAGCTTCGCCATGCAGGGGCCAGACCTGCACCTTGCTGACAATGCCGCGTTGCCCGGCGGCAAGGAGTTTGCGCAGCCACTGGACATAACGCAAGAAAGCTCATCGCGCAGGGACCAGCCGTTCGTTCTTAGCCGGGATGCGAACGGGGAGCCGTGCATACCGCAGCAATCTTCCTGGTTCTCCATCAGGCTAAAGATCACCACAGCGCCGGCGGGACGGAAAAATTGCCCACTTGATGCCGGTGGCAAGTTCCGGTTGTTTGCCAAGGTTGCTGCCAGTCCTTATACATTGGCCACAGCCGGAGCGCTCGCAGGCTGGTCGCAATGGCAGAACCACGATCCTGAATGGGGCCAGGGAGCCGATGCCTATGGCCAGCGTTTTGCCGCGTCCTACGCTGACAATGTGGCCAAAGCCTTCTTTAACAAATTCGCCTATCCGGTAATCTTCCGGCAGGACCCGCGCTATTTCCGTAAAGGTCAAAACGCCACCACCGGCCAGCGTCTCGGCCACGCCGTCGGCAATACGTTCGTGGGCAACACCGATTCAGGCCACCACATGCCGAATTTGTCGCTGTGGGCTGGGACCGCCAGCACCGTGGCCCTGGAGAACCTCTATCATCCCGGAAACGACCGGGGATTCAACCCCGCTGCCAAACGGTTTGGCGAGAGCATCGGTGTATCCATGGGATTCGACGTGCTGAGGGAATTCTGGCCGGACATCTCGCGCAAGCTGCACCTGCAAAAGAACCCGGCTCCGGTCGGGATAAGCGAGAAATAGTAAGCCACGCGAGGGGATTGGGGTTTCTGATCACGCGCGATGACCAGGCCCCCAATCTCCTTTGTGTTCCTTCGTGCCCTTTATGGTAAAGCTCTGGGTTTCTCGATTTCGGCGATAACCCACCCTCTCTCTTTATTCCCAACCTCTCCTCTGTGTAGATCAGTGGTCAGAGTTTCCTGTTTTCCAATGCCGGCGATGACCGGGATCCTCCCAGAAAGCCCGGTCTTGGCTTTCAGGGGTGGGATGACGTGCGATGTCGGCGACCCCAGGCGCATCCCCCGGAAACATGTGATTTTCCGACCACTCCCTCTCCCACTGTCACCCTGAGCGAAGCGCCTTAGTAATTCATCCTGCGCATTGATCTTGAGCGCGAAGTCGAAGTTGAGCCGCATTGCGGGCGTCTGAGCCCGCAGGCGAAATCCCGAGCGTAGCCGAGGGAGCTCCGAAGGGCCCCGAGATTGTGTCCTCTGCTACGGCGACTCAGGGAGTTCTACCGACAATGCGTCCGTTCTGGCGCTTCAAGATCAAAGCTTCTTCGTGCAGCCCCGCCGCGCGGACGCCCTAGCGGGCCTCCGTATCGCGTGGGTTCGGTTGGCCTACGGACTCTTAAGCTGTTTACATAAAACTTCAGCATAGCGCCTCAAATCGCGCTGCAAAGTGTGGGGAGACCCTGGGTGGTAATGGATATGCTTTAGGCCTCCGATATCGAACGGAATTTTCGCGGTGTCCTGAGTGAGAAGTAGGACTTTCTTTCCGAGGGCGTGCGCATATCCAATTTCATAAAATACATTTGGATTGCTCCCAGTCGTATCTGCAACAAGAAATGCCGCTTTTGATATTTGCAAGAAAATGACTTCGATGATGCTTCCAACCGTTGCAATGTCCTTCGCATGCTCAGCAGCACATCCGAGATCTTGAAGACAAGGCCGTATAACACTCTCAAACGTCGCCAAGAATTCCTCTTTAAATGGCAACAACACAAAAACGTAGGGTGGGGTTAGCTCCTCCTGTTGAGGGAGTAAATGCTTTGCCACCAGATAACGGAGGCGATCTAGCTCGGGCCCCACATTCTGGTAAAAGCTCCGGGTGCCTTCAATGCGATGCAGCAAGTCGCGCACATACTCCAGCGGCTGCGATGTGCTTGCCAAGCTCTTCAGTGCATGAAAAACCCGGAATTCATCCGGGCGCTGTGTATTTGAAAGGCGTAAGTCGTAGCCGCGGAGCACAGCTGTACGTTGCTCATATGAGAGTCCATACGCGATAATCTTCGCAAGCGCAGAAAGCATGTCTTCCAGTGCGCTAGCTTCTATGTTGGATTGCGTCATAAATTCAGTTCCAGATTAGAGATAACAGCAAGCTTCGCAGGCAGAGTCGCTTTTCCCAGTAAATAACCCAGCTCTTCTGCCTTTTGATCTGCTTTTGTTAGCCATTCTTTATATTCTCTAAAATGCGAAAGAATTTCATCAGCATGATTGACATATTCCTCCAATTCACCTTCATATTCATCGAGGCTGCTAGATATCGCCGTTTTAGAAGAAAGGATGCGCCGAAGTTTGTCCGGGTCTTGGACGAGTACCCAGTTCAAGGATGGTAAAGAGACATCGATGAATAGGTCTAACCGCGAAAGAGCATCCGCCAAAACTGATTTGCGGTCTGCGTCCGCAGCAACACAGCCAAACTTTGAAAATTCTTTCAAAATCTGTACTACGATGGCACGGCTGTCTACCATTTTGATTGAGTTGGATTCGATCTCAATTGTTATCGAATGTAGGAAACCTCGCTGCTCATAATCGACAGTGATGTCCGCACTATAAGAATGGCCACTTTCCGGCTCTATAAGGCGTTTAATTGTTTGTTCCGAATTGTCCATGCCTGGAGCCCCACAATAAAGATTGAAATCCCATGTGCGAATTCGTCTACTGCCATTTGTTTCAGATCGTTTAAGGCTGCGTTTCTGTTGAAGTTTGAACAAACTGTCCCTGGGAACGGTCCAATTGAGAGGTATCACTAGGCGATAATAGCGACTCTTAAGCCTGATGTACCATTCGATCAAAACCCACGTGATAGCCACAAAAATAAGCGCTACCCCTGACCGCAAAGGGGCACTCAAGTGCATAACGTCGGCAATTGTGATGCCGGTATTGATGGAGAGCAGGATGCTGAGAATCTTTAACGCATTGGCCCGGTTCTTCGCGGCTCTATCCAACTCAAGTGAGGCTTCCCCTGTATCCAGCTTGCGAATCGATAACTGGATATCCTCCGCGCTTAAGGTACCCTGCAGAACTTGCGATGCTTCATTGGAAAGGACTTTGAGTTCTTCTTCATCTTCTTCATACAACTTCTCCAGCCGGTCCAAGTCTTCTGCCAACCGAGATACTAGTTCAATCGGCATGAAACCGGGATTGTCTTGCAGAGAGAGCATTCTTGTAGTAGTGAATGAATTAATGATGCTTTTATTTGAAGCTAATTCCATGGCCTGTTCACACTGCTTGGACTTGCGCGTGTCTTTAAGATGATTAATCACCTTTTGAACCACAGGAAGTTTAACGTTTGCATACGTCAGATACTTTTTCATCTCTGTCAGAAATGAAAAGTGTTCCTCAGTGTTGCGTTGGAGAGTAATCGCAAGCTGTCGGCGCAATGGCACTACATGATCGCGCGTATTTTTCAAAATCGCTATGGCTCGTGCGCCACAATCAACGAGATTGAGAATGCCGCTGAGTTTGTAAAATACTCCATCAAAACGCTGGTTCTCTTCCTCGCTATACTCGCTGGCAAAAAAAAGAATAGCGTTGTGGCTTTCGCTGATGGCAACAGCGTCATCAAGTGTTGGATCAATCCTGAGCCGCAGCTCGGGTGCGCTGAATCCCGCTTCCATATCTGCGCGGTGATCTTTTGTCAGACGTATGATCACCACATTGTGCTTGGTCAGAAAATTCCTAGCCGGCGCATCAATGGAGGGTTTGAAGCCAGGCGTGTAGTAAAACTGGGAAAATGATATAACGCCTTCATGCAAAACTGCCAATTTGTTCCGAATAGCCGCAGGCGCAATGTCAAAAATGAATTCTGCTAGGAATTCGCGGAGCTCTGGAATGATCAACGATAGCGATGAAGACAAAGAAAGTTCATGAATTGGTGGTATTTCAGTGACGTGCTGGCAGAATCCTTCGCCATCGATCTTTCCATGAAACCGTACCGTGCAAATCGGCTTGCCATCTCGTTTGATTGTATGCTCGGCTTTGTATTGTACAAAGCCAGCCCCAGGCTCGATGTCCGAAATTGGGCTACTGGTCTCTAGTTCATGCAAATGGCGGAGGGCGTCCGGCAGCATGTTGTCTGCCAGAGGCAGCCAATGATAGATAGATATTTTTATATTCTTGCTCACAAGAACTTTGGTTATTAAAGGGGGTGAATCAGGCTATATTAGTACCTCCAATGCTTAAATAAAAGGCCAATTTCGTTTGTGGTGAGTTTGATCCAGCGCCTAGGCCTCGGCGGGCGTTATGCGGGTTTTGCCGTTCGAGAGCGTTCTAGAGGTCCAGATTTATATTGCTACCCAAGGGCTTAAACTGACGGCGGCGAATGGCAAAAGGAACTCGCCGAGTCAGAGCAAAACACTCTTACTGTGCAAGCCAAAGGGCGAACTTCCCCCTCACTTCCTCCCCGCCCTCTTCTGTGCAATCACGAGCCCCCTTGGCGTGGGCAGGAACACCACCGAAATCAAACCTTCATCTTCCATCCGCTTGGCGGCTTCGCGCACGGTCTTGAGATGCGAACTGGCATCGTGCATCAGGATCAGCCCGTTGGGATTGATCTGCGGCAGAAAGTGCCGGACCTCAGGCTCGCGCAGTTCAGGCAGTGAGTCGCAAAAAAGCACGTCGATCGTCCCGGCCACGCGCGTCTCTAAACTTGATTCGCAGCGGTAGTCGATAAACTTCTTGAGTCCTGAGGCCTCAATCTTTTCTTTGGCCTTGGCAAAGACTTCTTTATCCGGCTCGCAGGTAATGATCTTGCCAGAGCCGTTCTGCTTGAGCCCTTCAGCCATATAGATGGTGCTCACGGCAAGAAACGTCCCGGTCTCCACCACCAGGTTGGGCTTTACGGTGGTCATCAGGCATTTCAGAAAGTCCAGGACTTCAACTTCGGCGGTCATGGTGTCAAACATCCTCCAGCGCTCAGGGTTCGGGCATTCAGGCGTGGCGCGATGGTATTCCGGTTTGGTTTCCTGGTTGCCATGCTGGACCACGTGGTCCAGAACTTTGTGTACGGGATCTACTTTGCGAAATCGACGCCTCGCAACGATCAGCAGAATAATTCCGGCAACGATGGTCAGCAGCGCGGCCAGTTGCGCGTTGCTCATGCCCCAGAGAATGCGGGGATTGATGCGGATGAACTCAACCAGAAAGCGCTCAATGCCAAACAGGATGAGAAATTCGCCGACGATCACGCCGGGCGCAAGCGGATGCTGGATGGCCCGCGCCCCGCGCCGCCATATATACCAATAGATGAGCACGCAGGCGATGAATTCATAGATCGGCGTGGGATGGACTGCGCAGTTTTGCGGCCAGCCGTAAAGCGCGCATGCGCCGCTGGGGCCAGTGGTGGGAACCAATCCATCCGGAAACGCCATGCCCCAGGGAAGACGCGTCGGCATACCGTAGTCGCCGTCGCCGGAGATAAGGCACCCGATGCGGCCCACGGCATAACCCACGGCTGCCGCCGAGCTGGAAATATCCAGCATGGTAAGCATGTTCACGCCATTGCGCCGGGCGATGATCAGCAGCGCGGCAATACCTGCGACGAAGCCCCCAAACCAGGCAAAGCCGCCGCGGAACCAGCTCAGCAGCGCGCCAAAACTTTTGAATGTGTCGGCGTTCAGGCGGTCGGCAGGTGTATCCACGATGTGCCAGATCTTTGCGCCCAGAATTCCCGCGAACGCCACCACCGCGACGATGGTGTAAGGATCAAGCTGGATTTTGCGCCGCTTGATCTCGCCTTCAAGAGCGTAATAAGCGGCGGCAAACGCCACAACCATCAGCAGGCCAAAGGTCGGAATTTCCAGCGGCCCAATGTGTATATAAGGAAGCAGTTGAAGTCCCTTCGAAGGGTGAAAGTATGAAGAGCCAGTATAAATGGAGGCTGTGGGTCTTGAGCGGAGGGCCGCAGAACTATCTCGGCGTCGGCCTTGGCACCGCGCCGCGCACCGCAGCCGTCGCGCGGACGACCAGCCGCGCAGGCACAATCAGCAGCCGCGGCAGCGAGCCATCTTTTTCGCGGAAGCGCCGCCGGAGGTCGGCCATGGATTTTATGCTGAGGCGTTCCGCAAGCAGCGCGTGTGCAGGAATGTCTTTGAACTCAAACAGCGTTGCCGGACGAAACGTCTGGTGCTTGGCCATCAGCAGGTCGCGTTCACTGCGCAGGTCTGGCCGCAGCGTGGGATCAAGAATAAAACACCAGAAAATGTCCCAGTCGCGCGGCTTGCCGTCAACGGTGTATTTGTTGATGACCAGGTTGTGATCGTATTCCGCTTTTCCCGTCCAACGATATTGCACGCCCGGCGCAACAAAATAAAGGTTCAGGCGTTTATCGACAGGCTTGTCTTCCGCCACGCGCTCGCCCAGGTTCCACGGGCCAACGCTGGCCAGCCGATGTTTGCCCGCCGCTTCAGGTGTGAAAATAAGGTCATCGCCATCGTGATAAACGGAAAACGGCTTCACCACTTCACGCATGGAAGCGCCGGCAACAAAAGCGGCGGCGGAAATCGCGATGATGGAGACCACACGTAAGTGGCGGCCCGGCATTGCCAAAATTATTGCAGGCCGCAGGCGGCAGGGCAAGGCGTTTACGCGCTTTGCGGGATGCTAAAGTGAGTAGACGTGCGTAACATTCTCCAGCATCGCGGAATGCGGCTGATTTTTGCCGCGAATTTGATCTCCATGGTCGGCAGCGGCATGAACTCCGCGGGCGTGACCTGGTTTGTGCTGCAAAAAACACACTCGGAAATGGCGCTGGGAACTCTGCTCATGCTGCAAACTATCCCGGCGCTCATGATGCTGCCATTCACCGGCGTGGTGATTGACCGTGAAGATCGCCGTCGTCTGCTGATGGTTCTGGACGCCGCTCGCGGCCTTGTAATTCTGTGCGTGGCAATCATGGCGTATCGCGGCGTGGCCACGCTTTGGGAAGTCTATTTAATGTCCGTGATTGTGGCGGCGGGCTTCTGGATGTTCTGGCCCACCATCACCGCGCTTGTTCAGGAGCTCACGCCGGACTCGCACTTTGTGCACTCCAACAGTTTTTTGCTGGCGGGCGTTCAAGGCGGATGGCTGGTCGCCGGCGCGGTCGTTGGATTCGTTTACAACAAGATTGGTCTGCACGGCGTGCTGTTTATCGACTTCGCCAGTTACGTGCTGTCATTCACCTGCTATCTGTTTGTGCGCAAGGGTAAGCACACGGTCGCCATGGCTGAAGAAACCATAGTGCATGACAGCGCCGTGGCAAAGTTTGTTCATGAATTGAAAGAAGGCATCGCTTATATCAAGTTGCGTCCACGATTGTTACTGCTGGGCATTGCCTGGGCGTTGTTCATCGGCGGAATGCTGACGCAGGGCGTGATCACCGCGCCTTTTAGCGATCGCATCCTAAAATCGGGCGCAGTCGGCTATGGCTGGCTCAACGCCGGCTGGGCCATTGGCGCGTTCATGAGCGCGATTTACACTCCCGCGCTCATACGCGGCACCGGACATCGCCGTGCCGTGGGAATTTCCATGGCGCTGCTGGGGCTTTGCTTGATCTCATTGCCGTTCCTCGGGTCGCACATCCAGGGTGCGCTCGTTGTTTCTGCTTCACTCACAGTGGGCGTTGCATTGGTTGTGTGCGCGGCGGTTTATTGCCTTATGGGGTGTTGTCGCGCGCTGGGCGGCGTAGCCATTACCAGCACCATGATGGAACTGGTCCCAAAACATTTCATGGGACGCGTGCAGAATACTTTTTACTTTCTGGGAACGCTGATGCAACTTGTATTCTCATTTACCGTGGGCACTGTGGCGCACACTCGCGGGTTGGCGCAAGGGTTCGCGATTGTCGGCGGAATCTATCTGCTGGCATGTCTCACGGGATCGTGGCCGGTAAGGGATGTTGTTACGGAACCAGGCGGACAGTTGGAACAAGGCACGTGATCGCACGCTGGAAGCCAAAAAGATCCAGGGCGTATCTAAAGAACAACCTATTGCCGCGAAGCGGCGTTGGCGTAGAATCGGCTTCAATGGAGTAGTAAGTCTTATGGATAGCAATCCCGTTACGCACAATGAAGCGAAAGGCCAGTTTGAGATCGCGCTGGGAAATGAGAGAGCCCTGCTGCAATACCGCCGCACAGACCACAGCATCACGCTGATCCATACAGAGGTTCCGCAAGCTTCACGGGGACGCGGGCTGGGAAATCAACTGATTCGCGCTGCGCTGGACTACGCCCACTTCAATCAGCTCAAGGTCGTTCCAGTGTGCCCATTCGTGAAAGCGTATTTAAAAAAGCATCCTGAAGCAGCAAACTAAGTCGATCCCAGCACGTCCGTGTAAAAAAAATATGTTTCTTCCGCACGAAAGCAGCGCCCGTAAGCGCTGCTTTTCTGTTAGTCCTGACATCGTGCTCCAGGGAACCGTCGTGCCAGGATCTCTGGCTAGTTCTGCTTCGTCGTACGACAACTTAATCGTTCAAAACGTCACGCACTGTGAGCACCGGGCAAGGCGCTCCGGCAACCAGGTTATAGGTAACGCTCGAGTGGAATCCGCCGTTGAATTTCTTTCCCGAAGGCAGCCCCAGAACGATCATGTCAGGCCGTTCCGTCTCCGCATAGCCCAGCAGTTCTTTTACCGTATCGCCAATTTCAACCACCATTTCAGGCTTGCACCACTTCTTTGCTTCAGCCGGCACCAGTTTTTCCAGCTTCTTATAGGAATCCGCAACCAATTCTGTGCGGTCGCGCTGGAACGCGTCGTTCAGTGAAACCACGTGCATAACGGTCACTAGTGCGCGGCTTTCCTGCGCAATGGAGAGCGCATATTGCGTCGCGAATTCCGCGTGCGCGCCCAGGTCCGTGGGGAAAAGAATGTTCTCCGCCTTGAAATCATGCGTAGGCCGTACAGTAACGTGCGGGCCTACAGTAAGCACCGGGCAGGTGGCATTGCGGAAGATGGCTTCAGCAACGGAGCCCATCAAAAGATGCTTCAGTCCCTGGCGACCGTGCGTGCCCATCACGATAAGATCAATCCCGTGCTCGGCAATCCATTTGGGGACTGCCTCTGCTACTGGTCCGCGCGCGAAGAGCGGCGTGCCGTTGAAATTGTTTTCCTTGGCCAGCGCGCTCAGGCGGCGACGGCTGTTTTCTTCCACTTCATCCACAATGTTCGGCGCGGCTGTTTCGGTAAGGATGATTGGATCACAGGCATGCGCGGGATAGACCTGCGCCCCAAAATGATTTGCAAATCCCAGCGCATACGCCATGGCGCCCTGTGAGGATTCAGTGAAATCGGTGAGAAATAAAATATTCTTGAATGAAATTTTGTTGACGACTGGCAGAGCATGCATAGTTGACATAAAAAAACTCCTTTTTAAAGTTGCAGTGTTTGCTGGTCCGGAGCACTGGGCTCATTCGCTTTCGCGACCGTCAGGTTCCCCTTGAGTGTTCTCCTGCTGCACGCCGGCAACCCTGTTGCCATGCGCATCGACCGGAATGAAGTTACCGGCAGGATCGCCTGCGGGATCCCGGAACCCCGCAGGTGCAGCGAAATGTGGCATTCGCCGCGGAAGGGCCTTCCGGCCTCTTCCGTAGCGAAGAAAGCCAGCGCGCTTTCCAACGTCTGTAGAAGCAGGCCGTTTCGCGCTGGTTTCCATTCCGTCATTCCGCCTCTCATCTCAAATCTTCCTTTATAGTTTGCAATCGTGGGCCACATCGCGGCTGTGATGCAGATCACCCTAGCCGGATTGCGCAGCTTTAGCGCGCCCACGCCTCAGGCACGGAAAGCACGGGGCAAGGCGCCGCGCAAATGACTTTATGCGTCACGCCAGGGCTGCCTCTCAGACTGAAGTTTTCACTGTGCCCGCGGCCCATCACGATCAAGTCAGCCTGCTCATTCTGTGCGTGGTTTACGATCCGTTCAGCCGTAGGGCCTGCATCCACGGCGAACTCCGGCTTGCACCAGCTGCGCGCTTGTATTGGCAGCAATCGTTCCGCCTCATTCAGGACGAAACTCAAAACCCGCAAACGATCTGGATAATCGCGTGATTCCTCAGGGAGCACATGAAGAAGCATCAGGCGGGCGCATTTTTCCCGGGCCAGTGAAAGAGCGAATCCCAGAACATGCTGTGATTGCTCGCCCAGATCTGTGGCAAACACGATCTTTTCCAGGTTCAGGCTAAAGAGGCGCGGTACTTCAACGTTCGGGCCTACCGTGAGCACAGGGCAAGGCGCATTGTGCAGGACCATTTCAGAGGTCGAGCCGAGCAGAAGCCGCTGCACGCCGCGACGGCCATGCGTGCCGGCCACCACAAGGTCAATCCCAAGCTGTGAAATCCAGTGTGCTATGGCAGCCTCAAAATCGCAGCGGCTAAGCAGTGGCTGGAAATTAATGCCGTTATATTGGGCAAGGCGAGAGAGCTGCCGGCGTTTTTGCTCTTCTAATTCTTGTACGGCGGCTTCGCCTGCAACGGCCGTTTCAGTCAACACGGTATCCAATACATGCGCGGGATAAAGGCGCGCCTTGAAATGCCGCGCGAAGGCTAGAGAGTAGGCCAGGGCTCCCGTGGAGGCCTGACCAAAATCGGTAAGAAAGAGGATGTTCTTAAAGGAAATGGCAGTGCCCGGTCGTACAAGTGGCATAAAAACCTCTGAAGAAATTTGGAATGAGATCCCGGGACCCAAATGATGGTTTACAACTTTCCAGTTTGCTTTAAGGCGAAGGACGAAAACTGTGACCGCGGTCACTAAATCACACGCTGTCTGTGATTTGCGTGCCCTCATTTTGGTGTCCCTGCTCAGGAGAGCTGAATGCCTGTGCTTTGGCTTTGACCGGGAGCTTTTCAGTACCCCCGGGCAGAATCGGGAGCACATCTGGAATGTGACGACCGTCACATATCTGCGTGATGTCCTCCGTTTAATCTCAAAGTTGTTCATTTTCTCCGTCAGGAGTTGGGGATGGCATATCACTTCCAGATCATTGAAGACTGTTTAAAATGTGCGTTTCGCGAGCAGAACCTTTTTTGTGATCTTTCGCGGGAAGCGCTGGTTCGCCTGCAACAAATCAAAGCGACCTCCGTTTATCCCAAGGGGGCATTGTTGTGTCTGGAAGGCCAGTCGCCCAGAGGAATTTTTGTTCTGTGCACCGGGCGCGCCAAACTCTCCACTACTTCCAGTGAAGGAAAGAGCATGATTCTTCGCGTGGCTGAACCGGGTGAAGTCCTTGGTCTTACGGCGGCAGTTGCAAATTCTCCCTATGAAGCCACTGTGGAAACACTGGAGCCCAGCCAGGCCAACTTTATTGCCCAGGCGGATTTCGTGCGCTTTCTGCAAGAGTTTCCGGATGTTGGCATGAAGGTGGCCAGGCAGCTCACTCACAACTGCAAATGCGCCTATGACGAAATTCGTTCCCTGGGACTTTCGAATTCAGTTCCTGAAAAACTCGCCAAGCTGATTCTGCGCTGGGCGGAGCATCCTCTGGAGTTGTCTACAAAAAAACCCAATGAAATCGCGTTGCGGGTAACACTCACGCAGGAAGAGATTGCCCAATTCATCGGCACCTCACGAGAGACGGTTTCGCGGGTGCTCACCAGTTTTCGCAAAAAGGGCTTTATCAGGGTGAAGGGCGCTACATGGACGATCACCAATCGACGCGCTCTGGAAAATCTGGTAACCACCTGATCATCACAAGCTGAGGTGACTGTCATCACAGTGCCTCATATCAAATGGGTCTATAAGCAATCTATGAACAGCACACCACAAAGCGCCGCCGCCAATGAGCTGTATGAAATGCTTTCGCAGGAAGTGCGGGCGGAATTGGTCAAAGCCGAACAGTCGATGACCGTACCGAAAGGCACAACGCTTATTCAGCAGGGTGTGCCGCCGGAAAATCTAGTCATCATCAACTCGGGCAAGGTCGCAGTCAGCCTGAATTGCATGCGCGGGGCCGCCTCGGTGGATTACTCGGAACCTGGGAAGGTGTTTGGAATGCGCGCCCTGGTTTCTGGCGAGCTGCCGGAAATCAACGTTACCTGTGTCGAAACCTGTTCCATCACGGTTGTTCCCCGCGATGCTTTTCTGTCCTTACTGCAAGACAAGCCGGAGATTTATTTCGGTGTTGCCAAGGTCCTCAGCAGTGATTTGAAAATTGCGGACCGGATTTTGCGTAGCAATTCTCGCCGTTTCTTTTGCGGCCCTCGCTCTCGTACCGTAAAGCCGGATTAAGGTCGCCGGTGGATCGAGAAGCCACAAGTCCCCACGCCATATTTTCTTTCTCTTTGAACACTCATGAAAGCAGTCTCTGGATTCCAACTCGCCTGCGGCCCTGGGCAGCAACTCTGGAAATTACAAAATCTGAGTCCCGTTTTGGCACTCCCGCGGTGATTCGTAAAGTTTCTTTACACGTGTGATCCATATCACAGAGCTAACATAGGACTTTGCTTATAGTCGGTTGTTTCATTGCGAAAAATGGAGAAAAGCGAGGGTCGCTCATGTCAGGAAAAGGACTCAGGCTGTTTATTCTATTGGTCTTTCTTGTAGGACTGGTTGGTCTCACCAACGCCAGCCCGAAGAAAGACAAAGGAACTGATACCGATAAGCAGGGCAGCCAGACAAAGGCTAAAGACTTAGCCGAGAGCCATAAGGGCGTCGATCCCTCGCAATATGTGGGGGCTGAAACCTGCAAGACCTGCCACGAGCAGCAGGCCAAAGGTTATGATCAGGGCCCGCATTGGAAGACCGAGCTGAACAAGCATAAAGGCGTGGAGTTCCAGGGTTGCGAGGCCTGCCACGGTCCCGGCAAGGAGCACGCTGAATCGGCCGATCCCGCCAAGATCATCCGTTTTGCTTCGCTCTCGCGTGAAGAGTCTTCCAAGCGTTGCCTTACCTGCCATGAGTTTGGTGAAGAGCACGCGAACTTCCTGCGTTCGCAGCACCTGAAAAATAACGTGGGTTGCGTGGATTGCCACTCCGTTCACTCTCCCAAGGTGAATCGCCAGCTTTTGAAAATGGCGCAGCCGAATCTTTGCTACAGCTGCCACCTTGAAGTTAAGCCGGATTTCTCTAAGCCATTCCACCATCGCGTGAATGAAGGCCTGATTGCCTGCAGCGACTGCCACAACCAGCATGGCGGCTTTATGAAGCACCAGTTGCGTTCCACCGCCGCGCAAGACCAGGTCTGCTTCAACTGCCATACGGATAAGGCTGGTCCCTTTGCCTGGGAACATGCCCCCATCAAGACTGAAGGCTGCGTCGCCTGCCATACCCCCCACGGTTCGTCGAATCCGCGGCTGTTAAAGCGCAGCAATGTAAACCTGCTCTGCCTGGAGTGCCACACGCTCACGGTGGATGCGCCGGCTCCTGCGGCTCCATCGTTCCATAACCAGGCCCAGAAATATCAGGCCTGCACGATGTGTCACACGGCCATTCACGGCTCCAACTCAGACAGGGTGTTCTTCAAACCGTAAAACATAAAGGTGATGAGATGAATAGAAAATTGCATATTCCGGGTATGTGGCCATCGCGCCTTCTGTTGGTCGGAATGGGACTGTTTGGCCTTACACTTTTCGCGCAGACGCCAAGTGATCAGCCGGCGGCGACGCCGGCAATGCAGGCGGACAAAGACAAGAAGCCTGCGGCAACGGCAACGGCCAAGAAAGAAGATGAGGAGCATCGCCAGCCTGATCTTGGCGTGGCCGTGGATTCCGCCCGCAAATCCGATGTGCTGGCCACCTCAGTCACAACAGAGCACAATGAGGGTGAAAACGCCGGTCCGTGGGTCATCAAACAGTCTGCGGAATTTGGCGGACGCCTGACTGACTTTACCGGCAATCAGGGTACATGGGACACTTTCGTGAATCTGGGCACCGGTCCCCGGCTGCTGGAATATACCCTTGACCTGCATTCACCTGATCACAAGGGATTTCTCTTCGACGATCTTCTATTCAGCAACTTCGGCTATGGCGGCGATCCTAACAACCTGAGCCGGGTGCGCGCGCAGAAGGGAAAAACCTACAGTTTCAACGCAAGCTTCAGGCGCGATCAGAATATCTTCGATTATGACCTGTTCGCCAATCCGCTGAATCCGACTGCTCCGGGCAGCTCAGTCCCAATTGTCCCAATCGTGAACTCGCCGCATGAATTTCTCGTAACTCGCAGGATGAGCGATGCCAATCTCACGCTCTTCCCGGTCGGCAACATCAGGGTAAAACTGGGCTGGTCAAGAGTGGTGAATGAAGGCAACACTTTCAGCAGCGACCATCAGGGCACAGAAGCATTGCTATTTTCACCGACCTTGAATACTACCGATAATTATAATTTTGGAGTTTCTCTCCGCTTTATACCCAGGACCAGCATTAATTACGATCAGTTCTATACTTATTTTAAAGGCGACACGACCGCCAACCTGGCCGACCCAAGCCTGCAAAATCTGTTTGGCATTCCTAGTTTCACGCTGGCAGGCGGCATCCCAGTTAACTTAGGCATCCCTTACAACACAGGCGCGGGGCAACCATGCACCCCGACCGTGCTCGGCACCGGTTTTGCCAATCCAGCCTGCAACGGATACTTCAGCTACAGCCGTTTTGGACGCCTGCGCAATTCATTCCCTACCGAACAGTTCAGCTTCCAAAGTGAGTACTTCCACCATGTGGACCTCTCCGGAAGGTTGAACTATTCAGACGCCGAGGCCGATGATCCTTCAACGGCGGAATTATTTAATGGCCTTACCAGCCGCAATCGCGTGCGGGCTTTTTCTCTAACCGGCGGCGCCCTGGCAAAGCGTATTTCTCTGGCAGCAGATTTGGGTGCGACCATCCACGTAACCGACAAGTTCCGTATCGTGGACTCATTCCGGTATGACGGGTTCAGTATTCCGGGCAACTGGAGCCTGGTCACTTCTAACCTTATCGGCGCCACGCTTTTATCCAATCCTAATGTGTTCACGCCGGCCACCTGCCCACCGCCGTTTACCGCGGCAACGTGTCCGCAGCACAATTCCAGCTCCGCGGCTGACTTGATTGTGGACAGCCGCAATGATTTTCTGGGCCAGAAGCGGACATCCAATACCTTCCTTCTGGAATATGACTTCACCAAGCGCATTACCGCGCATGTTGGCTACCGCTTTGAGCGCAGGGAAATCACGCAAAGAGTGGACAACGTTCAGATCCAGACTTTCTATCCTGGACCCACAGCGGCCCTGGCCAACCGTGGCGCTTGCGCTCCGGCCATTGCCCATCCGCTGAATCCTGATGGCACATGCACCGTGGCTGTTCCCGCCGCGGACGTGGGAGAAGACTTCACCCAGATCAATGGAAGCACCGGGCTTGTCGGTTTTGCCGCCCGCACAGAGAAGTTCCGCTTGAGCAGTGATGTAGAGTTCTTCTCGGGAGACAATGTGTTCTTCCGTATCACGCCACGCCACTCGCAGGACTACCGCGTCCGCGCCGGTTACAAGGCGGCGGACTGGATCAATCTGGGAGCGGCGATTCGCATCCTTGAAGCGCGCAATACCAGCGCCGATATCGGCTTGCTTCAGCACAACCGCAGCTATGGGTTCAGCGCCGCGCTTGCCAAACCTGAAGCCATGTGGGGTGTGGACCTTTCCTATGACTACAACGACATTTTCTCGCAGACGAACATCTGCTTTGTCGCCACGCCGAACCTGAATCCTCCGGGCACAATCAGTTGCGGAACGCCATTTCTTTCCGGCTTGTCGGTCTATACCAACACCTCGAATTATGGCTCTGCGTCACTGATCATGCGGCCCACCAAGCGCATCACCGCCGGAGCGGGCTATGCCGTTACCACAACAAACGGCAATACCCTGATCCTGAACCCGATCGCGCCTACGGGGCCTTTGGCTTATAACTACCATCTGCCCACGGCCTCCATAGCATTCGTGGTTTCAGAGAAGGTGACGTTCAAGTCGGGATGGAACTATTACGACTATAATGAGAAGTCCAACCCGGGCCCAACGTTCCCACGGGATTTCCGCGGAAACATGTTCTCGCTGTCACTGCGTTATACCATGTAATAGCAAGCCACGCTTTGGAGGGAAGAGAGAATGAAATTAAAACTCAGCGCCATCGCCATCATTATGCTCGGTCTGCTCCTGGGCTCCGTACGTCAGTCCGCTGCCCAAGATGCTACTCAGACCCTATACAAGATGAAATGCCAAATCTGCCACGGGCCTGACGCCACGGGCAGCGTCGCCGGCAAGAAACTTGCAGTCAAGGATTTCACAAGCCCTGAGGTCCAGAAACAAACGGATGCCGAGCTTCTGGAAGTCGCCAAAAAAGGCAAAAACAAGATGCCGGCCTATGGCGGCAAACTCACGGACAATCAGCTCACGGAACTGATCAAGTACATGCGTGATCTGGCGAAGGCAGGGCCCAAGGGCAAGTAGCGTCCGCTGGTCGAAGGAAAGCAACGATTTTTTGTGAACATCTTTGTAGAAGTTGGGCCCGCATTTCAAGTTCATTCCAGTGAGGCCGCATGGTTCCCTCTGATCCCGGCATTCCCCAATCTCCGCATGGTCCAGCGCCTGTACGGCGTAGGCGGTTCATAGAAGCGCTTCTGGGCAGTGGTTTTTTCCTGAGCGCGGCAGCCTTTTTTTATCCCGTGCTGCGGTTTCTTGTTCCTCCCAAGGAATCTGACATGGGCAGCGGTTCCGTAATTGCCGCAAAGATAGGCGATCTGAAGCCGAACAGCGGCAAGATATTTCGCTTCGGCAGCCGCCCGGGATTGCTGGTACGTACCACCAGTGGCGAGTACAAGGCAATGTCAGCCACATGTACGCACCTGGCGTGTACGGTGCAATATCGTGACGATACCCGCGAAGTCTGGTGCGCCTGCCACAACGGTAAATATGACGTGAATGGGCGCAACGTTTCCGGACCGCCGCCGCGTCCGCTTGAGGCCTTTGAAGTGCAAGTCCGGGGCGACGAGATATTTGTCCGGCGCCGCCAGGAATCCTGACATGGGTCTCTTCCGCAAACTGCACGACTGGCTTGACGATCGCTTTGGCTGGAACGAACTGCTTGCTCCCTTGCGCAAGAAAACCGTTCCTGTCCATCGCTTGTCGCATTGGTATTTTCTCGGCGGCATTACGCTCTTTCTTTTTGTCATTCAGGTGCTCACTGGGATCCTGCTGCTGCTCTATTACCGGCCTGGGGCCAATGAAGCGTTTGAGAGCGTTCAGCACATCATGACGCAGGTAAAATTCGGCTGGCTGATCCGTTCCATCCATTCCTGGTCCGCCAACCTGATGGTGTTCACCGCGTTTGCGCACATGTTCAGCGTGGCGTTTCTCAAAGCCTACCGCAAACCACGCGAACTCACCTGGATCAGCGGCATGATTCTGCTGTTCCTGGTGCTGGGTTTCGGATTCAGCGGCTATCTGCTGCCATGGAACACGCTGGCGTTCTTCGCTACCAAAGTAGGAACGGAAATCACCGGGCAAGTGCCGATCATCGGACGCCCGCTGATGATCTTTCTTCGCGGCGGAGAAGAAGTCACCGGGGCCACGCTCACGCGATTTTTCGGATTTCACGTTGCCGTGCTGCCCGGGTTGGCGACGATGTTGATCGGCCTGCACATTCTTCTGGTGCAGCGATTCGGCATCAGCGTGCCTCCCAAGCTGGAAGCGGAATGGCTGGCCAAACCTGCCGCATTGCGTGAGATGAAGTTTTTTCCGAACTTTGCATTGCGCGAATTGATGGCGTGGTATGTGGCGCTGGGAGTGCTCGGCGCTCTGGCGGCAATCTTTCCCTGGGACCTGGGCGTCAAGGCGGACCCATTTGTTTCCGCTCCCGCGGGCATCAAGCCCGAGTGGTATTTCCTGTTCATGTTCCAAACGCTCAAGGTGATTCCCTCAAAAGTATTTTTCATGGATGGCGAAGTCCTGGGGGTGCTGGCATTTGGAGTGGCGGGAGCGGTTTGGCTGCTGCTGCCTTTTATTGACACTGCCCGCGCCCGTAGATGGGTCAATGCTTTGGCAGTTGTAGCTCTGGCGTACATCATAGGAATGACCATTTATGGCCACTTTGCAAAGTAAATCCGCGGCTTCACACACCTCTCGATGGTTTCTGGCCATGGCCGCGGGCTTACTGCTGGCCGGCTCCGCGCACGGGCAGACAAAAAACTCATGTCTGGAGTGCCACTCCGTCTTGACGGACAACCTGGGCGTGACCGAAGAAAAATTCAGCCAGGATATCCACGGGCAAAAAGGACTCACCTGCGCCAGTTGCCACGGCGGCGACCCCAACAGTGACGATCCTGAAGTTGCCATGGGCAAGAAGGCCGGCTTCAAGGGCAAGGTCACTCGGGCACAGATTCCGCAATTGTGCGGAAGCTGCCATTCCGATCCCGCAGTCATGCGCAAGTACAATCCAGGCCTTCGCACGGACCAGCTCAGCCAGTATCACACCAGTGTTCACGGAAAACGGCTGGCCACCGGTGACACGAAAGTCGCGGTCTGCGTGGACTGCCATTCCGTGCACGATATCCGGCCACCGAACGATCCGCGGTCCACCGTGTATCCGCTGAACGTCCCTGCTACGTGCTCTCGCTGTCACTCTGACGCAGAGCGCATGAAGGAATATAAAATTCCGACCAACCAGTTCGCGGAATATAAAAAAAGCGTCCACCATGAAGCACTGACGGTTCGCGGAGACTTAAGCGCGCCCACGTGCGTCACATGCCACGGAAATCATGGCGCCACGCCTCCGGGAGCGTCGTCAGTGGCGGCGGTTTGTTCCACGTGCCACGTGTTCCAGGCGCAACTATTCGACTCAAGCCCGCACAAGGCGGCATTCGCTTCTGCCGGATTGCCTGGCTGCGTCACCTGCCATAGCAATCACGGCATTCAGCATCCTACTGATGCGCTGATTGGCACCGACGACAAGTCAGTCTGCGGACAGTGCCATACTGAAGGCGATCCCGGTTTTGTTGCCGCAAACAGCATCAGGGACCATCTGGCCCAGCTCGCGGCAGCCATCGACAGGTCCGATCAAATTCTAAGTAAGGCGGAACGCTCCGGCATGGAGGTCAGCGCGGCAAAGCTCGATCTGGTACAAACCCGCGATACGCTCACTAAGGCGCGAGTCACGATCCATAGCGTCAACGTCGCGCGCGTGCAGCAGGATATTCAACCGGGGCTGGTGGCTGCCGAAAAAAATTATGAAGCGGGCAAAGAGGCCTTGAAGGAACGAAATTATCGCCGCTATGGCCTGGGGCTTTCATTGATTGCCATTGCGATTGTGATCACCGGGCTCAAGATGTATCTGAAGCAGATTGAGAGCGGCCAGGATTCTCAGACCACCTGACATTGCGGTGGAGATTCTAATATTCTGGTAAAGTTCAGTGCGACTGCTTTAGCAATTCCGGGTTAGTACTTAGTGAGATATTCAATATGGAGGGAAGTATGAAAGCAATGATCTGCACCATGGCGTTGGGCATGCTGCTGGCAGCGGCCATTCCAGCCGCCGCCGACGATGCCGCTGCGCTCTACAAATCAAAGTGCCAGGTTTGCCATGGCGCTGACGGCAAGGGGACAGCCGCCGGCCAAAAGATGGGCGCCAAAGACTTCCAGTCGCCCGAAGTGGCCAAGCAATCTGATGCCGAACTGGTCAAGACTACCAAGGAAGGCAAAGGCAAGATGCCGAAATATGACGGTAAGCTTACGGATGATCAGATCAAAGGCTTGATCAAATATATTCGCAGCCTGAAGTAGCGGAAAGTTTTTGTGCGCAGCCTGGGGCATTGAAATGCTCCGGGCTTTTTTGCGCTCAACTGTAGAAAAAAGGCGGTGCAGGTTATTTGTGCAGGAGCACTCGAATCAGTTTGCGCAACGCAATTGGCCCTTGCCCTTTGGATAAATAGGAATCGATGACAGGGACTGCTTCATCGGGCCGCTCCAGGCTGCTATATAGGATCACCGGTATGTCTGGCGATACTCGCTTGATCTCCTGCGCCAGGGCAATGCCGCTCATGCCGGGCATCACATTATCGAGCACAACTGCGTCAACGAGATGCGTACGGAGCAAATGGAGCGCGGCTGCGGCGCTGCCTGCGGTGAATACCTGGTAGCCATCTGCTTCCAGCACGGTCTGGCAAATCAGCAGTATTTCGTTCGAATCATCCACACACAAGATGCTTCGAAGCCCAGGTCCCGTGTTGGTTCCAGATGTCGTAGATATGGCGCACACGTTCATGTCCTTAGACCGCGAGTAGTTCGAGTGCCTGAGGTTGAAGGATCGTTACTGAGGCCCCTTTGATGCGGATCAATTTGTCCTGTTGGAACTGGTGCAGCACGCGGCTGACTGTTTCGCGAGATGTGTTGGTCATGCTGGCAATTTCTTCCTGTGTCAGGGCCACGATAAAGCGGCGATCATTGCTGGCTGTCGCGCGCGGCGCGTCAAGCCATTCGAGAAGAAGTGAGGCAAGTCTTCCGGCGACCGTGTTCGGCAGTGCGAGCCGGCAAACATTGTTCAGGGCCACGCGGTATTCCCGCAACAGGCAGCTGGTGGCCTCAGCGGAAGCTTCAGGGAACTGCTGCAGGAGCTGGAGAAAGTCGCTGACGCGGATGGCTTTTACCCGGCACAACTCCACGGCTTCTGCCGTTGTCTCATGGGCCGATCCGCTCATGGCGGCGCTGATGCCCAGAATCTCACCAGGCCCGGCAACGCGCAGAATGGCGGTGCGTCCTTCGCGGGAACTTACCGAGAGCTTGACCCGGCCAGAGAGTATCACGAAGACACAGCGAGGCGTTTCACCTTCTACAAAAAGAGTTTCACCGCGTGAGCGGCTCACTTCCGGTGCGATGGCCTCAAAACGCGCCAGGGCCTCATTTTTAAGGTGAGCAAACGGCAGATTGTTGTGAAACATCGATGGGGGCATGTTCGTGGAAACAGTATTCATAGCCATGGTTGCCATTTCTTTCCTCCTACAGAATGCCGGGTTAGCGTCTTCACCGGCACACCCTTGGAAAAGCACTTCCGAAGCCATTCGACGCTACTGAAAAGACAGGACTTACGCGGGCTGCTAAAATCGCTGCTGAGTGGCAAAACGCAGAGCTGCGCCATTTAACGCAGCCCATTGCGTGCCCGATGGGCAAATCATCTGGCCGCAGACGCAAGTTCCCGGAAAGAAAACATGGCAGAAGGTCGAAATCCGATCGAACTGGTCATCATTGATGACAACCTGCGCAGCCTGGAATATATCTCCACGGCCCTGGCGTCAGACAATGTGAAGATCCTTACCGCGTCTGATCCGGAAGAGGGGCTTGATCTGGTTTACACGCATCGTCCCCAGGTGGTAATGACGGACCTGGTGATGCCGCACATGAGCGGCCTTGAAGTCCTGGAGCGGATTACCGAATTTGATCCTGCGATTGACGTGATTCTGATGACCGCGCACTACACCACTGAGACCGCGGTGGAAGCCATCCGCAAGGGCGCGGCGGAGTACCTGAACAAACCTATTTCCCTGGCGACGTTGCGCGAACGCGTGGGCCGGATCATTGATGCCGCATTGTTGCGGCAACAGGCAAGGCACGCTGAAGACAAGGTGCTGGAGACGGCGCAGTTTGAAGGGATTGTGGGACGCAGTCCGGAAATGTGGGAGATGTTTTCCCGCATCCGGCGCATTGCGCCGCACTACCGCGCGGCCTTGATCACGGGCCAGACCGGGACAGGAAAAGAACTGGTGGCGCAGGCATTGCACCGGCTCAGCCAGGTGAAAGGCCGGTTCGTGGTGCTGAATTGTTCCGCCGTGGTGGAAACGCTGTTTGAAAGCGAACTGTTTGGCCATGTTAAGGGCGCGTTTACCGGCGCCGACCGCGATAAGATGGGGCTGTTTGAACACGCCAACGGCGGTACGCTCTTCCTCGACGAAATTGGCGACATGCCGCTATCAACCCAGGCAAAGCTGCTGCGCGTGCTGCAAAATCAGGAAGTGTTGCGCGTGGGTTCACTAACGCCGCAAAAAGTCGACGTGCGAGTGGTGGCGGCCACCAACAAAGACCTGCGCCACCAGATTACGGAGCGCCAATTCCGTGAAGACCTGTTTTTCCGGCTTTCAATGGTGGAGATTCAAACACCGCCGCTGGCGCAGCGCATGGGCGACCTGCCGATTCTGGCCCGGCACTTTGTAAAAAAATTCGCCCAGCAATACAACAAGCAGATCAACGGTCTCACGCAACGGGCGCAAATTGTGCTGGGCCGTTATAACTGGCCAGGCAATGTCCGCGAGCTGGAAAACGTGATTGGGCATGGCGCAATGATGACCATGACGGACATGATTGACGTGGCCGATCTTCCTCCTCTCGCGCAGCATGCCATGGGCGCTGCTGCCGCTGTACCGTCCGCGCATTCTGGCGGCGTAGCCGAGTCTGCAAACGCCTCCCTTGAAGAGCATGAAAAAAAGCTGGTGATGGACGCGCTAAATCAGGCGGCAGGGAACCAGTCAAAAGCGGCACGGCAACTGCGCATTGGCCGCGACGCATTGCGTTACAAGATGAAAAAATTTGGTTTGCTGTGAAGCAGTCGCGCTCGGTCTGAACCCGTTACTCCTTTGTCTGGAGCAAGCGCTGGACTTCTTCCCGCAGGTGGACGAGCGGCACCGGCTTGGCCAGGTAGCCGGTGAATCCCGCAGCCAGCGCTCTTTCGCGATCACCCTGCATTGCGCTCGCCGTGAGCGCGATAATCGGCAGCGCGGCATGGCGCGCATCCTTTCTTAGCTCGCTAAGAACCTCATATCCGGTGCGCCGAGGCATTTGCAGGTCCAGCAGGATGAGATCGGGTTGTTCCGCCAACGCTTTTTGCAGGGCTTCTTCACCGTCCGCCGCTTCCATTACTTCATAGCCCTGGCGTTCCAGGACGGTACGCAGGAGTTCACGGCTTGTCGCTTTGTCGTCGGCAATCAGGATTTTCTTCATTAATAATTAAGAAACTATTTTACGCGGCCTGCTCCTGAATGAGCGGAAGCACCAGGCGAAAGCTGCTGCCTTTTCCCGGCTGGCTGGCCACACTGATGGCGCCGCCATGGACCTCCACCAGATGTTTGGTAATCGGCAGGCCCAGGCCCGTGCCTTCGCGGACACCTCCCGTGGTGTCGCCCACCTGATAAAACTTTTCGAAGATGGAAGGCTGTTCTCTTTCTGGAATACCGATTCCCGTGTCACACACGGAAATGTGCAGAGCATCGCCCTGGCGCGCAGCTTCTATCCACACGCGGCCGGTCTCAGGCGTAAATTTCACCGCGTTGTTGAGCAGGTTATAAAGGATCTCCTTTAGCCGGACGCGGTCAGCATATAGCGAATCATGAAAAGCGTTCTTGTTCTCAAGTTGAATGTTCTTGGTTGCGGCCTGATGGCGGATACCGGCCATCACCTCTTCAATACATGCATTAAAGTCAAATGATTCGCGTTTTAATTCCAGGCGTCCGGATTCAATCTTGCTGATGTCCAGGACCTCATTGATCAGCTCCAGCAAGTGCCGCGCGTCCTGCAGGATGTGGCCGACGAAGCGCTGCTGCTTTTCCGTAAGCGGGCCTTCCAGTTGCTCTCCCAGCAGCTCAGAGAAGCCGATAATCGTATGCAGAGGCGTGCGCAGTTCATGGCTCATGCTGGCCAGAAATTCGGTCTTCAGGCTGTTCGCGCGCTCCACTTCCTGGTTGCGCGCTTCCAGTTGCTCATTCTTCATCGTCAGTTCGGACGTATACTGCTCGCGCAAAATGCGAATACGGTTCTCAACGGCCTTTCTTTCTGAGATGTCGCGCACGGAAGCAATCACGTGCAGCGATCCTTCAATCCAATTCGGGCTGAGGCTGATCTCCACGGGAAACAGTGAGCCGTCTTTTCTCTGCCCCTGCAATTCCAGGCCGGTGCCCATGGGCCGCGTGTTAGGGTGCGCCGCATACGATGAGCGATGTTTCGCGTGCCCGCTGCGCATGGCCGCGGGAACCAGGTTTTCCACGTTCAGGCCCAGAAATTCCGCACGAGTATAGCCAAACATCCGCTCGGCAGCCTCATTGAGAATGGTAATCCGTCCTTGCTCGTCCACTTCCAGAATAGCGTCCGGCACGGCGTGCAGGAGCTTGCGATAGCGGCTCTCAAGGCTGCTCTCCTGCCGTGCTGCACCCGAGGCATTGGGGTCTTGGTATGTCATATCGCGTCAGACTCATCCGTATTTTGGTTCGGCAATTCTACTACCTGGAATATGTCGTGTGCAGAACATAAGCACAACCTGAGAACAAGTTTAATAACAAGTGAGCATTTCGTCCCAGATCAAGAACTGTAAAGCGTGGCACGAATCGCGCAGTTTGATTTTTGACGCATGCTTTTGTTCGCGCCTGCGCTACGCTGCGGCGCATTGACCGTGGGGTGCTTGCGCTCGGGCAGTTCATGCCAACGTCCGCGAGTTCCGGTTGAATCGATTGTGTTTTCGCAGGATAAAGAATGGTCGGCCCTACCGGACGATTTTAGAACTTGCGATTTAACGGCGCTTTAGCGCATCAACAGAATTCCCCGCTGTTTCTCCCGGCCCCTGGCCTTGCTGTGGCGTTGCGCCACTCCGCCCCGCCGCGTCTCTTGCTTTGTCCCGCCCTGTGATCTCATCCGTCATCGTTGCGCCGTGTACCACCGAATCATCAAATCGGGGCAAAAATTTCGCCAAAGGGGGCACTCAGGCCGTCCCCCTCTGGACTCCCCCCGGCCCCCCGGCTTTCCTTCTCCCGTCCACCTTCCCTTTTTGCTCGCCTGTATCCCGCTCTTACTGTCCCACTAAGCGAGTAAAGTGCTAGAAAAGAAACACTTAATTTCAGCCCGCACGGAAGGAAAATTTGCCAGCGTTGATTCTGTTGGGTTTAGCTGATCCTGGGTGATTGGCTAGGTCACAATTACGTCACAAAAATTCCTTGGACGATTTGCCGATACCAGTCCGTAAATCCTTCACGGCGTGGAAAGCGTTTGCGAGATTTCGTTGGCCAACTCGCCGGGGCTCAGTATGCGGATTCCAAAGCTTGTCTGGATTCTTTTCGCCGGACCACTACCTGCAAGCTGGCGATCGGAAGTCACGAATACGTCCACCTTTGCACGTATTGCGTCCAACAGCGCTCCTCGATCCCGAATATCATTTCCAGACTTGGCGAGTTGCCCCAGTTCCTTCTGCATCCGCTCATTGTCGTGCGCGTCTGCCCAGGTCCCGGCCAAGTCTTTGATCATGGCCACTTGTTCGCAAATTGATCCAACCGGCCAGTGAGGCAAAATTTCGAAGGTTTGAGCAAGCTGGTATGCTCCGTCGGGTTTCGCAGACAGTTCGGATAGCGTATGACGACTCACCATGACTGTGAGCTTGCCTGAAGAACATGCACTAAGTATGATCTGCACGGCGACACTAGCATGCGCGTTTGAATTTATTGCGTCGATGAAGCAATTAGCATCCAGTACAGTTTTCGTCATCTGATTCAGCGCCATAAATCACCATGTAACTGTTTGCGTTTTAGCGAGATAATTGCTGGTGCTCAGGAGGTCTGAAATGTCGAGCCTCGCCAGAATAATCCTATTGGGGATAATCGCGTCCACGATTCCGTCCGCAGATGCACAGCAAGCACCTCAGCCCTGCAAGGCATATTTTGCCATGTTTCAGTTTGATTCAAAACTTGGGCTGCTGCCGGTAGTGGCATTTACGAAGGACCAGTCCAAATGGTTTGAGAAACGCGGGCGAAAACAATATCCGGAGTTCTGCCTCGACGCGGAAAAGGCTACTTATGTGATGGTCACGGTGAGATGGGATGAGCAGATCAATCAATCGGTTAACAGAACTCATACCGCATACACGACTGGTCCAACTACAGCAGTGGTTGGGACGACCGCTGCCGGGCCAGGGAAACCAGCACAGCCGATCTGGGGTACACAGTTGACCACATTCATCACGACTTGGCAGGAAAGAGAGATCGAGTCCACGCAGGAGCCTCACGCGGTAGTCTTGACATTTAGGCCCAAGGATGGAAAGTCCCTTATCGACGCTGGAGAATTAGAGTCACAGCCAATTTGCAATAACTTAAAGGGCGTTGGCAAAGATGCGGCCAAGGATGCTTTTGACTACACGCTAGAATGTCTCAGAAGGTTCCGCCAGGCACACCCGGATAATGAGAAACCCTAAATCTGCCAGGGGTTCAGAATCGGCACGCCTACGCTAGTGAAATCCGTGCTATTCCGCGTTACAACCGTCAATTTGTGTTCCAGTGCCGTCGCGGATAGAAGACCATCGATGATGGCCAGTGGCCTTCCACTTCGTTGGGCTGCCGCGGCAAGCAATCCCCAGCGATTGGCAATCGCCTCATCAATAACTAAAAGCCGGTTCTCAAACCATTCGTGCAAATCTTTTTCCAGCCATGTTTCCAGGTGAGTACGCCGTTTGCCCGGCACGAGTTGTTCAATTCCTCTTCTGATCTCGCCGAATGTGAGGACGCTGGCATAGAGGGAATCAGGATCGGCGGTTTCCAGCCATTGCTTAACCCGCTGATCGGGTTTGTTGTCTGGGCGGGCAAATTCTGAGATCACATTGGTATCGAGCAAAAACCCGCTCATAGCTCGATGTCGCGGCCCTGGTCTTTATCTCTTTCCAAGTCCAATCCAGAACCGGCGAGAGGGGATTCCATCAGGAATTGCGCAAAATTCTTGCGGGCCTTCGTCGGTTCAGATTTTAGGGAAGAGTTTTTCTCGCGCAATGCAGCCAAAGCATGGTCCAGGACCTCATCGGCGTTACGAAAATGGCCGTTCCGGATTTCCTCTCGGATAATCCGTTCCTGTTCTGGCTTGAGTTCGATGGTCATGGGCAAACCTTGCTTCCTAGTGCTGGAAATATGATACAGGAACCCTTCAAAACTCTCCCCTCAATTTTTTTCTTTCATTTTTCCCATAGCTGGAAGCAAACAGGAGCGCATAAGGGAGGTTGGTCAAGGCCGCGCGTTTTGTGCGCGGCTGCGGCAGTGGTCGGAGCGAAGCGAAGAGCCTTGACGAACCTCACACGCTCCGTACAATCATGCCGGGAAAAATGAAACCAGAAGTCTTTAGGTGTCCTCTTGCTTTTGAGATGAAAAACGTACAAGGTTGCCTTCGGCATCTTGCAGTGTCAGTATGGGGCCGTCTTCGTCCACGTGAAGAAGGCAAGAGCTGCCTCGGCTTGAGACCATCAGGCTTGAGCTATCATCCTGCGCTCCAATTGTCAGTTGTGGGCCGGCTTTCAGAGTGTCATGAAATACTAACCCTGCACCGTCCTTGTCTAAACTCAGGTTGGTCAGATATTGCGCGTCGGCATCAGTCAGCGACAAGCTGGCTTCGTTCTCTGTAGCCTGTAGTTCGGCGCTATATCCGCCAGGGCAATTAACAGTGAGACGCGGCTTCTTATGATTGGCATCAAGGCTTATTCCCATCTCTCCACCAGGAGAAGCCCCGAGCCGTAGACCAGAGCCATCATCGGATACAGAGAGGACTGCGGCAGAGTTCAACTGAGTACCTCCGAAAATGCTAAGGCTTGGCTCTTTTTCATCACCGGAAAGGATTACTTGTGGTAAGCCAGCAGCAGTCCAAAACGCCAAGTTAGGAGTTGCGCCCTCGGCACTCAACCAGATGCGTCCCTTGCCTGTGCTATCTTCCAACACAAGCGTGCTTGCTCTCAGCGTCTTGCGCGGTCCGAGAAACTGTCGGCGCAAATGCGCCACAGCTAATCCAGAACCGAGCGCAATGATGATAGGTGCTGGCCGCTCGATTGGACGCTCCAGCGCGTTTATTGTCCAACTTGGCTGCACAAGAAACATGACCACCAAGATAACCATTAGCCATGCAAGTGATTCCAAGAGGAACGATCTCAAGATTCTTGTATCCATGACGTTACCTCAAAAAGAAGGGGCCGACCGTCTGTGAAAATAATTCAAACATTTTTCTTGTTCTTGATTCGTCAAACTGAAATTCGTTTCCAGCCGCTCGCGGTTAATCCATGAAAGTCATTATCCACAATCCGAAGATCACCGCGCTGACTTAGATTCGAAATGTGGCTTCTGACTTGGTTGTGATAAGCAGGTCTCTGGCCCGCCTGTAATCTCATGTGACTTGGCTTTAATTCTTTGAACCTTCCAACCGTGCGATAGATATCTTGATCGGATGCGCAGCCTTTGGGGAATTCAGCATAACAACGAAGGATCGCTTCTTCCCATGTTCGTTTCATGCAGCTCCTGACGTGTACGGCTGGTGTCAGAAATAGTATAGCTAAGTCTCTTGATTGACCCTCGTGATCAATTGAAGAGTACCGGGCTTGTGAAGACGCGTAGTCTGCTGGCGGGCAGGGGGCGCTCCTTGCCGCGACACTGCCTGAAGCTCCAATGCCGTGACATGCGCGACAATGTATCCGATTTATCCTTAACGTCTTGCGCTCCCTGGCACCGCAACGGCTGGTATGCGGAGCAGGTGAGTTACCGCACAGCGCGTGCACGCCGTTGACTCACCCTGGCCGCACCCTCAGAAGTTAATCAAGAACGTGCTGTCAAATTCCCAGCCCTGGAAGGAATTCGTTACCCCACATTTGCGCCGAGAAGGAGCGGCTCTGAAGCGCCGAATTGCGCCGCCCTTGCGGGCGTCGGGAGAAGGACTGTCGCGGTAGGGATACGGATTGCTCCGTACCCCCCGCACAGATCCGTGCAGGCGGATTTCCCGCACACGGCTCTTGCCTCAGGTAGTGACGCGCACACGGCGCGAAGGATAGGGATGGCAGATGTGGGCCGGAGGCAACCAGCGGGCGATCAGCCATTTCATTCGCTCCCAGTGAACGCGTCCGCTCTGGCTTCGTCTTTGAAGAACACGATGCCAGTACGCGGCCACGGTAAAGCGAAAGTTGGCCAGTGCATATCGGTTACACGGAACTCCGTAGTAGCGAATATGCCCGCCCACGACTGATCTCAGCCATTTGCCTACCTCTGGAACGGGGTCGTGCATGCGCCGCCGCAGTTCGATTCTCACTTCCCGCAGCTTGGCCTGCATCCGTTTACGAATCGTTTGCCGAATCACCGCAAACCGTCCTCTCTTGGTCTTCCCGCAGATGTGCGTGAAGCCGAGAAAGTTGAAGGTTTCCGGTTTCCCCAGACCGCGTTTCTTCCGGCTTTCCGCCGCGTGACGGCCAAACTCCAGAAGACGCGTCTTTTCCGGATGCAGTTCCAGAGAGAACTTTTGCATTCGCTCTTTCAAGTCCTTCCAAAACGCTTCAGCATCGGCTTTGTACTGGAATCCAACCAAAGCATCATCGGCAAATCTCACGACGATGACATCGCCCTGAGCTTGCTTCTTCCGCCAGGCTTGAACCCAGAGATCAAAGACGTAATGGAGATAGACGTTGGCCAGCAAAGGCGAAATACTACCGCCCTGCGGTGAGCCTTGCTCCACCACGATTCGTTTCCCCTCTTCCAGCACGCCCGCTCTCAGCCATTTCTGGATGAGGCGCAGGACGCGCCGATCCGCAATCCGGTGCTGGAGGAACTGGAGCAGCCATTCGTGTGACAAGGTATCGAAAAAGCTGCGTACGTCCAGGTCCAGCACGAAGTTCACACGCTTCTCGTAGAGTCCCAGGAACAGGGCATCCAACGCTTTATGCTGGTTGCGTCCTGGCCGGAACCCGTAGGAGAAGCCGAGGAAGTCGGTTTCGTAGATGGCGTTCAACACTTCCACCGTCGCCCGTTGGACAATCTTGTCTTCGAGCGCCGTGACGCCGAGCGGACGCATCCGCCCATCCGCCTTGGGAATGTAGGCCCTCCGCACCGGCTTGGCCCGGTACGCTCCGCACTTCAGTCTATGGGAGAGGTTCTGGAGATTTTCCTCAAGGGCCTCGCCGTAGTGCTGCCACGTTTCCCCGTCCACGCCTGGAGCCGCCTGCCGCTTGATCTGCCGGTACGCAGTCCGTAGGGTGTCGAGGTTGTAGATGTGGTGCAGCAGAGCGGTGAACTTCTCTTGCTTCCTCTGTTCCGCTATGCGTCGTACCCGTTCCAGCGCACTGAGCGCGTCTGTCCGGCTCTGAGTCCGGGATGCGTTTTGCTGGCCCAGGTTTCCTTTGGCCAGACCCCTTCCCTCCATCTCCTCCGCCGCCAACGGTCTGGCTTTGTTCGGAGACTTCTTCGGTACTATCGGTCTGTCCGACTTCCCGTGTTCGTTCATCATCGGCTCCTGTCCTTGGACTTCCCGATACGTCCCGTGAGCGGTGAAGCTCGCGGGAGAACGCGGGATCTCCCAACTTCCGTGCTGGATATGTCCCTACGTGCCACGGTCACAGACCGCGCAGGATTCCCGGCAAGCTCGCGCTGGCGCTCATCGGGATGTTGCCTTCCGCACCGTGTCAGGGCGTCGGCATCCTGAAGTTTGGGTATTTCGCGGCTCCTACTTCCTTGGCCCGTAGTTTTCTCCTGTCAACGCTTCGGTCGCCCCCTTGCGGGTAAGCCCGCATGACTCGGAGCCGGTGTGGCTCGCTACGCCTTCACCGTGCGACTCTTTCATTCGCTATATCCAGCCAGCTATCGATGCTCCCGGTTTAACGACCTTCACAACCTCAAGAGCGGGGTTATGCAGGCACGCTGCCTTCGGCATCGGGTTGGCGCTGCGGCACGTCACCCCTGGAGGGTATACGGCGGTATACCGCCGTATTGGGGTTCGTGCTTGCCAGGTACATCTTCCATTGATTTATTACTAAGGTAATTCGACACTCCAGCAGCACGGGAACACACTTATGCGCGAAAGGTGTTTCCGTGCAATGCAAGATCCGGCGCGCAAGTATCTATTTATCCGTTTGGCATTAGTTTTGGCCTTTGCTGCAACCGCCGCCGGCCAATCCCGAATGAGCGGTGCATATGTCGGACATGGAACCGGCTTTGCAGAGATGCTGCAACTGACCCAAACCAGCAATGGGCAGATCAGCGGCGTTTTTACTTCGGTAGAACTGAAAGAAGAAGGCGAGATCAAAGCACAGCAAACGACGGTGAGCGGGTCAGTTGATGCCGGACAGGTAACCCTCAAATTTGGTTCATTCATTTTTACCAATACGGTTGCCGGGACGTTCAATGGCAATTCAATCCGCCTTCAAATCACCGATTCCAAAGGGAACGTCACATCACCTGTATTGGTGCGCGGCACAGCCGACGAATTCAAACGCTATACAGACAGCTTAAAAGCCCAGGGCAAAGGCATCAAACTCAGCGTGGAGCTTCTGAGCCGCGCCCGTCAATTCCGGGAAACCGTTGAGCAAACAGAAAAATGGATTGCGGACGCGGAATTGCATGAGCGCAGGATTCCGCGAATCAAAGATTCTTATGAGCAGATCGAACGCCAGATGCAGGCCTTGATTGCCCGAGAAAGGCAGACGGTCGATTCTGTGACGAGAACGCAAGTCTCACTGGATGTGGGCCAGGGCGATTTAGCGGGCGGGCAGGCCGATCTTCAAGTGGAACAGGTTTGGGATTTGTCGATACTGAGCAACGGCCAAAGCCTCTATCAAACCTTTGCAAACTGGAATGAGAGGTGTGGCCTTTCTGAGCAGTTCATGCGGAGCGGTGCGACCATGCAAGCCGTCCAAAGTTGGGAGACAGCATGTAAGAGTGCTCTGGCGGAGAAGCAAAGGTTTATTCCGATTTTCAAACATATCAGCAGTCAGAGAGCCGAAGTCAAGGCCATCCAGGAGGCAGCGCAATCGCGCCGTAAAGCGCTTGTCGAGGAGGCACAGCGGCTTGAATAGACACATGGTCTAGCCGAGACACAGCCGATTTATTTTTTTAATAGCGTGTTGCATGGCGACAATCATCTGGGCCCCATGCCCAAACCCCTCATCTTTCTCCGCGACCAATGCTCGTCCGCGATCTGGCCACTAACGAATCCGGCTTGTGTTTGGGCAGCTTTGATTCGGGCCCAACGCCCTGGGTCCTCGATTGCTTTAAGAGAATTTGCATTGTAAAAATTGCAGTATCCTTCATGCCCTTTAAACTTGAGACTCCATCGTTCAATGTTTACGATTCCTAAATCCTCTAGCTCAAGGAGCGCACGCTCCGCAACACTATCTGAAATCAAAAGTGCGCGTCCAATATCCTTCTTGGACACACCTACATCCGTGGGACCATCATTCACGTTCTCTTTGTCTAGCAAGCCACGACTGCACAGAAAAGCAAAGACCATTCTTCCAGTGGCCGAAACCGGGTTATCCTCTTCGAAAACCCAGGCTGGCACGTAGTGAAATGGCGGCTGTTTAACTGCGACGTGATCGGCAACGTCCCAGTCCCACTCGCACTGCCAAGGCCATGCGTGCTTTACGCGGACAAGCTTGTCACCGGAATTAACAGGAATAGGGCGAGCATCGTCCAAAATTAACATTTTGTCGCACAATTCCTGCAAACGGCGTTCTCGCTCCTTGCTTGTCTCCTTGACTGTTTTGATCTTATGCAACGGTAGCGGTTTCCCCCAATGTCCTTCTTGAATCATCTTTCCCATCTGCTTCCGAAAGCCAGGGGTTTAGGCGAACCTCTTCCCCATCTTGTGTCAAAGCTGTCTTGCCGTCCCAAGCTTCGGGTTTAGGATTTGGCTGCCAACCATCTTTGATGATTATTCTGCGACAATTTGGTCTCTCTTTTGTGTTCACAAATTGCTGATCTCCTCTTTGATTGCAAATGGACAATGCCGATTGTCGTCATTATGGCCAGAGCGCCTTTTTAGCAGCTTCGTTGACAATGTTGATTAGGATTGATCGTAGACCTTCGGCTATTTCCCGTCCTGCTTTTGGCAGGAATTTCTTAAACCGAACTACTGCCACCTGAGTGGTTGGAGTATCGCGTACCAGATCATCCAAGCTCTTGTTGAGAACCTCTTTTCTTCGGTAGTAAGTGTCTCTACCTCAGCAAGCATTTCTCTGGCAGCAGTGATCCCTTTCTCGGTCCACGGATACGGGTTACCACACTTATGGCAAAAACTCGGCGGAGGTGCCTCATGGACACTTGGCAATACCCCACGCAAATGGCCGCGAATGCGTTCATTACAATTTGCGCACGTCTTCACTGTCTTCGCGCCACATTTGGAGCAATGATCCTCTTGGTAGTGGGGAAAAGAGTCGGCACTGCTGGTGATAATGTGACCGTTCTCGCAAATCTGTGCCGTTTCATATCCTTCTTGCTCTGTCCGTTGTCCTTCAGATTCGTAGAACCTTCGTATGCTCATGCGTGCAGCTTAACACAGGTTCGTATTGGACGGTTTCAGTCCTGACAACTCAGAAAAAGCAAAATCATTCGGGTCATTTTTTCAGCAGCGTGTTACATGGCGACAATCTTCTGGGTCCCGTACCCAAACGCCTCATCCTTCTCGTGGCCACCGCTCATCCGCGATCTGGCCCAGTAATAAGTCCAGTTCGCTCAAAACCTAGATACTCCCAGGATCGAGATGCAGAGCTTCTGTTGATCCATATCAGTTCAGGTCTGGAAGCTGCATTCTGTCCCGCGCTGCCTCTTGTGACATTAGTGGCCATTTGTGCGCAAACGTGCGCAGGAGTGCGCATTTCTCCGAGCCGTCGAGTCAAGCAGACATTCTGAAACGTCTATACCGGGGTATGGCGTGCGTGACGTGGATTAGTCCGGATTGTCTGTCTTCATCTATCTTTGGTTCTCTTTGTCAATTTGCTCCGAAGACCGAATCGGCCATACCTCGGAATACGTCTATAGCCGCAGGTGACGCACAGCGCCCCGGCCATGGTGATGACAAGACTTTCAATATTGTCCATACAGTCAATATTTTTCACTTTCTTTTACGAAGTTTCCATTTTTTGACCGAGCGCCGAATCAGACGGATACTCAGCCGCGTCAATACCAGAAGCCGAGATGCGCGAACGGCAATATGAAACGAGATGCGGAAAGCTTTGTAAAGGCCATCACAACCAAAGTGACGGCCACAGAATTCAAGCAGCTTGAACAGTTGTGGAGTGCAAGTGGGATGAGCCGCAGTGAGTGGTGCCGGAAGGCGCTGCTAGACCGGGCCAATTTAATAAATTCAAACGGCAATTCTTATACGCTAAATGAAACCGCTCTCCTGCTAGCCGAAGTCCTGGCTTTACGCACCATTACTGTCAACCTGCTGCATTCTTTGGGTTCCGGCGAGACGATTTCCCGCGAAAAACTGACAAATTTGACCGAGTTGGCAGACCGTGAGAAGTTGCGCCGAGCAATAGACCGTTTGCACCAGTTGAACAAGAAATGAACTGGCGCAGCCGGAAAGGAGAAAGAAAGCAGGGGTTGTTGTATGCCAAGAAACAAGGGTTTATCAGGGGCATGGCATCGCGCCACGCCCAGGGGTTTTATTCTCGCATCCATCCTGGGGCTGATTGCACTGCTAGGCGCAGGTTATTACAAAGTCCAGCAATCGACTCCGTTACAAAGCTATTGGTTTCGCACTTATCTTTGGGCCACACTCGCGCCCGCAATTGGTGTTGAGCACAGCAACTATCGTCTTTTAGCCGAAGTCCGTGGAACCCAAACATTCGTGCCCAGAGAACAGGATGTTCTACCGGGCAGAACCCGAGCGGACAACGGGCGTGTGATTCCGCTTGTCATCACCGAGCAGGCATATCAACGTGGGTATCAGCTTACGCTTTTGCCCTCTGGAAAATATGACAACCGCCAACTTGAAGGCCAGCTGCGGCACTATGTCTATGCCGATGAATCACTGAAGCAGATGGCAGCAGTGCCGCTATGGTGGGGCTTGGGTGTGTTCGCTGGCGTGTTTCTGCTTTCGATCCCATCAGACCTGAGACATGCGCGGGAACGACGCGAGGGTATCCGGTTGGAGGGCCCGGAACTGGTGACCGTTGCCGCCTTTAATCGCAGGCTCCACGCCAGCGGAATAGGCATCGTCAACACCGTGCGGAGGACGTTTGGGGAATGGGTGTTGCGCCGTAATGCGCGTATGCTACGCATCCCCTATCAGGCAGAGAGCTCCCATCTTCTGCTCATGGGCGACAGCGGCACCGGAAAATCCGTCATCATGCGCCAGTTCGCGCAGCAGATCGAGGAGCGTAATGATTCGGCCATCATCTATGACCCGGCGCTCGAATACGTGACGGAGTTTTACGACCAATCACGCGGCGACATCATCTTGAATCCACTGGACGCCAGAATGCCGTACTGGTCGCCTGCCGATGAAATCCAGCACGAAGCCGAGGCGCTGACCGTAGCCGCCTCATTATTCCCTGATAGTCACCGGGAAAATCCCTTCTTTGTCGAAGGCCCGCGCAAGGTGTTTGCTTACTTGCTCACGCTCAAGCCATCGCCTGATGAATTGGTGTGGTGGCTCTCGCACGAACAGGAGCTAGACCGGAGACTGAAAGGCACGGAGCTTGCCGCGATGATTTATCAGGGCGCATCGGCACAACGCGCCGGGGTACTGGCTTCGCTCAACATGGTAGCCGACAGCTTGAAGATGCTGCCGAGGAAGCAGGAGGTATCCCGCATCTGGACCGCCGCCGAATGGTCGAAGCAGCGCCAAGGCTGGATCTTCGTCACCAGTACGCCAGAGGTACGCAAGCGCCTGCTACCGCTGACAAGCCTCTGGCTTGATCTGCTGGTATTGCGCTTGATGAATCAAGGCAGGCCAGGACCACGCTCGGTCTGGTTCCTTCTGGACGAGCTGGCAAGCCTGCAACGGCTCCCGCAGTTGCACACGGCAGTCACGGAGAACCGGAAATCGAATAACCCTGTGGTGCTGGGCTTTCAGGGCCGCAGCCAGCTAGAAGCGCGTTACGGACTGGACTCTGAAGCCATGCTCTCGCAACCTGCAACCAAAGTGTTTCTCCGCACCAGCGAACCGAAGTCGGCCAAATGGATTATGGAAGCCATCGGAGACGTGGAGCTTGAGCGTGTGCAGGAAACCCGCACCGATGGCCGCGAACGTGATTCGCGCAGCTTCCAGCGGCAAACCTTCAAAAAGCCGTTGGTGATGGACTCCGTAATCATGGGACTAGACGCGCTGCACGGCTATATCAAGCACGGCAATCTTGTGGTGGAATTCCGTACCCGGCCTACAACCCAAGGAGAGCGGACAAACGGCTTTATTCCCCGCAAAGACACGCCGCCCGATCTGCCGCCTCCGCCAGACCGAAACCGCTTTGGCCCCAGCCATAACGGTGCTCCGGCGCAGGAGCAGAAGCCAGAGGAGACACAATCAATCTTTGAAAACGACTAACCGGGTATGCTGACCATCTCCAAACCGCTCTCTTCCGGCCAAGCCGCAAGCTATCACCGGGAAGAGTTTGCCAATGCGAAGGACAACTACTACACCGAGGGCGACCGTGTGCGTGGCCAGTGGCAAGGCAAGCTGGCCGAGCAATGGGGCCTCAATGGTGATGTAGACGCCGAGCAGTTCAAACGCTTGGCCGATGGTCAGCACCCTTTAACCGGAGAGCAGCTTGTCCAGTTCCGCGCCCCGTATGAGTACACCAAGGAAAACGGCGAGAAGGTGAAAACGATGGAGCACCGCGCCGGGTGGGATGCCACATTCGCAGCGCCCAAAAGCGTCAGCGTTACAGCTTTGGTTGGAGGTGATGAGCGCGTCCGGGAGGCGCACCGGGAAGCTGTGAATGTGGCCCTTGATGAAATGGAAAAATACGTTCAGGCGCGAATCGGAGGAAACAACCCGCCAGAGACTACGGGCAAATGGGTTGCCGCCAAGTTTGAGCATGATTCCAGCCGTCCTGTCGATGGCTACGCCGCGCCGCAGCTGCACACGCATACGGTTTTCTTCAACCTAACCGAGCGGGAGAACGGCGAGACGCGCGCCTTGCAGCCCCGCGAGTTGTACCGCTCTCAGCAATATGGAACGGCCATCTATCGCGCCGAATTGTCGCTGCGCTTGAAGCAGCTAGGCTACGAAGTTGAACTGAGCGCCAAGGGAGCGCCGGAAATCAAAGGCTACAGCCAGGAATATCTCACCGCGTCCAGCCCGCGCCGGCAGCAAATCCAAGAACATTTGGAGCAGGCCGGATTCGCCGGCGCGGGAGCCGCCGAGATCGCGCAGCACCGCACCCGCGACCCGAAGCTCAATATCCCACATGAGGAAATGCAGCGCCGCCATCAGGATATGGCCGCGCAGTATGGCGACCAGCCGCAGCGCGTCATCGAAGAAGCCAAGGACCGGAACCAGCACGGCGAACGGGCAAGCGAAGAGCAGAAACAAAAGGCCATCCAAGAAGCTCTTCGGTATGCGCGGGAAAGAAACCTTGAGCGGGATGCCGTAGCCGACGAACGCGCCATCATGCGTGATGCCTTGCGCCGTGGATTGGGCGAAGCAACGCTCTCTGAGATGCGCCAGGAATTCAGCCGCCAAGTTGAGCAGCGCGGCTTTATCGAGACGGCCAACCAGCCGGGAGCGGCAGCGCGGAGATTCACGACCGAAGAAATGCAAGAGCTTGAACGCCAGAACATCCGCGCCATGCGCGAGGGACAAAATCAGCATCCCGCGCTGACTAGCTTTGAGACGCGCCGCCAGATTGAACAGGAATACTCGCATTTGTCGAACAGTCAGCGGACAGCAGTTGAGGAGATCCTGTCCAGCCGTGACCGCATCACCGCGCTTGAAGGCGTAGCAGGCGCGGGAAAGACCACATCGCTCACCGCCATTCGTCATGGCGCGGAGCGCGACGGCTACAAGGTGGAAGGCTTTGCCCCGACATCCCGCGCCGCGCAGAAGCTTGAGGAAGCAGGGATTGAATCTCACACCTTGCAACATCATCTGACACGCGGCCAGCCGCAGGAAGCCGAGCAAAGGCGTCTTTACGTGGTCGATGAATCGAGCCTTGCCGGAACCCGTCAGGTGAATGAGTTTTTGAGTCGCTTGGGCCAGAAAGACCGCGTTCTGCTGGTGGGCGATGTGCGCCAGCATGAAGCCGTAGAAGCCGGACGGCCGTACAGCCAGTTACAGGAAGCCGGGATGCGGACGGCGCAGTTAGATGAAATCATCAGGCAGAAAGACCCGGCGTTAAAAGATGCCGTAGAACGGCTTTCCCGCGGCGAAGTCCGCGAGGCCGTCAGTAGCTTGGAACAGCAGGGCAGAATTCACCAGATCGAGGACCGCCAAGAGCGGCTTCAGCAGATCGCCAGCAACTACGCACGGCAACCGGAAAATACGTTGGTCATCTCGCCCGATAACCAATCCCGGCGCGACCTGAATTTGCTGATTCACCGCCAGATGCAGCAGCGCGGCCAAGCGAGCGAACAGGCGCATACCTTCACCGTATTGGAACCACGGCAGGAATTAACGGGTGCAGACCGCGCTTGGGCCGCGCAGTACGCGCAAGATGACGTGCTCAGGTATTCCCGAGGCAGCAAGGCCGTAGGCATCCAGTCCGGCGAATATGCCACTGTAACGGCGATAGACCACGAGCAAAACCGCTTGACTGTAGAACGCCAGGACGGACAAGAACTTACCTATAACCCGCGTGACCTGATGGGTGTCTCCGTCTATCGTCAGGCCGAACGCGATTTCTCTGAAGGCGACCGCGTACAGTTCACCGCGCCGTCGAAAGAATTGCACGTTGCCAACCGGGAGCTAGGCACCATTGAACATGTGGACGAAAGCGGCAAGATCGGCATTCACACCGATTCTGGGCGGCATCTTGAATTTAATGTCCAAAACCATCCACATCTCGATTACGGCTACGCCCTCACCAGCCATAGCAGCCAGGGCCAGACCGCCGACCGCGTTTTGGTTCACGTGGATACCGAACTTGGAGAACAGCTTGTTAATGAGCGCATGGCTTATGTCTCTATTTCACGCGCCCGCTATGATGCCCACATCTACACCAACGACCAAACGGAGCTGGCCCACGACCTCAGCCGCGAGGCCACGCACTCAACCGCCACAGACGCCGGGGAAGAGATAAGCCCGGAGCAAAGCACTGGAATCGCCGAACAGCAGTCGGGCGAAGCAATGGCAAGCGAAGCAGGCAACGCACCGTCCATGTCCGAGGGCCAGGGTATTTCTATCGGAGAGTAGCAGGCAGCAGTTATGGCCACCCGGCCCCAATTCGATGATTCCGAGCACGTCCCCCCAAGGGTTGACTCTCACCCTGACAATTTGCCTGTGCCCGATGGCCCTTTCAGCAAAGAGGAGCTAGACGCCATCTGCGAATTTCTCTTGCTGCTCGATGAATGGGACAGAAAGAGGAAAATCGCATGACTTCCAAGCGGAAGAAATCTCACCTTCATTTTTCCCCCGCAGATGCTACGGAGCGCGGGAGCTTAGTAAAGGCTCTCCGCTGCGCTTCGACCGCTAGCGCGGCGCCAGAAACCAGCGGCCTTGACAAAGCTCCCTTCCGCGCTCCTGTCTTCGCCCTGCTTATGGGAAAAATGAAGAAAAAAAATTTTGTGCGCAGCAGTGTATTTTTTGTATAACGGAGAACTTATGAAAAAGGGTGTCATCTACGCCAGAGTTTCCAGCCGTGAGCAGGAACGCGAAGGCTTTTCCATCCCGGCACAGATCAAACTCAACAAAGATTGCAGTCTCAAGCGCGAAATCAAGATTGTCCGTGAGTTTGTGGACGTGGAAACGGCCAAGTGTACAGGCCGGAAGCAGTTTGATGAGATGGTGCGCTTTTTCCAAAAGCACCCGGATTGCCGTATTGTCATTGTCGAGAAGACCGACCGCCTGTATCGCAATTTCCGTGATTACGTGACTCTCGAAGATTTAGGCGTGGAAATCCATCTCGCCAAAGAAGGTCAGGTACTTAATAAAGATTCCAAGTCTCAGGCCAAATTGATGCACGGTTTTCAGGTTCTCATGGCCCGTAACTACATTGAGAACTTGCGCGAGGAAGTCAGAAAGGGCATGAAAGAGAAGGCCGCTCAAGGCGTCTACCCAGGCCGCGCCCCTTTGGGTTATCGCAACAACCAGCTTCAGCGCAATATTGAAATCCATCCCGAAAACGCCGAAGTAGTAAAACGCATCTTTGAGCTATACGCGAACGGCAATTGCGCGTTGGCCGAGTTGCGCCAGATCATACACACGGAAACCGGAAAGGCCATCGCTAAGAGCCACATCCATGACGGCATTCTCCGCAATCCGTTTTTATCTTGGTTTCTTCACTTGGGACGGTGAACAGCACAAGGGCACCCATCCCGCCATCATTAGCCCCGCATTGTTCCAGCGCGTTCAGGACGTTTTAGACGGCCACAACAAGCCCAAGTACCAGAAGCATGACTTCGCCTTTGGTGGACTGCTTACCTGCGCTTATGACGATTGCATGGTGACCGCTGAATTCAAGAAGCAGAAATACACCTATTACCGTTGCACCGGATACAAGGGCAAATGCGATCTGCCCCGCATGACTGAGGCCGAGCTAGGCAAGCGCTTAGGCGACGTGCTCAAGAACATCCATATTCCCGATGACGCATTGGCGCAGATTGAAAAGCGCATGAATGAAGGCCACACCAGCAGCGAGAGCGTGAAAAAACAACAGCGCCAGAAGCTAGAGCAGCGCCTTTCCGCAGTGCGCCAGCGCATTGACCAATCCTATATGGACAAACTAGACGGAAAAATCCCCGAGGACTTCTGGCAGCGCAAAAATGCCGAGTGGCAGCAGGAAGAACAGCAGATTCTTTTCGCTATGCAGGGCTTGGAACAGTCGAGTCCTGATACTCTTTTTACTGCAAAAAGGACTTTAGAACTCGCACATCAGGCTTATTTTCTATATCTTACGCAGAATCCGTCAGAACAGGGCAAATTACTCAAAAAGGTACTTTTGAACTGCCGTGTAGATGGCGCAAGTCTTTATCCTACATATAGAAAGCCCTTCGATATCATCTTTCAAAGAGCCAAAAATCAAGAATGGTCGGCACGGGCAGATTTGAACTGCGCAGGACCCTCGCAAGGCTTTTATTTGCGCGTCTCAGCTGCGCTTCGCCGCGATGGCCTTGGGGTGCTCGCGGTCGGCAGCTGAAAAAGCTGATTGCTGACGGCTGATTGGTGAAGGCTGGGGTTAATGGTCGGGACGGGCAGATTTGAACTGCGTGCGTCACTGCGTGACGGACCCCTCGCAAGGCTTTTATTTGCGCGTCTCCGCTGCGCTTCGCCGCGATGGCCTTGGAGTGCTCGCGGTCGGCAGCTGAAAAAGCTGATTGCTGACGGCTGATTGGTGAAGGCTGGGGTTAATGGTCGGGACGGGCAGATTTGAACTGCCGACCCCTCGCACCCCAAGCGAGTGCTCTACCAGGCTGAGCCACGTCCCGACGACAAAGGAAAGTCCGCTGCGCAAGAAATGGGGTGATTCACAGCGGAAAGTTCGCTTTGATTATAACATTGGCCGATTGAGCAGATGAACGGCGCCCAGCAAAGGCCCAACACGCTGAAGGAAAGTTGCGGGGTTGATTTGATAAACAATCCAACCCCGAAAGGGTGCAGCCATTTGTATAGTGCAGCCCTGATCGGCGAAAAATATAGCTGCCAGATGAAATTCCGATGAGAGCCGGCCATCCGTGGCCTTATTTGGGTGGCGGAACAAACTCTTTGGGCAGTTGCGCTCCCGCGCCGAAGAAATACTGCTGCATCTGCTCGACGAGGAATTGCTGTGCTTCGGGCTTCCAGGGCTGCAGGCGATATTCATTGAGCAGCATCTTGGAGTGCTCGGCCCACATCTTCCAGGCTTCGGCGCTCACATTTTCATAAATTTTCTGTCCCAGTTCGGTATCGAAAGGGGGCTCATCCAGGCCGGGGAGTTCGCGTCCCAGCTTTGCGCATTTGACCATACGAGGCATGGGAACATTGTAACAAGAGGAGGATGAGCGAGAAGGCGACGCGTGTGGGCCATCCCGGAGAGGCTTGGAAACAGCCGTGTGGCGAATCAGACAAGAATTATATTGCTTTTTGTTCGCCTACAATTGTAAACTCATTTCCTGCCTTTTTGAAAGGGGAATATGGGTCGATCATCTTCTACCAAGGCGGAATGGCTGGGCGCCTTGGAAACGGCGGCTAAGCTCGGAGTGGAGCAATCCAGCGCTGTGTGGGTGTGGATCATGCAGGAATTACGCCTGGGGCCGCAATACTTTCTGGCCATCCGCGAAGCCGTCCTGCAGGGACGATGGCGAACGGCGAAGAACCCGAAGACCTATATAAAGACCGTTGCCAAGCGCGAAGCGTTGAAGATGGGGCTGGTGAAGGAAGATAGCGGGAACCTGGTCCCGGTGGGCAGCAGCAGGAGTGATGGCGCAAAAATATCGGGCGAGGAAGCGTTGGAATACCTTGGCCACCACTACGATAGCCGCGATGCGGCCAAAGGCGAAGACGGGATCTGGCGGGCCGGAGCGGCAGGCGGGCGGGGTTGGGACGATCCCGTTGATGAACATGACAGTTATCGGGATTGGCTGGCTTCTGAAATGCCACGGGAACTTGCGATTGTGACGCCGCCCTCAGAGGAATGGAAAGCTACAGTCCGGGAAATGAATGACAGCTTTGAAGGCCTTGATTTGGATGCGCGCCCTTCAGTAAGGCCCGACTGGAACAAGTGGGCAGCAGCGGCTGGCCTGGATGAATGGGAGATGAAGGTGCTCAGGTGTCGACTTGCCGGAATGAGCCGCGAGCAGGCCATGCGGCTACTGCCGGACGAAGAGTCGCGGAAGGCGCTGCAGGCGGCCTGGAAACGCTTTGACCGCAATGGGATGGACTGGTTAAGGGAGGCGGCAAAAATAAAGTTGAAAAAAAGTGTCCCGGAGGGTGGCGTTTTTGACACTAGTAAGTAAAGGGGAAAGTTCTCTTAGCGGCGTACCCTTGTGGGGTCCATAATGCCCACAGTGGGAGAATACGAGAAAATGAAACCCAGCAAGAAAACCACAACGAAGTCTGCCACCAAACCACAAAACAGCCTTACCTACAGACCGTAAAAGCTGACGTCAGGATGCAAGTTTAAGGGGCGTCGCGAACGGCGCTTGGAGTTAACCACATCGATCCCTGTAGAGATGGGGCCGCATATTGGTTCGTCGGCTGGGAAAGCGTGTCAACAAATAGTTATTGGCGCTCCGCTTCGCTGCGCGCTGGCCTGCGGCGCAAGGAGGTTTTTTGTTTTAGCCCGTTACGGCACGAGTGAACTCGTGCCCTGACACTTGTGTCGCCTATGGACGCGATGCGGTTTTAGCCGAAAGAGTCAAGAATCGAAAATCAAGAGCCACCCGGAAGGGGTGGCTTTTTTATTTGGAGAAAAACATGCCACAAGTAAAGAAGGAAGACATCATTGCAGCCATCAAGGAGTGCGCGCAAAATCTAGGCCGCGCTCCCAAGTACGCGGAACTGCTCAACCACTTTCCCGCGGCCAAGATGGGAGCGATCCGAAAATATCTGGGGACATACACGCTGGCGCTGCACGAGAGCGGCCTGGATTGTTTAGGCGCGGGATTTGAAGTCCCGATGGACGAACTGTTCCGCGACTGGGCGGTGATCGTGCGCAAGATGAAGAAGCTCCCGACCATGACCGAGTACGAGCACCAGAGCAAGTACAGCGTGCGTCCGCTGACGACGCGTTTCAAGAGGTGGGCGCAGATGCCGCGAGGTATGCATGAATATGCGCGGCAGCAGAAACTGGATGTCGAGTATGCGGACGTAATAAACATGATTCGAGAGCATTACAAGGGCGAACCGGAGTCGGCATGGATGCTGGAGAGGCCGGTGGATTTAAAGGCCACGGGCGCGTATGAGCTGCCGGACCGTCCGGTGTTGGGGCCGCCGCTGACATCGATGCACATGTCTTGCGGGCCGACGAACGAACAGGGCGTGCTGTTTCTGTTTGCGCTGCTGGCGAAAGACCTGGGGTTTGTGGTGGAGCTGATAAGGACGGAGTTCCCGGATTGCCAGGCGTTGCGGCAGGTGGGCCTGGAGCGATGGCAGAGAGTGTGGATTGAGTTTGAGTATGAGAGCCGGAATTTTCTGAAACATTTTCACGATGCGAGCAAAGCCGACATCATTGTGTGCTGGTCGCACAATTGGCCGGAGTGTCCGCTGCCGGTGATTGAGCTGAAGGGGTTGGTGAAGAGGTTGGGGTAGGATCTTTTGCACCGCGGAGACGCGGAGGCGCGGAGAAGAATGATGATTGCATATCTTAGGGATAGGTGTATGGTTCTGGGCATGAAGAGCGTCGGCATGGCCGCCGTGGCCCTGCTTTGCCTTTTGGCAGGGTGTGGAGGCAGAACTTCCTCGTGGTCGCCGAACTCCGTCCGGCTGCCAATAACGTTGCGCGTAAGCCAGGGAGTGATGGATCAATCGCGCATTCATTATGTGAAGCCCGTGTATTCGGAAGCCCCGCAGAAGCTAGGCGATGTGACGTTGTTGTTTTGGGTCGACAAGAGCGGAGCCGTGGGAAATGTGAGAGCAATAGACGGAGATCCAATGCTGGCACGGACTGCGGTGGAAGCGGTGAAGCAGTGGAAATATCACCCTTATCTCTTAAACGGCGAACCAGTCGATGTCGAGACAACGGCGGTTGTACGTTTTGGGAAGTGAGCGTACGGGAAACATGTCTTCTGTCACCGTATTCCCATTGAATATCCATTCCTGTGCCGCCCCGGCTGGGGCTCTAATCATCCTCACACTTTCCCACCCTTGCGGCTTCGCATGCACTCGCCTTCAGAGTGGGCTAATCTCTCGACGCGGCTACGGCGCTGGGTACGATAGTCTAAGCATCCATTTCGCCCTAAATACTTCGGGGAACCATCCCATGCGTGGGTACCCATTTCGCTCTCGCCCTTAGTCGCATTCGCTCCCGCGGGCGATCGCAAAATGGGTACCGAAGTAAAGAAGCCGTTCATTTGGGAAGAAAGAAACTGCCGAATGGGAACAAAGAAAGAAGCGGTTTGATTGGGCGAAAAAGAAGCGGTTGATTGGGAACAAAGAAAGACGCCTGCGGTCCACGATGTTTTTGAGGGATGGCTTCTTGTGCCCAGTAAGCATCGTGCGATTATGCTGCACAGGCAGGAGTGCCTGTGCCGCAAAATTCAACTACTGTCCCTACAGACTTCCGAGGGTGATCTGAACTTCATCCTCGTTTCTTGTGACGCTTTTCGCTGCGTTTTGGCTTGTCTTCCAACACCGCAAACTGGACTTTCTTCTGCATGTGATCAATGCGGTCAACGATGACGCGAACTTTGTCGCCGATGGAGTAGGTTTTCTTGCTGCGGGCGCCGATGATCTGCCGGGTGTTTTCGTGGTAGCCGTAGTTGTCATCGGTGAGCGAGTTCAGCGGTACCAGGCCTTCAATGAACAGCTCCGTCAGCTCCACGAAGAAGCCGAATTTGGTGACGCTGACGATCAGGCCGTCAAAGTCTTCTCCCACACGCTGCTCCATGAACTTGAGCTTCTTCCATTCCAGCAGTTCGCGCTCAGCTTCAGCGGCGGCGCGTTCAGATGTGCTGGAGCTTTCGGCAATTTCATGCAGTTCAGGCTCTGAGATAGGGCCGGCAAGCGGAATGGAGGAGAGGCGTCGGCGGGCCGAGGAGCCTTTTTCTGCGCGCTTGGACCAGGGAGAATGAGCCTCATGAGATTGCTGGGCGCGGAAGCGGAGGGGAATGCCGCTTTCTCCTGGGGAGTGACTGGCCGATTTTATCGGGTGATCGGGTGATCGGGTGATCTGGTGATCGGACTCGTGCCCACGAGCTTTTCTTCCCTTGTGTGTCTCGTGGGATTCACCATGCACAGGCAAGAGTGCCTGTGCCACAGAACCCTTGAGACTTTCCTGCGCAGCCGAGGGCGGCTGCGATCCACGATCCTTATTTGATGTTGTTTCATTCTCATTCCGCAGCACCCATTTCAGAATGCGATGGATGATCAGATCAGGATAGCGGCGGATGGGTGAGGTAAAGTGCGTATAAGCATTTGCGGCCAGGGCGAAGTGACCTTCATTGACCTCTGAATAGCGAGCCTGCTTGAGCGAACGCAGCATCAGGAAAGAAAGCACGCGCTCTTCCGGCTTGCCGGAGATCTTCTGGACCAGCTTCTGGTACATGCGCGGCGTTACGTGGACTTCTTCCGGCAGTTCAATGGTCGGGGCGCGGCGGCCGGATTCGCGGAAATGGCGTTTATCACCTTTGGTCTGCACGCGCTTGATGGGTAGCGCGCCCACGCCGAGCGAATAGCCAAAGCTGGCGGCAAGGGTTTCAAACTCATAAATGCGCTTTGCGTCCGGCTTTTCATGGATGCGGTACAGGCTGGGCACACCGCGCTGCTCCAGGTGCGAAGCCACAGTCTCATTGGCGGCGAGCATAAATTCTTCAATCAGGCGATGCGCCCAGTTGCGCTCTGAAGCCGCAACGCTCTTCATGAGGCCATGCTCGTCAAATTCGATGATCGGCTCAGGCAGGTCGAAATCAATAGAACCGCGCTTGACGCGCTTGCGGTTGAGGATCTGGGCAAGTTCGTACATGAGATCAACCTTTTCAGCCAACGAGGCGTAGTGGTCACGGATCGCTTTATTTGTTTCGGCTATCCGGTGATCTGGTGATCGGGTGATCTGGTGATCGGAGGTGGATTCACGTCCTTTGTTGCCCTCATGTGATTCGTGAGAGCGACCATGCACAGGCAAGAGTGCCTCCACCCCAGCGCGTGCAGAACCGGCGCGCTCTGGGGACCCCGGTGCCTGTGCCACAGAACCCTTGAGATTCTCGTGCGCAGGCGAGGGCGCCTGCGGTCCACGATTTTTATAAGAATCCGTGCCTGGCGCCTGCGGTCCACGATCTTTTTTACCCGCTTCAATGATGGCGTTCACGTCGGTATAGGTCATGCGCTGGGCGGAGCGGATCACGCCTTCAGCCAGTTCGTAATATGCGATCTCTCCGTTGGGCTCGATTTCCATGATGCAGCTCAGCACCAGGCGTTCAAGATCAGGACGCAGGCTGCAAATATCAGTGGAAAGTTCCAGCGGCAGCATGGGCACGGCGCGGTCAGGGAAATAAACGGACGTTCCGCGCTTGCGCGCTTCTTCATCGATGGCTGAGCCATCGTCCACGTACTGGGCCACGTCGGCAATGTGGACCTGAAGCTCGTAATTGCCGTTGTCGAGGCGGGTGACCAGCACGGCATCGTCAAAGTCGCGGGCGGTTTCTCCGTCAATGGTGACGATAGGCAGATGGCGGAAATCACGGCGCGCGGCGATTTCCTTTTGGTGGACGACCGGGTTGATCTCCTGCGCTTCTTCCAGCACCTCCGCGGGGAAGATGTGCGGGATATGGTGCTTGCGGATAATCATTTCCACGTCAACGCCGAAATCGTCTTCATAGCCGAGGATTTCTTTGACGCGCCCGCGCGGGCTCTGCGTGGCGGAAGGCCACTGCGTTATTTCTACTTCGACGACGACGTTATCCAGGTCGTCCCAGGTTTTGCGTTGGGCTTCTTCGCCTAACACTCGATGAGGACTATGGCGGGTGGGGTGTTTGGGAGTGGGAGCTTTATCGTGCACAGGCAGGAGTGCCTGTGCCACAGAAACCTTGAGATTCTCGTGCGCAGGCGAGGGCGCCTGCTGTCCACGATCATGATGAAAACCCACAGCCGAGGGCGGCTGTGCCACACGGGTATCGCGGTCGTCTTTGGATGGCCCGCCTTCCTCGTCTTCCGGCTTGGGGTACTCCATGCCGGGCGGGATGATGATTTCCATGGCCAGCTTTTCATCGATCGGCGTGACGAAGTTACGGCCGCTGCCGTAGTGAAAGATGCCGACGACGGTTTCCTGCTCGCGTTCCATTACGCGGACGATCCTGCCTTCAGCCTTGCCGTCATGGCGGAGACGGCCCATTTCCACCAGAACCTGGTCACCATGCATGGCGTTGCCGACTTCGGGCGGAGGAATAAAGATATCGCCCTGGAGCTTGCCCTGGGCACGTGCCGGGAGCGAGCCGGGTTCGGGGATGACGAAGCCGTAGCCATCGCGATGCATACGTAACCTGCCGACGACGAGGTCTTGGTTGCTGGCGGAGGTCGGCAGGCCCCAGCGCTCTTTGCCAATGGCGATGAGCTTGCGCCGGCGCGTGAGGTCGCGCAAGAGCTGCTGCAGGGTGCGGCGGTCCTTGCCCTTGAGGCCCAGGTCATGGATGAGCTGTTTGAAGCCGGCCATGTGCTTAGGCTGTTTGGAGACGTAATGGAGGATCTGTTGTTCAGTCAGCATTCAATTGATTAGGTGCAAGAATCGGTTAAAAGCATGGCATTATCAATTTGGTTAATGGTAAATTGGTAACCGCAAATCGGGAAATCGGCTAGCGGGGAGCAGGTGCGAGGATGCGAAAATCACCGATTCCTCTTAATCCTATCCTAGCGCGAAAAGGATTTTCCTTCTAAGGGGCTTGCCCGATATAAGAAATGCCAACAACGGAGGAATATTTACACCAGTCAAGCAGTGTCCGGGGAGACGGATGCGTGAGGGCACTGCGTGAAGGCATGGCCAAACCAGAGTTTCTGGAGTTGGCGGAATAGCCGGGAGTTTGGTTATTAACGTGCCGTCGCCTTACTTGGTTGTCCCCCCAACGGCCAATATGTTTTATATAGCAGCGGGCGAAAAGTAGCTGGCTGCGCATTACCATCAGAATCGAAAGGATGTAGAAAATAATGTGGAAGCCTGCTGGCACGACCGCAACACCGACGAATCCGAACCAAAAACCCGCAGCGGAACCGGAGAAACCAGTTATGAGCAATACCCCCACCCTGCCTAGCGAGCCGACGCCGGTCGCCGCGCCTCGCAATGCCGTACTCAACAACACGGAGCAAGCCACCATCGGGAAATCGCTCGTCATCAAGGGCGAAGTGACCGGCTCTGAATCGCTATATATCGACGGCCGCGTGGAAGGCTCCGTCAACCTGCCCGGCAACCGAGTAACGGTCGGCCGCAACGGCCAGGTCCAGGCCAACATCAATGCCAAGGAAGTCGTGGTCCTGGGCAAGGTCAAGGGCAACGTCACTGCCAGCGACCGGGTCGACATCCGGAATGAAGGTTCACTTGGCGGCGACGTAGTTTGCCAAAGAATTTCGATCGAAGACGGCGCATGGTTCAAGGGCTCGATTGATATTCGCAAGCCCGGCGCGAAGGAATTGGGCGGCAAAGAAGCCACCTCAATCACTGATTCGCCGCGCATGACAACGGCCACTGCATAATTTTTCTTGGGAAGGCAGTCCCATTTGCCCTCTTTCAGGGTGCTTCCTCCGGGGAGCACCCGGGAACGGGTTCGGTGGAAAGAAGTCCATGGTCAATAAAATTCTCCAGTTGCTCTCGATTCGCTGCTCGCACAAAAAGATATCCCAGCCCTTTGCCGCAGCCGCAGCGCCCAAACGCCGCGCCGTCAATTCAGACTGGGACGTCCCCACTCCCGCCGGCGAACACTACGTCGTCTGCTTGGACTGCGGACACAAGTTCCAATATGACTGGGCAAAGATGAGGGTGATCGAGTAGGGCTTTTTTGAAATCCCGAGCTCGCGAGGGATCCCTACCTCCTTCGAAGTCTTAGAGGATTGCCGAGGCATTAGATTCGTTGCTGCTCGTCCAGAGCAACTCTTACCGTCCCCGACTTAGTTCTTGCCCAAGCCGACAGATTTTCCGTGACTATAGCGATCCCTCGCTATGCTCGGGATTTTGAGAACACTCTCCTCACCAGCCCGCCTGCCTGTTCGATTCCCATCAGCGCAGTGCAGCCCAGATACACCGCGCCGTAAGGAACGAGAATCAGCAAGCCTCCGATAATCGGCCTCTGTGGATGTAATCCCAGCTTTACTCCCCACGCCACTGCCGCGCCGATGATCGCAGCCAGCCAGAGCCTGGCAAAGTAGGAAGCAGGGAACTCGCTGCGTCCTATCTTCAAGTTCATCCCGCGACGCAACAGCGTGAACTCCACCCACGCGGCAAAGCCTGCGGATGCAGTCAGCCCCGCCGCGCCCCAAAATGGATCAATGTGCAACAACAGCGGCAGCTGTTGCGAACACAAATACCCAAGCACTGTGGTCAGAACCACACGGATAACCGCAAAACGTACAGGCGTTCGCGTATCGCGCAAAGCATAATAAGCTGAAGAATACAGCCGTCCCACGGTCGAAGCCACCAGACCCACGCCGGATCCCGCCAGGATCGTCCAAACCTTCACCGCGTCCCCGTGAGAAAACTTTCCTGTCTGGTAGATGGTTGCGGTGATTACGTCGCCCAACGCGATGAAGCCCACGGCGGATGGCACCACAAAAAAACCTACCCGCTTGGTGCTGGCGGCGATCCTTTGCCGTAGGGTCGTCGCAATCTGTTCGTCTGTTCCCACCGCGCTGGACATGGCTGGCAGTTCGGCCGCCGAAACCGACATGCCAAACAGGCTGACGGGCAGTAAATAAAGGGCCTGTGCGTTGGCCAACGCTGACACACCGCCTACAGGAAGCAAGCTGGCCAGCAACCCGTCAATATAAGCGCTCAATTGCAGCACGCCACGGCTGAAGAACACAGGAACAAAGTTTCTGATCACCACGCGCACGTTTTCCGTAAGCGAGCGGAAGAAGATTCGCAACTCTGGCGCGAGTCGCAGCACCATCGGAATCTGCACCAGAAATTGCAATCCACTCCCCACTACCGATCCCCAGGCCGTGTAAACGGCCAAGTGAGACATGTCAGCGCGTCGGCCCATCGCCAGCATTACCACGATAAAAGTGGCGTTCACGATAACCGGGGAAACATACGAGAGAAAGAACTTGCCGTGACTGTTCAGGATTCCCAGGCACCATGCCGACATTACCAGCAGTCCGACGCCGGGAAACAAAATCTGCACCAGTTGAATAGTGAGCCGACGGGTTTCGCCTTTGAACCCAAAGGCGATCACATCAATAATGTAGGGTGTTGCCAGCACTCCCACCAGCACCAGCACAGAAGTGATGACGGCCAGCAGGGAAAAGACCGCACCCGCCACCCGTCCTGCCTCTTCGCGGTCTTTCTGGGCCAGCAGTTTGGCATAGACAGGGATAAACGATGCCGAAAGCACGCCTTCGCCAAAAAGATTTTGCAGCATGTTGGGGATGCGCAGCGCCGCCTTAAATGCGTCCGCAACATAAGTAATGCCGAAATAATGGGCAAAGATGCGATCGCGCACCAGACCGGTAATGCGGCTGAGAAAGATTCCCGCCGCCACCAGAAAGGCGTGCCGTCCCACTCCGGCGTGGCCCCCCGGCCTGGTAGAAGTTGTCACGCGTGTGCTCGTCCCATCCAACCTTGTTTATAAATGAGAAGTCCATGTCCTGTGGGCTAAATTATTCACTCAGCCGCACTTGGAACCTCCACTATACTGGGCAAATAAGGACCCCAAGTAGTGAAGGGACAACGCATGCGTTTGAGCAGCACTTCCAGCTTTTTGGCGATGATGATTTTTCTGGGTTGCGCAGCCGGTTTCATGGCCGCGCAAGAAGCCACTCCAGAGGGTTCTTACCAGCAGACGTGCAGTGATATTTCCGTCAAGAAAGGGACGCTCTACGCCAACTGCCAGGATACGACAGGCAAATCCCATGACACCAAACTCTCGCATTATGAAAAGTGCTCTGACATTGCCAACAAAAATGGCAAGCTGGAATGCGCTGGCGGAGCCAAGGCCGCGGCGCCTTCACAGCCGGCCGGGTCTTATACAGAGAGCTGCAAAAATATCCAGATGAAAGACACCACGCTGCACGCCGTCTGCAAGAGCCTGGATGGCCGGGAGATGCCGACCTCGCTCAAGGAAGCTAATCGCTGCGCTGAGGGCGTTGCCAATATCAACGGCATTTTGAACTGTGAAGCCAGCGGCGTGCTGCCGCCCGGTTCCTACATCGCCACCTGTAGAGACGTCCGGCTGCAAGGGACCACGCTGTACGCCACCTGCAATGACGGCAAGGATCATTGGCTCAGCGCCAGCCTGCGCGATGTCCAGAAATGCGGCGGTGATATTGCTAACCAGAACGGAACCCTGCGCTGCACTGCGATCAATAGGGAAAAGCGTTAGTTTTGAACGAGAGGAAGAGCCGCATTGCAGGCTACAGCCTCGCTCTTTCCACGGCCAACTGGATGTGAATGCGCCGTTCACTGGTGATGCTTGCATGCGCAATCAGTTCCAATTTGAAACCCAGTTTTTTAATTCACAGAAATTTCATTGTAGCTTTGCCTTAACTCAGGCGTGCGCCTGTATGTTGATGCAAGCCGTCATCGAGTTCAACTCGGTTTTTGACGGCCAAACCGTCTGTTGGAGGAAAGGCAAACGATGAAGATGCAAAGATTCCGTAGGGTGGTCGCTTTGTTCGTGATTGTCCTGGGCAGTGCAAACCTCTTTGGCTGGTCCGCTGAAGGGCATGAAGCAGTAGCTGATATCGCTCAAAACTTGCTGACGCAGTCCGGGCAATTCGCTCCGGTCCAGGCCATTCTTGGCAATCTTACCCTGGCGCAGATTTCAGTCTGCCCGGATGAATTACGCGCATTCCAGTCTAGCGGCACAGCCATGGATGCTGCCTGCACACAGGTTTTCACCAACCCAGCGCCTCCCACAGGCACCAGTGGATGGCATTTCATTGATATCCCTGTTTCGCTGACGAGCCCGACGGACGCAGATGTAAACACGGCTTGTGGGTCTGCCTGCGTGCTTACCGAGATTGATCGCTGGGGTACGGTCCTGGCTGACACAACCCAGTCCAACGCGGAACGTTTGCAGGCCCTCTCTTTCGTGGTCCATTTCATCGGCGACGTTCATCAGCCTTTGCACTCCGCCACGCGCGGCTCAGATGCCGGTGGAAATGCGGAGAATGTGAAGATTGACGGCGGCACAACCAGCCTCCACCACGCATGGGATTTCAACCTGGTGAATGATATCAATTCTGATCCGGTCGGGCTGGCCGCCAATTTGAGCCCGGAAATCGCGGCTGCACAGGCGGAAGCCCAGACTACCCCGGAAAACTGGTCGCTTCAGGCCTGGCAGTTTGCCAAAAATGTTGCTTATGCCGGAATTCCCACCAGCACCACAACCACTACTACGCTTTCCGCCACCTACATCTCTAACGCGGAGCCCGTTGTGCGGCAGCAGATTGCGCGCGCTGGAGTTCGCCTGGCGCAATTTCTGGCCAGCAAGCTTCCAGTTGCCGGTGGTCCCACGCCAACTCCGACCCCAACCCCAAGTCCAACGCCCACACCAACTCCAACGGGTACTGAGCTTCTGGGCAATAAAGGATTCGAAGCCGGCGCAGCAAATCCATCGCCCTGGGTTTTAACTTCCACTCATTCGCCGATTCAGATTATCAACAGCTCAGCTTCCGAGCCTCCACACACCGGCACTTTCGACGCATGGCTGGATGGCTGGGGCACCACCAATACAGACACGATACTGCAAACCGTGACCATCCCTTCCACTTCCATCTCGGCAACGCTGAGCTTCTGGCTGCATATCAATACCGCCGAGACAAGCAAAACAAGCGCCTTTGACACCTTGACCGTCCAGATCAGAGACACCAGCGGTACCGTGCTGCAGACGCTGGCTACTTTCTCCAACCTGAATGCGGCGACCGGATATCAGCAACACAGCTTTAACCTGAATGCTTATATCGGGAAGACCGTTCAAATATTCTTCAAAGGCACGGAGGACTTTGAATTACAGACTTCCTTTGTGCTGGATGACGCTTCACTGCTGGTCCAGTGACCCCCTAAAACAAAACTGTGGCGGACGTAAGTCCGCCACAGAGCTAATCCAATATGCGGAGGCTAGTTCAGAGGGTGAGATGAGATAGCTTGAATGTAGGCTCTTGGATCATCCAAAGCAGAAGATCCATCAAACAACTTCCGCCGCCCTGAGAGCGTCAATCTCTTCTTCCTTGTAGCCAATTTCTCTTAGCACTTCATCCGTATGCTCACCCAGCGCGCCGCTCAGTTCCACGATCTACTATCCGGCAATGATCCTGTTAAAATTGATAGCCTGGTAAGGGAACAATTCCGTTTCCTACGCCGAACCTATTCATGGAGGGAAGGTCACCCATGAAGCATGCTGCGGGTTATCTACTGTTCTTACTGGTATTGCTTAGCATCGGGCTGTCGGGATGCAGCGGCAGCAACGGCATGATGCCTACGCCCACGCCCACTCCTATCCCGTTTTTCTCCGGCCTTTTTGAGATCGATGCAGTTTCAAACACTGACTTCCCCGTTTTCCGGCTGCAGGGGAACCTCACGCAAAACGGCAACAGCATGTCCGGAATCATGCATCTTGCTATGCTTTCCTGCGTTTCGTTTAATACCGATATTCAGGTGACCGGAACGTTGAGCAATCCGGACGGTCTTCGGTTGGATCTTGCGATGGTTCTGCCCGGCGGTCAGAATTTGTCCTTCAGCATGAGCCATCCAAACGGGACACTCTTTCCTGGGATTTATTCCTTTACCGGCGGGACGGACTGCGGCGTCCCTGACTCGGGCGGGGCCCTGCTAAACGGAATGGGTTTGACCGGCGCCTGGCGCGCGACCTTCACCTCCTCCGGAGGGACCACCTCGCACATGAGCCTGGCGCTCACACAAACCGGTCCTGATGCTCATGGATTTTTCTCCGCAACGGGCACGGCAACTATCAGTGGAGGCACATGTTTCAGCTCAGCCACGGTAGATCCAGCCTCGCTTCTCATCGGTACGGGAAGCCAGTTGATTCTTGATAATAGCCAGCCCGGAACCAGCGGCAAGACGATCCTGCAGGGTAAATTTAGCCCTCTCGCCTTTGGCGGCCTGTCCTTTGTCGGCACCTATACTTCAACCCAGGGCGCCTGCTCGGAGTCGGGAACCATCATTATGGATACCCCATAAGCTTACCTCGACAGCGCGCCATGCTGTTTTCATCTGATGTATGCTCCCACTGCCTGTTCAATGGTAGCTTTGGAATATTTACAATAGTTGCGGTTCTGAAGGTTTCCTTGGAAGGAGCAAATCCATGAAACTTATCTCTCGCTTCTACTTACTCCTGGCGTTATTACTGTATCTGTCGTTATCCGGTTGCGGCGGCGGAAGTATGCGCGAGCTTCCTCCTCCGCCATTTACCTCCGGCCTGTATACGCTGTTTGTTAGCTCGAATTCCATCTGCCTCAACCCGACTTAGACTGGCCCTGACGCGCATGGATTTTTTCCGCGACGGGTACTGGAACAGTTGCCCGGCACCTGCTTCGGCAGCGTCTCGGTAAATGCGACCACCGTGATCGCCGGCTTAGGAACGAACTTTGTCCTGAACAACAGCCAGTCCGGAACCACAGGCGAGCTGATGCTGCAAGGCGACATTATTCCGGGCGCTTTTTGGTAAGCGCAAGCTTGCAGGAAATCTATACCTCTGCACAGGGCGCGTGTTCGGAGACCGGCGTGGTCAGAATGCAGACGGGCTAGTTTAGAATTATTCCGCACGGCGTTTTCCTGGAAGGAGCCTACTCCATGAACCGCAGTTTTCTAACCCTGTCACTCTTACTCTGTGCCGTCTTGTCCGGCTGCGGCGGCCATAATTCCATGCCGGTGCCAACGCCTACCCCTGTCATATCTCCGCCGCCCGGCGGTTTCACTACGATCAAAGCCATTTCCAACAGCAATCCAAGTCTCAATTTTCGACTCGATGGCAACATAAATGGGAACTTTCCCATTTCATCGGCTCTTTCCGGTGTTATGCATATCAATAATTCTCCATGTTTTTCTTTCAATACGGATATACCTTTGAGTGGCGTGGTGAAAGACAACACAGGAGATTCGGACCTGCTCTTGGCGTTGCCCAGCGGGCAGAAACTATCGTTTACCCTGGTTCGTGCCGGAGATTTTTTTGGCGGCACCTATTCTCTTACCGGCGCGGGTTGCGCCACGCCTGACCAGGGAACGATAACCACCGGGAGCTTTAACTTCCTGGGCATTTATGTTGGCTTCCTCAACTCCAGCAGCGGAACTTCTTCCCGGCTCACACTGACCATCACGACCCAGACCGCTCCAGACGTGAACGGCTTTTTCTCGGCGACGGGCTCGGGAACACTGGTCGGCATTTCCGGTACAGCATCATGTTTCACCAATGCGACCATCGACCCATCTACCACCGTCCTGAGCGGCCCGAACAGCCAGATCGTGCTCCTGGATAGCGATCCGGGAAAGACTGGCAAGACCATCCTGACTGGAACTATGGACGGCGAGCCTTTTGGCGATATGGCATTCAATGGCACCTATACATCCACAGAAGGAACTTGCTCCAATTCGGGTAGCATTAGCCTGTTGCGGTAGCAGGGGCTCGCAGTTGAATTAGCTCCACATCCGATTCTCATTTCGTGCAGGGAGGCTAACCATCGACGTCTTACTATCTAGTGTCCTTTTTCGCCATTCGAGGGGTTTCCACAAACCTTTTTAAACTGCGGCCATCGCCCGAAGACCGTCGATCTCTGCATCGCTGTATCCAATCTCTCGCAGCACTTCATCCGTATGTTCCCCCAGTGCCGCCGCTCGGCTGCGGATGCCGCCCGGCGTCGCCGACAGTCTGACAGCCGTGTCCGCCAGCGGCACCGGCTTTGCTGCGCCCGGGTGTTCGACGTAACGCAGCAACTCTCGTGCTTTCACCTGCGGATCATCCAGCACCTGCTGTAAATCCATCACCGGTCCAGCGGGAACACGCGCCTTTTCCAACTCGGCGATGGCCTGCTCCGTGGTTCGTATTGCCAGCCAGGCGTTCATTGCGTCGGTAATGGTATCGCGATTGTCAGCGCGAAGCTGGTCGCTGGCAAAACGCGGATCGCCGATGAAATCCTCGTGTCCTACCAGCCGAGCCCACCGGGCAAACATGTCATTGCCCACGGCAGAAACCACAATCCAGCCGTCTTTGGTCTGGTAGCAATCAGAAGGAGCTGCATAAAAACTTGTATTGCCCAACTGTCGCCGTTCAATACCGAGCACCGATCGCTCCGCCAGCAAGCCCTGCACATAGGTGATGCCAGTCGCCAGCAGCGATCCGTCCACGATTTGCCCTTCGCCTGTCTGTGCGCGATGATACAGCGCCACCATCACGCCGAAAGCCGTGTGCAGAGCCGTGCCGTAATCTTCAAAAGGGACAATGTCGCGTACCGGTGTCCCCGCAAATCCCGTAAGACCCATAGCGCCGGACATGGCCTGCGCCACCGTGTCAAAGCCCACTCGATTCGCATATGGCCCGTCGGGACCGAAAGTAGAAATACGGGCAAGAATAATGTCCGGCTTGGTCGCCTTTAGCGAATCGTAATCCAGCCGCATGCTCTTCAGTACGTTGTTCGGCAGATTCGCCACCACCACGTCCGCGCCTTTCACCAGACGGCGAATCACCTCAGCCGACTCCGGCTTAGATGTATCGAGCGTAAGATTGCGCTTGTTGCGATTGAGCGAAAGAAATCCTCCGCCTTCGCCGCTTTTAGTGATCGCCGCAATATAGCGGTCTTCACTCCCTTGGCGACGATCGACGCGAATCACGTCCGCGCCCATATCCGCCAGCAGCATGGCGCAGTACGGGCCGGCTATAAAGCGCCCAAAATCAATGACGCGGATACCGGAGAGGGGCAGCTTACTTTGCATCGCGGGATTTTAAATCAAATCTGAAGTTGCCGGCGCGCGTGAGGATACCTTGGGCTTGTTCATCGATTGCGCGGTTTTCGACCACCTGAGCCTCCTCCGTGTCTCCGTGGTGGAATTTTCATCACCCAAGATTACTTTTTCGGTGAATCATCCGCGCTCACCAGCAACTTCACCACCGCATCCATCGCCGCCAACACCTTGCTCGCGGGCTGATTGTGATCGTTGCAGAAAATTGAAAACACAAACCGCTTACCGGTCCGCGTCTGTCCATAACCGGAAAGCGCATTCACATGGCTCAGCGATCCTGTTTTGGCGTGGATCAGACCGGCGGCTAGCGTTTTTTGAAAACGCTCAGACAACGATCCATCTACGCCGCTCACAGGCAATGACTCTTCAAACGCCGGTCCCCAGGGCTGGCGCGCTGCATAGATCAGCAACTGCACGGTCGCTGCGGGCGTGACCAGATCGCGCCGCGAAAGTCCTGAGCCGTCGAGGAAGGTAAACTCCTCTTCCTTAAGTCCGGCTTGCAACAGAAATTGTTTTACCGCGGCAACGCCGCCTTCAAATGATCCGCCATATCCGCGCAGCTTGCCTGCCAGACGAAGCGCAAGCTCAGCGTGCAGGTTCTCACTCACTTTGTTGGTCACGCGGATGTCATCCAGAAGTGGCCCGGAAAAATGCTCGGCCAGAATCTTATTGGTAGACGCTGGATTGAGGTCAGGCTCTTGCGGCGGTGTAGCTTGAGCTGCAGGGGCAATAACGACCGGTGCTGCTGCTCCTGTTGCTGGCGTGTTTAATGGTCGCGGAATCTGCTGATCAAAGAACTGCGCGTCATCTCCATGCCGTGCCCGCGTCTTGCCGCGAATGGTAATCCCGCGCCGTTCCAGCATCGTGCGGAAAAGCTGTGCCACAAACTCCGCCGGGTCTTCAATGGACATCGGCACCTTCATGCCGGCATCGCCCAGCGGCAGCGATCCCCAGAGCACAATTTTCTTCGATCCCAGATCGCGATGGATGCCAACCCGCTTCGGCACTCCCAGCGACGAAGTCACCACGCGATTATCCAGTTCGTAATAACTGGTCTCCGGTTCGACTGTGACGACTGCTTTGTCTCCCGGATGCTCGGCCGGAAGCACGTTGACGAACACCACGTTGTCATTAAACGTGAGCGCGGAAACCGGAGCGCCATCGATCCATTGCAGGTCGTCCCACGCCCAGCCTTCAGCGTAGCGCTCAAAGGCGTAAAACGTATCGTCGCCGATGATGTCGCCATCCACGATCTTGAGGCCGTTGTGCGCTACCTGATCGGCCATCTCTTCCAATATCTGCGTATGTGGAGCGACTCGCTGCGTCTTGAGCGCATACGGTATCACGCGGCCGGAAATGTTAGGATCGCCCCGGCCAAAAATCACCAGGTCGCCCAGCAGCCTGCCATTGTCATCTACTTTTCCTTCCGCTTCCACCGTGGTACGGAAGTGATAATCCGGCCCGGCAATGGCCAGCGCGGCAGCCGTGGTAAAAAGCTTTGCGTTGGATGCTGGAAGAAATAACTGGTCGGAGTTTTGCGAATAAAGCGCCTTGCCCGTTTCCAGATCAACCACATCGATGCCCCAGTGCGCGCGGCTGAGCGGAGGCTGACTGAGTACGCTGGCAATCTCTTGAGCCAAATCTTTTTTAGGCGCGGGCTTCTTTTCTCCGGCGGCGGAGAAGTGAAGCGACACAACCAGGACCAGCGCACACAGCGCTCTTGCTGAACGATGCAGCATGGGATTGCCGGAAATTATACAATCGCCGCCATGCAGAGACCTGTCTTTCAATGGCGGCTGCGCACGCGCACCGTGGATATTGGCCCGCGAACGCTGGTAATGGGCATCTTGAACGTCACGCCGGATTCATTTTCCGATGGCGGCCGATTTCTGGCGCGCGACCACGCCGTGGCCCACGCGCTGAAAATGCTGGACGAAGGCGCTGACCTGCTGGACGTAGGCGGAGAGTCCACGCGGCCGGGAACGCCGGTGGCGGAAAGTGGGATTCCCGCGGCAGAAGAATTGCGCCGCATCCTGCCGGTGATTGAAGACGTGCTGCGTGAGCGCCCGAATGCCATTCTCTCCGTAGATACCTACAAAGCCGAAGTGGCTCGCGCCGCCGTAAATGCCGGATGCGAGATTGTGAATGACGTGAGCGCCATGCGCTGGGACGAGCAGATGGCGGCAGCCGCCGTCGATCTGAACTGTGGCGTCATCCTCATGCACACGCGCGGACGTCCGCAGGAGTGGCGCAATCTCGAGCCTGCAGCCGATATCGTGGCCGAGGTGAAAACCGAACTGCGCGATTATGCGCAGGCCGCGCTGGACCACGGCATCGCCAAAGATCACATCATGCTCGACGTGGGCATTGGCTTTGGCAAGAAATTTGATCAGAACTATCCGCTGCTGGCCGGTCTGGACCAATTGCAGGAACTCGGCTTTCCGCTGCTGGTTGGGACCTCACGTAAATCTTTCATCGGGCGCACGCTTGCCCACGATGGCAAAGACGCGCCGCCCGACCAGCGTCTCAATGGCTCACTCGCCGCTGCCACAGCTTCCATTCTGAACGGCGCACACATGGTACGAGTGCATGACGTGAAAGCTGCGGTGGAAGCGGCAAAGATTGCCGATGAGATTTTGCGATTTAGTAAGTAGAGCACCTGGAGCGTGCGTTGAACGATGCAGCACAGCTATGTGCGGCTTTGTCGCTCCAACTCTTTGCACAGATAAATGATCTGCCCCGTGTGGTGGGAAATGTGTGCGACGCAGCGCAGGATGGCGGTGAAGCGGTCGCCGCAATCTTCAAACCCTTTGGCGGCGTATGTGGCCCCCCAATCTTGCTCAGACTGCTTCTGTAAAACCGCTGCAACGGTTGCTATCGCTGCATCAAATTCTGCCAGCAGCACGGCTTTCGGGGCGTGCGATGTATCTGTAAATTCCAGCGGACGGTTACGCACGTATCCTGTGCCGCCCATCTCAGCGCCAATGTAATAACTGAGGTTGCCGGTCAGGTGCAGCAGCAGATGGCCGATGCTGTTGCCGTAAAAATAAGGCCGCGTCCAGATTTGCTCGTCGGTCAGCGGCTCGACCAGCGCACGTATCTTCTGCACTGCTTCACGGTAATTGCGCTCAAAGTCGCGGACAAGGGTGGTATTGAGATCGCTCACGGAGGCGATTCTAACAAAAGTTCTGCGCTCGCTGTTTAGGATAGAATTTTCTATTGTCCACTAATCTTTTGGCGACTAGCCCCCAACCCGCACAGAAGGGCCGTGTCTTTCTCATGGACACGATGTCCTTCATCTTCCGCGCTTATCATGCCATGGCGCGGCAACGGCCCATGTCCACAAAAAAAGGCGTGCCGACGGCTGCGACCTTCGTTTTTGTAAACATGCTGCGCAAGCTGCGTGCGGACTTCAATCCTGAATACCTGGCAGCGGTGTTCGATGTCGCCGGACCTACGTTCCGTGACGAGCAGGCCAAAGCCGTCACCTCGGTCCGCAAGTTCGATATCAAGACGCAGACGTTCAAGGATGTCGAATACCTGGGTTACAAAGCCCAGCGCAAAGAAATGCCGCACGATCTCGTGCAGCAGGTGCCTTATATCCGGCGCGCGCTGGAGGCCTATCGCATTCCCATTCTCGAGTCGCAGGGCTTTGAGGCGGACGATGTGATTGGCACTCTCGGCCGCAAAGCTGCTGCGCAAGGCCATCAGGTTTTTGTCGTCTCAAGTGACAAGGACATGCTGCAACTGGTGAATGACAAAGTCTGCGTGCTGAATCCACCAAAAGATAATTTGATCTGCGATGCGAATAAGGTTGAAGAGATTCTTGGCGTTCGTCCCGAGCAGGTGATTGATGTGATGGCCCTTCGCGGCGACTCCATCGATAATATTCCCGGCGCGCCGGGCATTGGCGATAAAGGATCGGTCGAAATCATTAAGCGCTTTGGCACCCTTGAGAATGCGCTCGATCACGCCGGGGAGGTGGAGCGCAAAACCTATCGCGAATCGCTGCTGAACAATAAAGACACAATTCTGTGGAGCAAGCAGCTCGTCACCATTGACCAAAACGTGGATATCGCTCTGGATCTCGACAAGATGATTGCCGGCGAGCCGGACATGGACGCATTGCGCTCGCTCTTCAGCGAGCTTGAGTTCACCACGCTGCTGAAAGAACTTGTGCCGGTGATGGAGGTGCGAGAAACCGAATATCGCGAGCTGAAATCCCTGAGTGAACTGAAAGCGCTGGCCAAATCAAAAGCACCGCTGGCAATCGCGTTTGAATTTACAGCCGCTCCAAAATCCAAGGTCGAAGAAGAAGAGCCTGAAGAAGGCGAGCAGAAATCCGGAGACCTGCTTTTCGACGGTCCTCCATCGCCGGAAAGCAATGCTCTTGCGCCGCTCAAGCTGGCGCTCTCCGCCGAGCCCGGCAAGGCGTTTAGCATCGTGTTGGGCGATGACGAAATTTCCGCCGAATTAAAAAAGCTGCTCAGCGATCCCAAAATCCCCAAGGCTGTTCACGATTACAAATCCGCGCTGCGTCAACTGGAGGCGCATGGCGTAGAACTTGCGGGCGTTCGCGACGAGCCCATGCTGTATTCCTACATCATCAATCCCACGTACACAAACCACTCGCTGGCGGAAATTGCCGTGCGCAGCTTCAACCTCAAATTGTCCCTGGCCGTGCCGGAAGCGGCGGACGTTACTGGTCGCATTTCTCCAGTGCTGCGCAAAGAAGTTGAAGCCGCCGGACAGATGCGGCTCTATGAAGAGATCGACCTGCCGCTGGTTCCGGTGCTGGTACGCATGGAGCAGGCGGGCGTAAAGATCGATCGCAAGATGCTGGGCACCTTATCCGTCGATCTGGAAAAACAGTGCGCCGCAAAAGCAAGTGAGATACATGAGAAAGCCCGCGTCACGTTCAACATCAATTCTCCCAAGCAGCTTGGTGACGTGCTTTTCAACCAACTCAATCTTCCCAAGCCGATCAAATATGGTAAGGGCAAGACCATTTCCACCGCCGTTGACGTGCTGGAAGAACTTTCAGAAACGCATGAAGTGCCACGCCTGGTGCTGGATTATCGCCAGCTCTCCAAGCTCAAGAGCACATATGTTGACGCGCTGCCGGCGTTGATCGATCCGAAGAGCGGGCGGGTGCACACCACGTTCAACCAGACCGGCACTACCACGGGACGGCTATCATCGACCAACCCGAACCTGCAAAACATTCCCATCCGCACGGAACTGGGCCGCGAGATCCGCGCTGCGTTTATCGCCGAGCCGGGCTACTCCCTGCTTTCTGCTGATTATTCGCAGATTGAACTGCGGCTGCTGGCACATTTTTCTGAAGATCCGCTGCTGGTGGAGGCGTTCCGCAACGGCGATGACATTCATCGCCTCACTGCCTCGCAGGTGTTTGGCGTGCCGCCCATGCTGATTGATGCAGAACATCGCCGCCGCGCCAAGGCCGTGAACTTCGGGATCGTCTATGGACTCTCCGCCTTCGGCCTGTCGCAGCAGCTCGGCATTGACCAGCGTGAAGCCAAGAGGTTTATCGACGCATACTTTGAGAAATATGCCGGCGTGCGCCGCTACATTGATCGCACGCTGGAAGAGACACGCAAAGAGCAAAGCGTGAAAACACTATTTGGGCGCACGCGTCCCATCCCGGACATCAACAGCAAGAACGCCAACATGCGCGGCTTTGCCGAGCGCACCGCCGTGAATACTCCGCTGCAAGGCACCGCCGCCGACCTGATCAAGCTGGCCATGATCCAGATTGATGAAGAGCTGCGCTCACGCAAGCTGAAGTCACGCATGCTGCTGCAGGTGCATGATGATTTGTTGTTCGAGGTGCCGGAAAATGAAATCGAGCTGATGCGCGGTCTGGTGCGCGAGAAAATGGAAAACGTGCACAAGCTGAGCGTCCCGTTGCTGGTGGAACTGGGCGTGGGGCCTAACTGGCGCGACGTGAAGTAGTCCTCATCCTTGTGGACCTCGGCGCTGGCTCCGGCGAATCACATCCTTCATATAATGCGCATTGCGAATGCGATTGATATGCCACGCGCGCAGATAAGGCCGGAGAAATACTGAGTAAGCAAAGCGCGCCAGCGCAAAGAACATGAGCGGCAGCATGACCACCGCAAATAGATAGGCCACGACGTAAACTGCCCCGGCTGCAATTCCCACGCCGGAGCGCAACGCGGAACGAAGCATGGGAACAAACGCAAATGTCGCGAGAAGGATCAGGACAAAAACCACGGCCTTAGGTGACAGCCGCTTTTTTTGCGGAGGCACCAGTTCAATGGACAGAAGGCACACCCAGTCCTATGGCGGATTCCAGGGCCGCGGCAATCTGGCCGGCAATACGCTGGACAATCTCTTCCGTTTCCGCTTCCACCATCACCCGGGCCAGAGATTCCGTGCCGGAATAACGGACATTCACGCGGCCGTTTCCTTTCAGCTCTCGCTCCGCCTGTTCAATGGCCTGCATGACTTGCGGAAGCTGCTCAAGAGGACGCTTTTCTTTCACTCGGACATTTTTGATTGTCTGGGGAAAGACTTTCATGCCTGAAACAAGCTCAGCCAGCGGGCGTCCACTCGCCGCAACAATTCCCAGCACGCGAATGGCGGTGAGCAGGCCGTCACCGGTGGTGGCTTCGCGAGAAAGAATGATATGACCGGACTGTTCGCCGCCCAGCACAGCGCCGGTCTTGCGCATTTCTTCCAGCACATATTTATCGCCCACGGGAGCGCGCAGCATCTTGATGCCGGATTCGCGCAGCGCCGCTTCCAGTCCCATGTTGGACATGGTGGTGGCGACCACTGTTTCATTTGTTAACTCGTCGCGTTGTTTGAGGTCGCGCGCCAGCAGAAGCATCACGGCATCGCCATTCACAACGTGGCCGTCACTATCGGCAAACAGAGCGCGGTCAGCATCGCCATCAAAACAGATGCCAAGATCAGCGGTACGCGCCAGAACTTCCCGCGCAACAATCTCAGGATTTAGCGCACCGCAATTTTCATTGATGTTGCGGCCATCCGGCGTGCGATGCGTGAATTCAGTGTGTGCTCCGGAGCGCTTGAATATTTCCGGAGCAACGGTGCTGGCCGCGCCGTTGGCACAGTCCACGACAATATGCAGGCGTTCAGCGCCCGCGATGGTACGCGCCAGCCAGTTCAGGTAGTCATCGCGCAGCCCGGAGTTGCCGGGAAGCGAAGACTCTGCCTTGCTGTCCGGCGCGTGAGCGGCGTCTTCTTTCAGTAGCGCAAAGATTTCTGTTTCGATTTCCAGTTCAACTTCGTCTGGCAGCTTGAAGCCGTCAGGGCCAAAGACCTTGATTCCATTGTCGCGCCAGGGATTGTGCGAAGCAGAAATAACCACGCCGGCAGAAAAGCCATGAGTGTGCGTCAGGTAAGCGATGGTCGGTGTAGGGACCACACCAGCGCTGGCTGTCTCAACCTTGGAGGCACGCAGTCCTGCGGCCAGCGTATCGGCCATCCATCCGCTTGATTCGCGCGTGTCCTGCCCAATAACCACGCGACGCGGGCCGGCGGGAAGATGGTCGCCCAGTGCGCGACCAACCGCATAGACGGTCTTTTTGTCCAGCGGATATTCGCCGGCCACGCCTCGGATTCCATCCGTACCGAAAAGTTTTCTCATGATTTAGTTAGTACTTAGTGTTTAGTATTTAGCAATTGCGCGCAGGTTGCAAACGTTCCCGCGGGGGACGGCAGCTCAATCAGGAATCGTTTTCTTCACTTCAGCAGTGAACCTGCCTCGCGCCACCTGCGCGGAGATTTCAGAGCCCGCCGCAAGTTGTGACACGTCTTTCACCAACGCGCCACTTTCGTCGAAGACCAGCGCGTAACCGCGTTCCAGAATCTTGACCGGAGAGAGCGCATTGAGCTGCGCCGCGAGCCGCTCCATTCGCGAACGTCGCGCGGCCAGATATGACTGGAACGCATGCACCACGGTTTCAGTACCAGCATCGATCTGGCTTCGTACCACGGCCAGCGACCGTCGAAAATCAAAATGCCGCACGCGCGCTGCGGCGATATCGAGCCGGCGATGGTAGTCATGCAGCAATGTTCGATAGTTGGCTGCCAGCCGGTAGGACAGTTCATCCAGCCGTTGCGATCGACGGACCATCAGGTCCTGTATGCGCGCGAAAGCGCCGTGCTGCGCGAGTTCCTGTAAATGGTTGCGCGCCATCAGCAGGCGATAGCGCGTAGCACGGCCCAGCCGCTGGTGCAGATGCGCAAGGTGCTCGGCCAAGCGGTGCTTGGATTCAATTACCAGTTCAGCCGCGGCGGAAGGCGTGGGCGCACGCAGGTCGGCAACAAAGTCCGCGATGGTGAAATCAGTCTCATGTCCCACGGCGGAGATGACGGGGATTGCCGAGCCGAAAATCGTGCGGGCCAGCGTTTCATCGTTGAACGCGGCCAGGTCTTCAATCGATCCCCCGCCGCGCGCGATGATGATCACGTCTACGGTTTTGGCGCGATTGAAATGCTTGATGCCTGCCGCGACTTCCGCAGCCGCCGTCTCGCCCTGCACCTGTGCGGGATAAATCTGTATGCCCACATTTTCATGGCGGCGGGCAAGTATGTTGAGCATGTCCTGCAAGGCCGCGCCGCGCGGAGAAGTAACAAGGCCAATGCACCGGGGCAACGGCGGAATGGGCTTGCGTCGAGTAGCGTCAAACAAACCTTCCTGCGCCAACCTCGCTTTGAGCTGCTCAAAGGCTACTTGCAGCGCGCCCGCGCCCACGGGCTCCAGAAATTCGGCGGAAAGTTGCAGCTCACCACGCGCGTCATAGATGGTCACGCGTCCACGGGCGATCACCTGCATGCCGGCCTCGGGACGAAAGCGCAACAGCCGGGCCTGGCTGCGGAACATGACGATACGCAGCTGCGCGTCGCCATCTTTCAAAGTGAAGTAAAGATGGCCTGATTCCGCCGGGCGGAAGTTGGAAATCTCGCCTTCTACCCAAACGTCGGTATATGCCCGCTCAACCGTGGTACGAACGGCGCTGACCAGATCGGCAACGCGCCAGATGCGGCGAGCGGGCGTCTGCTCGAAGGTGAAGCCGAGTTGGCTTTCAGAAGACAACATGGCAGTTTAGCAGGGGCATGCCGCGAGCCTTTGCGGACCTCGAAGAATGGGAAACTCTAGAAAGGAATCAGAACTAGAAGCCTAAGCAAAAAGGGAAGCTGAAGCATTAGCTTGCAAAGCTATGCATGCTATGCTAGCATTGCTTAAATCGAGGTGGGCATGAAGTCAGATCTTACGCAATCTGTTTCCGATCTGATCAGAGATCACGTATCTGAAACCTATCTGAAGACCGCTATCCAGGAAGGAAAGACGACCTTCACAGTCAGCGTTGGCGCAGTGCATAAGGCGCTGCGGCTGGCGAATCGCGTCCCCCAAGTCTGTGCGGCCCTGGAATCCAGAAAACTGCTGGAAGAGAATCGACTGCGGATCGTGTCGAAGACTGGACCGCCTTCCGGCCAAAGCACAACGGTGACGTTCACATATGAAATTCTTTCTCTTGATGCAAAGACCCAGCCTCCAGCAAACCCTTTGGCAGGACTCCGTGGCGTAGCAAAGGACCTCTTCCGGCAATTAGGTGGCGGAGAGACTTTCATTCGACAAGAGCGCAGCAGTTTTACCGAAAAGTAAATCCCTAAAAGAAGGCGAATCCATGAGCCGGATCTACTGGGACACGATGCTGTTTGTTTACTGGCTGGAGGACCATCCAGTCTATGCAAAACGGGTGCGGCACATTCTCTCGAAAATGGAGGAGCGCCAGGACCGGCTTTGTACCAGCGCGTTTACGGCTGGAGAAGTCCTGGTGGGTCCGCACAAGATGAAGGCTTCAGCAATCGCAAAACAGATTCGTGACGTTTTTGAAAGCCCGTTCGTAGAAGTGCTGCCTTTCACTCTGGCCACCGCGGACCTTTATGCGCGGATCCGGGCGAACCATGGAGTTTCACCCGCCGACGCCATCCATCTAGCGTGCGCTTCCCAGGCTGCGACGGATCTCTTTCTTACGAATGACGCTGCGTTGACGAACAAGATTATTCCTGGCATTCACTTTATTGCGGGGTTGGATACCAATCTTTTTTAAAGTCTACTGAAGGCGCGACAGGACAACCAGCCAAGGAAAAAGCTGCGTCCCAAAATGGTCCTGGAACGCTGCATAAAAATCAGAAATTTGGCGCCAGCGTGAGCCTTCAGCGTTACGATCAGAAATCTGTAGGACTCTCTGGTCTCGGACGCAGGGAGTGGACTATACCACCTTTACTCAAGGAGCGAACCAATGTTTAGAAGAAGCATTATGGCCGCGATGCTCGCAGCCGCTCTTTCGGCGAGCGCTATATCTATCCATCAATTGAGAACCGGAACGCAGGCAATTGTGGCGTGTGGAAGTTTCTGCACTACCGGCGACATCTGTAAACGTCCATGCGGCTGCTGTTTTGGCGTGGGCGGCGGCACCGTGGGCACTTGCCAGCCGGAATGCCCAGCACCTGCCCGAAAAAACTAAGTAATTAAAAAGAAGAACGTGCGAAAATTCTGTTGGCCTCGATGTTCATGGCGGTGTTCTCGGTCAGTGCGCTTTCAGTCCACCAGGTTCTCCCGCACGACCGCCTGCGGGAGCCTTCGTGAAGACCACGGCCTGCGCAGCGCCATGCATGTGTTTTATCGTCAGCGGCACTACTGGTCTTTGCCAATTGGAAGGTCCTTCGCCTCCACCAGACGGTGTACGGAAATAGCATCGCGAGCGGGGGCCAGGATGAAACTTGTTGCATGGCCCCCCTTCGCTTTTAGATTTGCAGGAAGAGCTAGTGGTTGGCGTTGGAGGTTTCCGCAGCCTGCTTCAATTCCTGATTCACCTGTTCCAGCAGGTCCTTGGCTTTCTGAGCGTGACCACCCAGGTCCCACTCGTTGGCCTTCTGCGCGGCAATCACTTTGTCATAGGCTTGCGCGGACAGTTTCTGTGCCGCGGCAAGATTGGGGTGACGCTTGGGGTTGACATTTTTCGCTGGCTTCTGAGCGAACACGAAGCCGGTGCACAGCAGCGCCACGCACAATATGATTCCAATCCATCGGTTGCGTTTCATGGTTTCTCCTCGTCTCAATTTTTAATGATTTTCGATTCGCGGCTTTTTCGAGCGGAGCCCGGCGGGATTGAGGAATCCGATGTGCCGTCTTTCCGGCTGCCGCGCACAGCCAGAAATAAGCATCTACAAACGTGAGGGTAATTTGCAGGAAAATGATAAAGGGTTTGAACGGCTTAGGGAAGAAACTGTTAGAAGATTTTTTTGAGTATCAGCGGCCGCGCCCAAACAGCCAGAAAAGCAATGACAGCACCACGCTGATGATGATGCACGTGGAAAGAGGAAAGTAGAAGACAGAGTTTTTGCCGCGATAAACAAAATCGCCCGGCAGGCGGCCCAGCGGCAGATTGAAACGGCCTGCCAGCAGCAGGGCCGCGCCAACCAGAACGATCAGGCTGCCGAGCACCAGCAGCATTTTTCCCAACTCATTCATTTTTCAAACACTCATGACCTGCGGACACCCCAAGCAATGAAAATAGGGGACTTATACATCTATTTTCGAGGCAAATCCCATTGGAATGATTGTAGCCCTGAGTAATGTTCGAGAGCAGCTGCGAGCTAGTGGAAAGCTGATGACTTCAGTGGGTATGCCGCCGAACCGGGGCGTTGCCCGCCGACCTTCAGGACCTTCACGCTGCTGTTGAGATCGGAAGTGCCGACCAGAGCGATGGCGCCGCTCTCAAGGGCTACAGTTTGCATCTGCATGCCGTTGGACACTACGGCAATCGGTTCGTGACCGGGCTTGTGGGCGACGCGTCTTTTTCTCCAGTACTGCTGGAACTGCAAGTCACTCATATGCACAACACGGCGGAGAAGAACGTCCCGCTCCCTGGCGCTGGGAGCGCGCACAATTGGGACAATCTGCGTGCCATCTTTCCAGAACTGCTGTGTTCCCGGAAAGATATTGCGGAGTTCCGCGAGAGAGATCGACTGGGTGGAATTTCGCGTGTTGACGATTACGGCAATGCTGGTGTCGCGGGCAAAGAGATGCGGGGGGCTAAGAACGAGAGCAAGAATCCCGGCCGCTATCGCAAACGCTTTTCTGCGGATTGCCGCTTTCATAATTCTAAAAAACTCGGAGCCGAGTCATGAACGTCCCGGCCCCGCTTTGTTGATTATTTCCAGTATTGGTCGCGCAACTGCGTCTGCTTGCTGACCAGAGGAATTTCCTGGCCTTGAATGAAGACGTGTTTTACATCAGTCTTCACGTCCAGCGGATCGCCATTGGCCACAACGACGTTGCCCATCTTGCCGACGTCGAGCGAGCCGAGGTCCTTGTCCACGCCCCACATCTGCGCGGGATTGATAGTCAAGGCCTTGAGCGCTTCATCGGGCGGCAGTCCAAACCCGACAGCGTAACCGGCGGCATAAGGCAGGTTGCGCGACTGGTGCGCGTCATAAGAAGCAAACGCGATTTTCACGCCGCGCTTGGCCAGTTGCGCCGGAACGCTATAGACCGCGTCATACCGCTCTGATTCTTTGGGCTGCTCGTAAATGGGGCCGACGATCACGGGCAAGCCGGTGGCAGCGACTTTGTCCAGCAGGCTGGCGGAATGCGTCACATGGTTGAGAATTACCTTGAGGTGAAATTCATTCGCCAGATCCAGCGCCGTGAGCAGGTCGTTTGGCTGCTCAGCCGCCAGCACTACAGGTTTTTTGCCGTGCAGGTAAGGCAGAAGGGCCTCAAGTTTCAGGTCGCGCTTGGGAGGAGCGCCGGCCTTGTCCTTTTCTTTCGCGTCTGAACTGGACTTCTTCCTGTCATAGGCCGCAAGTTTCTGGTCGTAATCCAGCGCGTCAATAAATGCCTGGCGCAGCTGCGTTGCCATACCCATGCGGGTGAAGGGAAATTTGGCTTGCTCAAAGCTCTGGTTGCGGCGCTGGGCGCCAGTGAAGTTGAGAGGCATGGCGATATCGCGGATCGTCAGCATCTCTGAGGCGGATGCGCCGGCGAGCTGGATGAATGAATCCTGACCGGGCAGGGTGTCACCGCTGGCCGGAGCGACAATGGCGTTGGTAATGCCATTTAGGCGCGTTACGGGAATCAGCGCAGTCTCTGCATGGAAGGCATCGTAAACATGCATATGCGGCATGATCTCGTCGCTCATCTCGATTTCATCATTAGTCATGCGCTCGGCGGAAATCTCAGTCAGGCCCAGGTGAGTTTCTGAATCGATCAGTCCGGGATAGACCGTCATGCCGGTTGCGTCGATGACTTTTGCGCCGGAAGGGATTGCCGTTCCCGGGCCGCCGACAGCAGTGATGCGTCCGTTATGCATTACCACCACGCCGTTTTCAATAACGCCGTGCGTGATGGTAAGCAGCTTGCCACCTTTCAGCGCAATCGTCTCATTGGAAGCGGGAGTGGCGGCGTTTGAGTGGGCCGATCGTGCCGGAGCGGGCGCGGATTTAGTTTTCTTTGTTTGTGCGCTAAGGCTTTGCGCGGAAAAGCTCGCTACAAGGGCGATGATAATAATCAATTTTTTCAGCATGGTTACTGTACCTCCTTGTAGTGGGTAAGCCCGAGTCCGGGAAGCGAGCGGTCAAAGTAAAGATCGCCATCGATGAGAACCTTATCGACCAGCGCGGAAGAAGAAAGCGGGTAGCTGTTCCAGATTGAGATGTCCGCGTCTTTTCCCACGTCAATGGAGCCGACGCGATCATCAACGCCGATGATCCACGCGGGATTAATCGTGATGGCTCTCAGCGCTTCATCTTCCGTAAGGCCATAATGGATGGCCTTGCCGGCTTCCTGATTGAGGCGGCGGGTCACGTCTTCTGAATCGCTCTTGAGCGCAACGCGGACGCCTTTGTGCGCGGAGATGGCGGCGTTCCAGGGAATACCGTCCCACGCTTCATACTTAAAGCCCCACCAGTCTGGCCATGTGGCAATGGCCACGCCGTTGGCGGCGATCTTGTCGGCAACTTTGTATGCTTCAAGCGCGTGGTGAAACGCGCGGATCTTGTAGCCGAACTCCTTGGCCATGGCCATTTCGGTAAGGAACTCATCGGCGCGATAGCAATGGATCTGCACCAGCAGCTTGCCGCGAAGAATATCGGCCAGCGCTTCCAGCTTCAGGTCCTTCTTGGGCGGCGTGGCGTCCTTGTCGCCTTTTTTCACTTTGGCGTCGTAGTCGTCCCATGTGCGCATGTACTCGCGGGCTTCAATGAATGACGCACGCATCACCTCAAAGTTGCCCATGCGTGTGGAAGGCAGCTGGTTCCTGCTGCCATAGACGCGCTTTGGATTCTCGCCGCTGGCAAACTTGATGGACTGCGGCGCGCCTGGGAAGAGCAGTTCGTCGCGACCGAGGCCATACTTGTGCTTGATCACAATGGCCTGCCCGCCAATCATGTTGGCTGAGCCGTGCAGCAGCAGTGATGTGGTAACGCCGCCGGCCAGCGCGCGATAAATTGCCTTGTCGTTGTAGTCAAAGGCGTCGCGCATCATCATCTGCGGCGTGATGGGACTGGTGGCTTCGTTCACGTCGTCATCGAGCGCGATGTGCGAGTGTGAGTCAATAATGCCGGGCATCACGAACTTTCCGGTGGCATCGATCACGGTTGCGCCGGCCGGAGCATCCACGCTCTGCCCCACGGCGGCAATCTTCCCGTTGTGGATGTAGATACTGCCGTTTTCGATCTTGCCGTGGGTCACCGTGAGAATCGTCCCGCCCTTGATGACCACGTCATTGTGAATTGCCGGCGTTTCCGGCGCGGGCTTTTTGTTGGGCGTGGCGTTGTCGGTGACCGCGTTGGCTTTGGATTCAGTTCCGGGAGTGGCTTGCTCCGGACTGGCAGGGTTTTGCGATGCGGGCGAAGGCTGCTGCGTGTTCTGGGGCTGCTGCGCAAAAGCAAAACTGCTTAGCACCCAACACAATGACAGCAACATCGCACGATACAGATGAGGGCGATGCGGCATAGGCTTGAACTCCGAGGGAGGGAATGAAAGAACCCGCGATTCTATGGGAGCAAATAGCAATTGGCAATGGAATTGAGAAGTGCATTTCGTCCCAGCAAGCAGTGGCCGACGGCATTCAACTAAAAACACTTAACCGCAACGGACGCAAAGGTCGCAAAGGAACCGGAAACCCAAAATTCTTTCTTCCTTAGCGTCCTTCGCGCCCTTTGCGGTAAATGGGTTTAGCTGAATGATGATTGCTGAGTGCTAAAGTATCCCCATGCGAGCCGTAGTCCAGAGAGTGAGCCGCTGCCGCGTGACCGTTGAGGGCAACGTTGTCGGCGAAATCGGTACCGGACTCCTGGTGCTGTTGGGCGTGAGCAAGGCCGACAATGAAGCCGCGGCGGATTACCTGGTGGAAAAGATCGTGGCCCTCCGCATTTTTGAAGATGCTGAGGGCAAGATGAATCGTTCTGTACAAGACTCCGGCGGCGCGGTGCTGGTGGTTTCACAATTCACGCTCTATGGCGACGTGCGGCGGGGCAAGCGTCCGTCGTTTGACGCAGCGGCACGGCCCGAAGAGGCCAAGCGGCTGTACGAATATTTTGTCGGCAAAATCCGGACGGCCGGACTGCGCTGCGAAACAGGACAATTCCAGGCCATGATGGAAGTTGAGCTGGTGAACAGCGGGCCGGTGACGATCCTGCTGGATTCGGAGAAACAATTCTAAATTCTTACCGCGGATGAACACGGATCAAGGCGGATCAAACACGGCAGAAACAAAGCTCAGCGGCTCCCGATGCAGATCTCTTCACCGCGGATGATAGACGCAGAACGAGTCAATGCAGGACCGGTAGCGATCATGCTGGATTCACAAAGAGCATTTTGAGCGTCGCGAGACACTTCAGCGCTGGAATGGATATTCGTTTATCCAGTGGAAACCGCGATTCACCAAATTGAACTTGTCGCGGTCCACGAGCTTCAATTTCATCTCAACCTGATGGCCATCCATGGAGCCGGCCAGGACAAGCTGGTCGGGGGCAGGACGAGTGTAGGTTAGGGCGGCTTTCCAGTTCTTGTCCGCAGGCTTGGTCAAGCCAATCGTATGTTCTTTCTCATTGATGGCTGATCCGTATCCGGCAAAGGTGTCATCCGGCCGCTGGAATGACGTGAAGGTAGGGAAATCAAAGACCACGCGACGCCAGCGGTCCTTGTCAGTAAACAACGGAGAGCGCAGCTGGCCGTCAACCGACATCTCATCGACATTCCAGATGCCATACAGCGCGGACTTGGGTCGCCCGCCACCATAGGTGTGCCAAGCCTGAATTCCCGAATAAACACCCATGCCGAGCAGGTACAAGCCAAATACAACCTGCAAAGCCACGGCCACACGGTTGGCGCGCGCGGAGCAAAATAGAGCGGATTGTCGCGAAGGAGCTGCGGCGCGGTCAGTAAAGAAGAAGTCGATCATTCTGCGCGCATCGGGGACCAGCAGGAAGAGAGAAAACAGGATCAGATGAAAGGAGAATAGTTTCACCGGCACGTCATAGGTCATATTCAGCATGAAAACCTGAATCATGTCCGCCAGGCAGACCAGCGCTCCAAGGGGCGTGGTCCGCGGGGTCAGGAGCAAAATGCCTCCCACAGTTTCAGCGCAACCGGCAAAAATCTCATAGGAACGTGAAGCTCCAATCGACGACCACAGTACCGCCATCGGCGAGAAGTTGCCGTAAGGCTCCAGCAGGCGCGTGAGATAAGGAAAGGGCATCTGCAAGGGAATCGCCTTGGCAAGGCCGTACAGAAACATCTCTGAAGCAAGCGCGAAGCGCAACGCCAATCGGAACCACTTGTGGAAAGTCACGTAGTTGGGGCGACGGCGATCCAGAATCGACCAAACGAGCGTGATCACCGAGGCAATCACCAGCAGGCAGAAAGCCAGAACCCAGTCGAATGTCTTGTCACCGCTGCCGCTGCCGGTGTAAACGAGTTCATGCTTGACGCGAAATACATGGCTGGCGGTCCAGAAGGTGATGTGCCGCAAGGGCCAGAGAGAAGATAGCTCGGGAATATTTACTTTTGGGATGAGAAACAGCCCGCCCAGAATCTGGTTGCTCAGGCTGAAGAGAATGAAATAAGCAACGCAGAATCGAAAAGCGATGCGGGAAGCAAGCCCCCAATGCTCCACCGGAGCGGGAGATTCGGATTGGGGAAAGGCCTGAGATTCCGCCGATTGAACAGCATCGGTTGTAAGAGCAACTTGAGCGTAGTCTGCCAAAGGTCACCTCCCGAACACCCGCGCTTTTGGCTGAAAAAAGTGCTGTTATTATGCCATTGCCAGCAGATCTCCGTCGCGCAGAATGCGTATTTTTTAGCAGCATTGCTGCTCGATTCCACGATGGCGTCTGGTACCATGCTCCCGCTATGAAAATTAGCCTTTTCCTGTTTTTGCTCTTCTCGCTGGCAAGCTTTGCTCAATCGCGGCCTGCCGCCGCCGGTGACGAAACGCAACAACTTCTGCAGGCGCTGGCCGATGCGCCCGGGCCTTCCGGCTTTGAAGAGCCAGTGCGCAAGATCATGGTTGAGCGCATGAAGCCGATGGCAGAAAAGTTGAGCTATGACGGCCTTGGCTCCGTGATCGCCGTGCAGGGCACAAGCGGCCCGCGCATTATGGTGGACGCGCACATGGACGAATTGGGCGGGATGGTGCGGCGCGTGACTAATGATGGCTATCTCACTATGCAGATGCTGGGTGGCTGGCTGGACCAGGCGCTGGTGGATCAGCGCTGGACAATTATTGGATCGAAAGGGCCGGTGCGGGCGATTACCGGCATTCGCGATATTCATATCGTTCCGCAGGAAGAGCGAACCAAGGTCTATCCGCGTGAATCGCTCTTTCTTGACGTGGGCGCGAAGAACGCGGCTGAAGTTGCCGCGCTGGGGCTGGAGCCGGGTGATCCTGTGGTTCCGGACGCGCCGTTCGCGGTGATGAACGGAAGCCAGAATTACCTGGGCAAGGGCTGGGACGACCGCGTGGGCTGTGCCGTGGTGATTGAGGCCATGAAGAAGCTGGCGCACGCCCCGCATCCGAACCAGATTTTCTGGGTGGCGACGGTGCAGGAAGAAATCGGTGTGCGCGGCGCGCATACCTCCAGTGAAATTGTGAAGCCGGAGATTGGCATTGCCATTGAAGGCGGCGTCACGCGCGACGCGCCCGGAGTGCACCCGGAAGAAGCTCAGGAGCTGCTCGGAGGCGGGCCGGCGATTTTTCTGTATGACTCCAGCGCACTGCCAAACCTGAAATTGGTCTCGCTGATCAAGCAGACAGCGAAAGAAAAAGTCATCCCGTTGCAAAGCGACCTGATCCAGGGCTATGGCGACGATTCGTCCGAGATGCAGAAGAGCAACGGCGGCGCGCCAACCGTGAACATGGTCGTCCCGGTGCGCTATACGCACTCGCACAACGGCATCATGAACCGCGGCGACTTTGACAAGATGGTGGACCTGCTAGTGGCGGTGCTGCAAAAGCTGGACGCAAAGACCGTGGCGAATTTGAAGGATTTCACGCCGCAGTAAAATGCCACCGCAGAGGCCGGGAGAGCGCAGAGAAAGACATTAGCCGCGAATTGCGCGAACAAACGCGAATCTGATTTTGGGTTCGTTTCTATTCGTATTGATTCGCGGCTAAAATTTTTCCGAATCATTCTGAGGAGTACTAAGATTTTCCAACTGCCGCCGCCAATCTAGTTCTTCAACGAAAGCCGCTGACTGACGCCAGCCGGCTTTGACCTTTACAAACAATTCCAAGTAGACCTTTTTCCCGAAGCGCTTTTCCAGTTCCATCCGCGCGGAGGTGCCCATCTGCTTGAGCTTCTGGCCGCCTTTGCCGATGAGGATGGCCTTCTGGCTATCGCGTTCGCAAAAGATGGCGGCGGCAATGCGCAGCAGTTTGGGCAGATCTTCAAATCGCTCAACGATGACAGCCGTGGCATAAGGCACTTCTTTACCGGTCTGGAGCAGAACTTTTTCCCGGATGATTTCTGATGCCAGGAAGCGTTCCGGCTGGTCAGTGAGTTGATCTTCAGGAAAATACGGCGGGCTTTGCGGCAGCGCGCGAATGACTTTATCGAGCAGCACTTCAAGCCCTTCTCCCTTCAAGGCCGAGATGGGAATAACTTCCTGGAATGCGTGGAGCTTGCTGTAACGCTCGATTACCGGCAGCAGGCGCTCTTTGTGGAGGCGATCAACTTTATTCAGCAGCAGAATGACAGGCGCGCCGGAGTGCTTGACGAGTTCAAGGACTTGTTCATCGGCGGGACCAAAGCGGTCCGTGGCGTCAACCAGTAGCAGAACAAGGTCGCGGCTCTCAAGAGCGGCGTGAATTTCCTGCATCATCTTGCGGTTAAGGCGGCTATCCGGTTTGTGGACTCCGGGCGTGTCGATAAAAACGATCTGACCTCCGGGGCGCTTGCCTTTTGGCTTGACGTTGAGAATGCCCTGGATGTTCATGCGCGTGGTCTGCGGCTTTTCCGTGACGATGGCGATTTTCTCACCGACCAGTGCGTTGAGCAGCGTGCTTTTACCGGCGTTGGGACGCCCGATGATGGATACGAAACCTGAGTGCGGCTGCGGCATTTATGCCTCTCGCTGTCGCGGAGAAGAATCAGCTTGCTCCGGCTGCGACCGGCAAACCCTGACCTTTTCTATTTTGCGATCTGTGGATTCAAGGATTTCAAAACGGAGACCTTCATCTTCAACGACTTCACCGGGCTGGGGAATTCGTCCAGCGATGGCGCTGACCAGACCGCCGACTGTGGTGGTATCGCGCTGGTCAAGGCGCATATCAAAAAGGTCCTGAAGGCGGCCAACGTCCACTGTGCCCTGCATCACGTAAGCGTGGTCGCCTTCACGGATGATGTCATGCGAAAACTCATGCTCGTCGCGAATTTCACCGACGATTTCCTCCACTAGGTCCTCCAGCGTGACCAGGCCCGCGACGGAGCCATATTCGTCAATGACGATGGCCATGTGGATGTTGTCTTTCTGCATTTCACGGAGAAGCTGTGAGGTCATCTTGGTTTCAGGCACGAAGAGCACTGGACGCACGAGCTTGGCGACGGTGGTGGTGCGAGCATCGGCTTCAGGAAGCTGGATGAGATCATGCGCCAGCACCATGCCTTCAATTTGGTCGATGCTGGTGGAAAATACGGGCACGCGGGAATGCGGCTTGTCACGCAGCATGGACGTAAATTTTTCAATGGTCGTGGTGGACGGTACGGCAAAGATGTTAGGCCGGGGCGTCATCACGTCACGAACAGTCTTGTCGCCAAACTCAACCACGGACTGAATGAGTTGGCGGTCACCCTCTTCCAGAATACCTTCTTCTTCCGCGGCTTCAATCAGCGCGTCCACGGCTTCTGAAGGATGCTCAGGTTCTTCTGGCTCATGTGGCTCCGCCAGCGCGGCCACGGAGAGCCCGAAACCAAGAACGACGGTGATGGGCAGCATGAGATAGATCAGGACTTGCAAGAGCGGAATGAATTTCACCAGCCACACGCCGCGCGTCCGGGTGAACAGCATGTAAGGCAGCAGGCGGTTGCAAACAATAATGACCAGAATGATGCCGATGATCGCCTGCACGGTTTCCGGCCAGGTCCAATGCGGGTCTCGAAAGACAAGATAGCCGATGATGAAGGCGACAGATGCCGTGCTGAGCTGCGTGAGGACAGAAAAAGTAAGAGCTGCGCGCTGGCTGGAACGAAGCAGACGCGGCTCGACAAGATTTTCAAAGGCCTCAATGTTTTCCTGAAATTCACGGCTCAGGAACTTGCCGCTTTCGGTGTAGAGCCGCTCGACATACGAGACGAGTACAAGCAGCGCGCAGAGCAGGAGAACGACCGTGTATAGAGCGACGAGGGTCATGGCTTGCTCCTGCGGCGGATGCTGGCTGCGCGTTTGGCGGCGGGTTTGCGGCGAGCTTTGACCGTTGGTTTAGCTTTAGTCGGTGTGCCGCTGGAATGCGTGCGGTCGATCAACGAAGCAGGCAGTTTGAGTTGAGAGCGCATGCGAGATTCCACGCGGGCCATGCGTCCATTGTCGGACTCATGATCGTAACCAGCAAGATGCAGCATGCCGTGCAGCACGAGTATTTTTAATTCATTGGCAAAGCTGTGGCCGAAGCGCTGAGCGTTTTCGAGTGCGATTTGCGCGGAGATGGCGATGTCACCGCCGGATGGTCGAGGGAAAGAGAGGACATCAGTAGGCTTGTCTTTGCGGCGGAAACGCCGGTTCAGGTCGCGCAGGCGTTTGTTGGTAGCGATCAGAATATCGACTTCGCCCTGGACCTCCGCGAGTTTTTGCGCGCGTCGGGCAAAGCGCTGGAGCTGCGCAGCGCTTACGCTGCGGGGAGAAGCGCCGGAGATAGGTGGATCGAAAATTACCATCGTCGGACCGTGCAATGTGAAACAAGCAAATTGGAAAACATGGCCGTCAAAACAAAGCGGGAGGGCCAGCCGCCCTCCCGCCAATATTCTACTAAATTGCTACTGTTGCAGAGGGGGCTCGTTGGGCTCCTGCTGCGGCTGCACCTCGCGCGGCAGTTCCAGCGACATTTGCTGGCTGCGCGACCGTTCGTCGTAAGCGCGGACGATGCGCTGGACGAGGTGATGGCGGACGACGTCTTCCTCAGTAAAATAGTTGAAGAAAATTCCTTCCACGGGCTTGAGCACATCCGCGGCCTCAAGCAGGCCGCTGCGCTTGGCGTTAGGCAGGTCAATCTGCGTTACGTCGCCGGTGATTACTGCCTTGGAGTTGAAGCCCATGCGCGTCACAAACATCTTCATTTGTTCAGGTGTCGTGTTCTGGGCTTCGTCCAGGATGATGAATGAATCATTCAGCGTGCGACCGCGCATAAAAGCAATCGGCGCAATCTCAATCACGTTCTTTTCCAGGAATCGATCAACCCTCTCCGGCTCCATGAGGTCATACAGCGCGTCATACAGCGGACGCAAATACGGATCGACTTTCTCCTGCAGAGTTCCGGGCAGAAAGCCCAGACGCTCACCGGCTTCCACCGCGGGCCGCGCCAGGATGATCCTGTTTACCTTCTTCGCGTTGAGTGCCGACACAGCCATCGCCACGGCCAGGTACGTCTTGCCCGTTCCTGCCGGCCCGATGCCAAACACCATGTCATATTTTTCAATGGCGTCAATATAGCGACGCTGATTCATGCTCTTAGGCTGCACCTGCCGCTTGCCAAACGACCGCTGCTTTCCCGCCTCAGCCATGCCACGCAGCGTCGCCGTCGAGTCGGCCACCACAACGCGCAGCATTGAACTCAAATCAGCGTCAGTAAATTCCTGCCCAGTACTGCCCAGGTGATCAAAGTCGGTAAAGATCTGCTCAGCGCGGGCCACGTCCCGGGCGGCGCCTTCCAGTTGTACGGAATCGGATTTCAGGTCAATGTTTACGTTCAGGCCGCTCTCCATCAGCAGGAGATTCTCATCGCGGATACCAAACAGCTTCTGTATATTCGGGACGATTTCTATATTTTTCTTCATTCAGTTTTTTGGGGTTACCCTCTCATGGCGCACTAGTCGCCAGACTCCGTGCTCGCGCACAGAGAACATAAGATTGCTTTGTGCATGGAAACGCAGGATCGTTGGCCCACCGGAACGCGGAGGTAATACCATTGGCCTGAGAGTACCGCCGTTATTTGCCCAAGTCAACAAAGTTCATGCGGCTTTTACACCACTTTAACATTAGATGCTCGACGGCCGCTTTCGGCAGCAGAATTAAGCATCCAGCGCCTCCGCCCTTTTCCCATTTCCGATGTCCAGGTTGACGTGGTTTACGGGGTTATTCTCTCTGCGTATGTCTCTTAGTTCCGATTTCCAAATTGACGTGGCTAGGACAGGCGCTAATCCCTCTACATCTCTCTTAAGTTCGATCTCCAGGTTGACTTAACTTACGACGTTTAATTTCTCCGCGTCCTCTCATCTCGTTTTTCCACTGACGTCTGACCGCTCCGGCTGCTCATCTTAGCCACAAACCTTAGAGACAATTCGTATATATCCCAACCACTACCGGCTTGGACTTCACATTGCCCGCTTTATCCAGATTGACCCTGAGTCCAATCAACGCTTCGTCGGTTCCACATCCTGTCGGCGAGCATCCCGTGGTGTAAATCGTCCCGGTTGCACTGGAACGATCAAAGGTAATTGGAAACTTATTTTCTGCGAAGAACCGGACTACATCCTCCTTCTTCGTGCCAATTTTCAATTGTTCGAGCGCCGCTCGCTCCAGCGACTTCACTCGTGCCTGATAAGCAACACCGCGTTGCTTGCAGACCGTTGACCTGTAGCGGCATCCTGTTATCAACCAGCACACAATCAGCACTGAAATCGAAGTCAACACTGCTCTTTTCGTGCCATTCATGCCGCTCATTCTAAGTCCTTCTTTGTTCCTGATCTGCGGCCATCTGCGTAATCTGCGGCGAACTGGCTTGCCCTTCTGCCTAATCCGCGGCAAGCCCTCCCCCGCTCCCGCCATTGACCCAACCGCATAAACCCAAGTAAAATAGCATCTTCGGCTTGACCCTCCGAAAAACTCTTTATTTTGATAGGAACCATACAGTCACAATGGCAAATCATTTTTCTGCGCTCAAGCGTGCGCGCCAAACCACCAAACGCACGGAAGACAACCGCTCTAACACCTCCCGTCTGCGCACCGCGCTGCGCAAGCTGCGTGAGACCCTCGCCACCGGCGACTCCAAGGCGGCGAATGAAGCCTTCGGCAACACCGTTTCCATGATCGATAAAGCCGTGAAAAAGGGCGTCATCCACAAGAACACCGGCTCACGGTATAAATCCCGCCTTAGTGCCCGCGTGGCCGCGGTCAAAAAGTAGATTTTCGCGAGTAGCTCCGGTCTATTGGTTTAACCGGTTCTTTCTCCTCATAAGGAACCAATCAATGACCAATAAGCATGAACCTGAAAATGCGATCCGTCCTGAAGACGCTGCAGCGCTCACCAAGGATACGCGCGAGAAGCCGGGCATAACAAAACGTGAGTTGACCGCCGGTGAGCGCAATCATGAATTGCTGCCCCAGCCGCTGGTAAAGATCGTAAACTACAAAACTGGTGACGTTACCCAGGCATCGCTGGCGCAACTCAACCAGCAGATGCGCGCGTTTCGCAAGGTCATCCTGCTTATTGAGGACCAGCCCGCTTTTTCTGACACTTGTACCAGGGCCCTGCATGAGCTCGGTTATGACGGCGTACAGCTGATCACCCGTGTACAGGAAGCTGAGAACCATCTCGACGATATAGTGTCGAACCTGACCGAAGCGCCCGCAGCCATCGTCCTGGATCTGGGCCTTGGCCTGGATAGCGGCTTTACTCTGTTGCGCAAATGCCATGCTGAGCCTCGGTTGCAGCAGGTTCCCATTCTGGTCTGGACGAAACATACTGATGATCTTTCAAGAACGTTCAGCAACTATCTTGGAGCCAAGGACTTTCTGGTGAAATCCGGCGATCCCCAGCAACTGCGGGATGCCCTGAAACGGCTCATGACCCCAAACGCGGCCCCAAAATCTCAACCTGCCTGAGCCACCCGGTCTGCAGCGCATTCCGCAGGCTTTCTCAAAATTCGCGTTTTTCGCGTTCATTCGCAGCTAATTTTTACGTCCCGATCAGGGTGTGTGCCCTAAACCGGCAATTCTTCCTGCTGCCACTCTGTCGGCACAACCTTGGGCTCTTCGCAGAGTTGGATCACAAGGTTTTCCAGCACTAGGCGCTTGCTCGGAGCATTTGATCGCAGAGCCAGATCGGCGCGGGCGATCAGCTTCAATGCGCGGGTAAGATCGCGGCGGGATTTATAGCGGCGGGCCTGGCGGATCACGTCTTCCGCGGCAAACGGAGGCAGGCGGAAGCCCTGCCACAGCGCCTGCCAGATAGCGCGCGAGTCGCGGACGTTTTTTTCCAGAATCACCAGCATCTGGCGGAAGGTGCGTGCCAGCATATAAAGGTGGCCGATGGCGGCGTCATCGCCTTCGCTCGTCGAGAGCAGCGCGTCCAGCACGCTGAGTGCGCGCGTCTTGTCGCGTGCGGAGATGGCATCAGTGAGTTCGTATAACGACCGCTGCTTGGCTGCCAGGACCATGGTTTCCACATCGCCCAGCGTGATGTGTTTTTTCTCGGCGACATAGAGAACCAATTTTTCCAGTTCATGGCTCACCAGCATCATGTCCGCGCCCAGCGCGTCGATCAATTCGCGGGCCGCGTCCTGATCAACTTTTACGTTTTCTTTCTGCGCCTGGTCGATGATCCAACGCATGCCGTCAGCTTCTTCCACGCGCGCCAGCTCCACGATGCCGCAATATTCGCCCAGGGTTTCACGGATGCGCTCAAAGCGGTCTTTGTCCTGCATCTCCATGCGACGCACGTCGGAGGGAATGCTGATGTGGTCTGCGACGAAAATGATCACCGCGTCCGGATTCGGATCTTTCATGTAGGCTTCAATGGCGGCAAATTCGTCGGCATGCGATCCGCGCCCGTAAAGCTCTTTGACCCCTCGGACAAAGAAGACCTGAAAAGGCGCCATGAGCGAAGGCGTGCGCGCGCGGTCCAGCACCTCCGCAACGCTCACCTGCGCCAGATCAAGATCATGCAGGCTGAAGTCGCGCATATCGGCAGGGACAAGGTGCTGCAACAGCGCCTGGCGGCATTGGTCACGAAAGAAAACTTCATCGCCAATGAGCACATACGCCGGACGAAGCTTGCGGCCCGCGACTTCAGACGCGAACTTTTCCGCCGGAGCAAAGCTTCTTCCCGGGCCGGGCATCAGAAGGCCTCCAGAATGTCACCTACTAAAGTGCGGGCAAAGTCCTGCGACATGCGCTGCAGCGCCGGAGTCTCTTCCTCAAAAAAGCTGGTGACTTCACGCGATACCTGGTACTGCTGCCGAAACGTGTAATTCTGGTTCTCAAAGAATGTGTGGCCGGTGTGATCGACCAGCGAAACTTTCATTGACACGGTAACCACGGCGCTGGAGATGCGTCCGGTCTGCGCGTCATAAGTCAGCGGCGCGGCCTGCGCTGAGACGACCGTGCCTTTGAGCACGGCATCGGCGGATTTTCCGGCGTCATTGGCGATCTGGTAATGCGTGCGCGCCAGAAATTCGCGGACAACATCGCGCGTGAGTATCTGCTCAATACGGTACGTCTGCGTCTGGTTCACAAACACCGGCACGGCGATGGTGCGCACGCTGGCCGGGATGCGCGTGGCGTGTCCGGCAGTGTGATAGCCGCAGCCAGATATCGGCAAGGCCATGGCCGCCAGCAAAAAAATGTGACGCGCTGTTCTCACTGAACTTTTCCATGCGGCCGGACAGCGGCCAGCGCCGTAGCGCAGTCGGCGGCGGTCAGCGCGGCGAGGCGAAGATTATCGACGGCGGCCCACAGCCAGAAACCGTTTTCATGGACCACATCACGTCGCACGGCGACCATGATTTCGTCCTTCCCCGCGACATTTACGTTGCTGGGAGAATCCTCTGGAGAGCGCGCAATCTGCACATGCTCACCCGCAAGGCTGCGGGCAAAATCTCCGATGGCCATGGGAGCGGCCATCTCTATATAGATAGAAAAAGTATGCGCGTGAAAAACCGGCGCTTGTACCAGCGTCATCGCAGGCATTGGCGCGTGAACGCCCAACAGCTTGCGCAGGTGCGCGGCAATGCGGCGCTCCGTCGCTTCCAGTGGCTTGGCAGAAGCGCGACCATAACGGTCAAGCATGTTGAACGCAACTTGCGAATCAAAAACGCCGGTAGGCAACTGTTGGAACGAAAGTAGATTTACCGTCTGCTCATGCAGCTCGTCCATGCCCTGGCGTCCGCGTTCAGAGACGGGCTCAAAAATTGTGGCAATAGTGTTGCGGACCGACCCGGCCTTGCGCGCGCGCAGCAACAGAAGCGCCAGCGCCACCGCTGCGGGATGAGCCATGACGATCGAGCTCGACTCCAGCGTGAACTGCGTTAGCTCCCCCAGTTCGCGCTCAATCCACGGCGCGCTCACGGGGACGCCGGGCTCATTCTCCAGCGCGTATGACATATCGACAATCGCGCTGCCAACTTCACGCGCCAACTTCCATTTTTTGCGGGTGAAATCTTCTTCTGAAGCGAAAAATGTAAAGTCCATTTGCGCCAGCTCGTCGCGACCCACGGGCTGCACCACGGCCACTTCGTCCTGCATGCGCTCCAACTGGCCCAAAGACTCGTCGTCGTCCAGCAGCTTGATTTCCGCCGTCGGGAAGTTGCGTTCTTCCAGCACGTCCTTGAGTTCTTTGCCTTTGAGTGAAGCGGCGCCGACAATCGCCACGCGGAAGAGGTTCTGTGTCTCTGTTTTCATCTGGGTTCTGGAGCTTCATTATATCCGTGCTTTGGCTCCGGCGGCTTACGCTTGAACATGTATGAGAGCCGTGTAAAAACTCCACTCATCGCATAAGAAATTGCAATGATGAACAGCATGTAATGGTGGAAAGCCACCAGCAGTGCAAGAAATCCGCAGATAAGAATAAAGATCTGGAACGGATGCCGATTGCGCAGGTTGAGGTCCTTAAAGCTGTAAAAACGCCAGGTGCTCACCATGAGAAAGCCCACGGCAATGAGCAGCGCAAACCAGATTGGCGCAAGTTGCGGCCACAAGATTGGATATCCGCGCACCAGGTGGATTGTCGCGGCAACCACGCCGGCGCCGGCGGGAATGGGCAAGCCGACAAAATACTTTCTTCCGGGCCGCCCCGGATTCGATGGCTGCGGATTGACTTGAATATTGAATCGCGCCAAGCGGCTTGCGCCCGCGACCAGAAAAATGAACGTCGCGATCAGCCCCAGCTGCACCATCTTGTCGTGCACGGCAGGGAATCCGCGATCAGGTAACAGACCGAAGCCCCACATCCATGCCAGCAATGCGGGCGCAACGCCAAAAGTGATTACGTCCGCCAGGGAATCAAATTCGCGGCCAAAGTCGCTGGTGGTGTTGGTCATGCGGGCAATGCGGCCATCAAGTCCGTCAGCCACCACGGCAACGCCAATCGCCATGGCAGCGTGGTCAAAGTGCCAGAAGTCCTGCGCCGTGCCCTGCAACGTCTGGCTCAGCGCGTAATAGCCTGCGCCAATATTTGCCGCGGTAAAAAGCGATGGCAGGATGTACATGCCTTTGCGCATGCGGTTTTTTCCCACCGGCGGAAGCTGGTCTTCCCATCGCCGCATGGGAGAAGGCATTTTCATCGGAAGGCCCCTGTATTTTCCCGCTTGGGTGTGGTTGGCGATTTGCGCGGCGCTACTTTCGCCAGAATGCTTTCGCCGCCTTTTACTCGATCACCCATCTTTACGCTGATTTCCGCGGGCTGCGGAAAAATTACGTCTGTACGCGAGCCAAACTTGATCAGCCCCACGCGCTGTCCGCGCACAAGCTTTTCACCCGGCTTGTGATTGAACACAATGCGCCGCGCCAGCAAGCCGGCAATCTGCTTAAAGACTATGGTCATGCCGTCGCCTTCCATGGTGACGATGTTCTGCTCGTTGTCATCGGCGGAAGCCGAGGACATGGCATTACCAAACTGGCCTTTCCTATAGACCGCGCTCTTGATTACGCCAGTAATGGGCGAGCGGTTTACGTGTACATCGAACACATTTAAGAAGATGCTGATGCGCGTGCATGGCGCGCCGTTCAGCTGTGTCGATTCCACCGACGTAACTTTTCCGTCGGCTGGTGAAACGATCAGTCCTTCGCCCGCAGGGATCGCACGCTCAGGATCGCGAAAGAACCAGAGGAAGAAAGCTCCCAGCAGGATAGGCAAAGCGGCAAAGGCGAGTGAGTGCGTGAGCCAGCCAATCGCGGCGGCAACCACAGCCATCCCCAGGGCGTAATAGATCCCGTCACGAACCATCCCTCTGATTATAGCGATTGAACGTGCTGGAACGCGCCTAGTTCTTTACCAGAGCTGTCGATTTCCGTGGTTCGCGCTGCTTTGCCTGGGCAGCCAGTCTCATATACATTCTGGAGCGCTGGAACGGTGCTCTATAAAGATGGAGTGTGGAATTCCGCACTGGAGCATGGCGGGACATTGAGATTGATCGGCTACCTCGCCCGTTGTGCAGAAGTACGACAGCACCGTTACGCTATGAGGACTGTAATGAAGCCTTTGCCTTTTGCTCTCTTTATTGTGTTTGCGTTTGGCGGTCTGAGCGCGCAGCAGGCCGCCTGGCAGCCATCGCCTGGACACACGCAAATACCAATATGGCCCGGGACGGTGCATGACGCGCAGTCTGTCGCGGGGCCGGAAATCGCAACGACGAGAATGAAGGACAACTTCGTCGGCGGCAGGCCGTGGACTTACATCAGCAACGTCTCGCAGCCTACGATGACGGTCTATTCGCCGGAAGGAAAGAATACGGGCGCAGCGTTCGTCGTGTTTCCTGGCGGAGGCTACAAGATTCTGGCCATCGATCTGGAAGGCACAGAGGTCTGTGACTGGCTCACTGCTAAGGGGATCACTTGTGTGCTGTTGAAGTACCGAGTGCCGGGTGAGCCGGGATATCCAAAACCCGCCACATATCCGAAATCAGGGCCGTATCCGGAATCACCCATGGCGTTGGAAGATGCACAGAGGACGGTGGGGTTGGTGCGCTTTCACGCCGCGGAGTGGCACATTGATCCACACAAGATCGGAGTGCTGGGATTTTCGGCAGGCGGTCATCTGGTGGCAGCAATGAGCGCGCATTTTGCCAAGCGTTTGTATCCGGCTGTCGATGCCGCCGACAAAGAGAGCTGCCGGCCGGATTTTGCGGTCGCTGTTTATCCGGGCCATCTGTCATTCTCCGCGGCGGAGCAGGATGCCAGGCAAGGCGCCAAACAGTTTGTGCTGCCTCATCCGCCCGCCGCCGGCAAAGATCTAGCTTTGAACCCGGATCTCCATATCACCAGTCAAACGCCGCCTACGTTCTTGCTTCAGGCGCAGGATGACCACGTGGACAATGTAAATGACTCGCTGGCTTACTACATTGCGCTGAAGAAAGCTGGTGTTCCCGTGGAGATGCATCTGTATGCCCAGGGCGGACATGCATTTGGACTGCGGCGTACGAAGTTCCCGATAACAAGATGGCCTCAATTGGTGGAGGCGTGGCTGGGAACGCTCGGGATAATCTCGGAGTAGCGGCTGTTAGCGTACGACAGCAAAGTGTCTCCAGAATGCCTTCAACACGGCTTTGACTATTTATCAGACTGGCTCTCTTGCTTGAATGGCAACCTGCAAAATATGAGCGCCATGAATCGGAGTGAGATTTTACCTAGGCGTTGGTCGCAGCCGCGTCCAAATGTGAAGATTCTCCTTCCGTGACCGTCCTCACAGAGCAGGGACATAACAAGGACTAACCTTAATATGCAAGCCGACTCAGGAGTCACCGGCAGCGATGCCGACCGTCACCATTGCCGAACCGCCCAAGCCCGCGCGGGCCGCCCCTGCGTCGCCCGTGGTGTCTTCGCCGCCGACTCCCAAAAATCACTTCTTTACGCTTACTACGGTGATTGCAATTTTTACCGCGCTGGGAATCGCGGCATATCTGGTCACGCGATATCTTCTGCATCTGCCGTGGCATCAGTGCCGCTGGATATTAATTGCAGTGCTGGTCATAGGCGGCGCGCCGCTTGTATTCGACCTGGCGCGTAAGGCCGTGGCAGGAAACTTTGGCTCTGACCTGCTGGCGGGAATTTCCATCGTCGCTTCGGTGGTGCTGGGTGAATATCTGGCCGGATCGATTGTGGTGCTTATGCTCTCCGGAGGCACGGCGCTGGAAGAATATGCAACGCGGCGGGCTTCTTCGGTGTTGAGCGCGCTGGCCAAAAGAATGCCGCGCATCGCGCACCGCAAACAAGATGACCAAATCCTGGACGTTGACGTTTCCCAAATTCAAATCGGGGAGCGGCTGGTGGTTTTTCCCCATGAGATATGCCCCGCGGACGGCATAGTGGTGGAAGGCCGTGGCGCAATGGACGAGGCCTACCTCACGGGCGAGCCTTTCTTGATCCAGAAGGTGCATGGCGCAACCGTGCTCTCTGGAGCGCTGAATGGTGAAAGCGTTCTCACCATCGCGGTCGCAAGTCTGCCCGCTGATTCCCGTTACGCCAAGATCATGCACGTGATGCAGATGGCGGAAGCCAATCGGCCGCAAATGCGTCGCATTGCTGACCGGTTGGGATCGTGGTACACGCTGGTCGCTCTGGCCGTCGCAGCAGTGGGATGGATTCTCGGCGCCGATCCTACGCGCTTTCTTGCCGTGCTGGTGATTGCCACGCCGTGCCCTCTGCTGCTGGCGATTCCCATTGCGATCATCGGCGCGGTGTCCGTGGCTGCGAGCCGCGGCATCATCATCAAAGACCCGGGGATGCTGGAGCGCATTGATACCTGCCGCACCCTCATCTTCGATAAGACAGGAACTCTCACCTATGGCCGGCCGGCGCTGACGGATGTGATGTGTGCGCCCGGACAGACTCGCGAAAGCATTTTGCAAATGGCCGCCAGTCTGGAGCAGTACTCCAAGCATCCGCTGGCGCTCACCATCAGCCGCGCCGCGCAGCAGGAAGGAATTTCTCTTGCGCCCGTGTCAGAGATCAGTGAGAAGCCCGGCGAGGGATTGAAGGGAACTATCGACGGCCGCCAGGTATTGATCACCGGAAGGAAGAAAGTTTTGACCATGGGCGATGCCATCTCTTCCCAGCTTCCTCCGCCCACGGCGGGCATGGAGTGCATCCTGCTGGTGGATGGGTGCTATGCCGCCACGCTGCAATTTCGTGATACGCCGCGGCAGGAGAGCCGGTCGTTTATTACGCATCTGGGGCCGCGCCACCGTGTTAATCGTGTGCTGCTGCTCTCAGGCGATCGTGAAGCTGAAGTCCGCTACCTGGCGGGCGAAGTGGGAATCTCAGAGATCCTGGCCAGCCAAAGTCCGGAAGAAAAAGTGGCAGTCGTAACCGCCGAATCAAAGCTGGCCAAGACCATGTTCGTGGGCGATGGTATTAACGATGCTCCAGCCATGCAGGCTGCCACCGTGGGCGTGGCCTTTGGCCAAAATAGTGACATCACTGCTGAAGCCGCCGATGCCGTGGTGCTGGAAACTTCGCTCAGCAAAGTCGATGAGCTAATCCACATCGGGCGGCGGATGCGGAGGATTGCCCTGCAAAGCGCCGTGGGCGGCATGGCCGTAAGCATGATCGGGATGGGCTTCGCCGCTGCGGGCTTTCTGCCTCCGGTGGCTGGCGCGGTCATGCAGGAAGTGATTGACGTAGCCGCCGTCCTGAACGCTTTGCGGGTGGTATTTCCGGCCCAGGAGCTGAGCGACGATACTGGCCAAAACTAACGGAGCGGTACTTCGTTTCAGCGAGTTTTACTTTTGGCAAACAGACAAAATTAGTGCAGCGATTCGCCTACTTGAAGTACTTATGGTTTTTTAAGTGATGCGCTGCTCTTACCAATTGGAAGCGAGGATGATGGCCACAGTGATTGCATGGGGGAAACGGTTCCCCGATGACGCATGTTACTTCATGCTCCTCGTGTGTGTGGTTTGGATCGTGCGTAACCTTGTAAATTCCAGACTTAGGAACCTCGTCTCCAGGTTTGTATGTTTCTGTCATTTCGACTACCTTTCTCGATCGGCAGCTTGAATTGTACGCCTACGATGTACAATCTTGGCCGGTATGGCTATAACCGTGGAGCAAGTGGATGAATGGCGTGCCTGTGAGTCTGAAACGCAGGTTCTCGAGTTCAAAGAAGCGAAGAATCAATACGACAGCGAAAAGTTATTTTCGTACTGTATTGCGATTGCAAATGAGGGTGGCGGCCATCTTCTCCTGGGAATAAAGAACAAAGCGCCAAGGGAGGTGGTCGGGACAGCTGCTGTTAACGATCCGATCGGAATGGCGGATAAGGTTTTGCAAAAGCTTGCTTTTCGAGTCGAGGTCGATGTCGTTCAACATCCTCACGGGAGAGTTGTCGTTCTTACAATTCCGAGCCGTCCGAAGGGCCCGCCGTTGCATCTGGAGGGCCGCTATCTCATGCGTAGCGGTGAGTCACTAACTGCCATGACCCCAGATCATCTCCGAAAAATCATTGAAGAGGGAAAGCCGGATTGGTTGGAGGAATTCTCAGAATTGGGTCCTGTCGATGCAGAGCAAGTAATATCTCTCCTCGATACGCAACTCTATTTCGACCGAATCGGTCTTCCTTACCCAAGCACTCGCGGCGATGTCATTGACCGATTCTGCGCAGAACGTCTCATCCAGACAAGCAGCCGTGACAAGTACTTGATCAAGCGGCTAGCAGCCATTCTATTTGCTAAGAAAATGGACGAATTCCCAGACATACAACGAAAGGCCCCCAGACTTGCAGTCTTTGAGGGTACTGACAGATTCTCAATTAAGCTGAATCAAGTTGGGGGACGCGGATATGCCTCAGGATATCAAGGGCTTGTGAAATATATTATGGCCCAATTACCGCAGAATGAGGTCATCGAGAACACGCTGCGCAAGAAAGTCAGCCTCGTGCCAGAAATCGTCATGCGCGAATTAGTCGCAAATGCCCTAATCCATCAAGACTTCACGGTGTCAGGTGCTTCGGTCATGGTAGAGGTTTATAGTGATCGCATAGTCATATCCAATCCAGGGGTTCCAGTTGTCCGTTTAGAGAGGTTTATTGACGGCTACAGGTCGAGAAATGAGCGGCTCGCCGATCTAATGCGAAGAATGAAAGCGTGTGAAGAACAGGGACTAGGGATCGATCGCGTCATTCAGAATGTCGAAGTCTATCAGCTACCAGCACCAGAATTCAGAGCTGATGACACTAGAACAATCGTCACAATTTTTGGCCCCAAGTCGTTCCATGCCATGACTCGCGATGATCGAGTGAGGGCGTGCTTTCAGCATTGTGCACTGAAGTATGTAATGAATGAGAGAATGACAAATGAATCATTGCGTCAAAGGTTTAAATTACATGAGTCTCAGGGGGCCACAGCTTCCCAAATCATTTCTCAAACTGTTGAGACGGGCCTTATTAAAACAGATCCGAGTGTCGGAGGCTCAAAAAAGTTTGCCCGTTATGTGCCTTTTTGGGGTTAAGTCTTATTAAATTGTATAGCCAGCCAATTACTCATAAAATATATAAATTACTGAAAATAAAAGAGATCCTTATTTAAGCTTATTCTCGGGCCGTTAGCCGAATGGCCCAAAAAGTGCTGCAAAAGATTTTTAAGCTGAGGTATATTTTTCCATCTGCTTTTGACTCTTTTAGTTAACGAGGCAAGTTCATCCGTCAATAATTAAAGGGGCATGGACCCGGAAGCCATGCCCCTTTTACTTTTGTCTTGGATAATTCCCGCCCTTTTGTTCCTACCGCGTGATTTCACCCAAACACCGGCAACGATTGATTATGATTCTCCAGTTCTATCCCTGAGAAGACCTTGACCAGGAGAGTCGCGGATGAAACTTCGTGTCCCCGTGGTGTTTTTGCAATTTGCGTTATTCAGCATCCTTGCGCTGGGCCAGCAAAAGCCGCCTGCAGATTTGCAGCCCGTGATCGACCAACTGGATAAGACCGCTGCCGAGCTGGTGAAAGACCCCAACGCCGCCAGCTTCACCATTGGGCTGGTGCAAAAGAGCGGCCTCGTCTGGACCAAAAGTTATGGATACGCCGACATCGCGAACAAGAAGCCGGCGAATGCCGATTCCGTTTATCGCATCGGCTCCATCACCAAGCAGTTTACGGCGCTCATGCTTCTGCAACTTGTGCGCGACGGCAAAGTGCATCTCTCCGATCCCGTCGAAAAATATTTTCCAGAGATTCACCAGGTAACCGGAGAATACAAAAATGCGCCGCCCATCACGCTTGTCCAGCTGGCAACGCACACTTCTGGGCTCGACCGCGAACCAGCAGAGACGAAAACCTATGTTAAAGGCCCGGTTTCCGACTGGGTAAAAATTTTGATCTCGGCGTTGCCGCACACAAAATATCTTTACGAACCGGGAACGCGCTTCTCCTATTCGAACATCGGCTATGCCATTCTGGGGGCGGCGCTCAGCCGGGCCGCGCACCAGCCATACACGGACTATGTGAAAGAAAAAATATTGCTGCCGCTGGGCATGACGCACAGCGACTTTGAAGCGACAGCGGCTATCCGTAAGGACCTCGCCATCGGCTACGACCTGGACGACAAGGAAAACAAGCTGGATGCCGAGACAGCCGAAAAAGAGCATCAGAGCGGGCGCGGATACAAAGTTCCTAACGGAGCGATCTATTCAACCGTTGGCGATATGGCGAAGTTTGAACAGTTGGAAATGCTGGGTGGACCGGAAAGCGTGCTATCGAAAAAAGAGCTTGAAGAAAACGCCCAGCGGTTGATTACGGGAAACCGCGGTCTTGATTTCGGTTATGGCATCGGTTTCCTGGTCCAGCGCCAGGCCGGGCATGTCTTCATCGGACATTCGGGCGCCGTCGCGGGTTATCTGGCAATGGCCATGTACCAGCCCGCGGCGGAAACCGGCATCATCATCCTGCATAATGAAATTGCGCCGGGTATGCAAAAACTGATGGAAGTCTTTACCAAGACCTTGCCCGTAAAAGAGCCTGAGGCCGGCGGACGATAGCACGAAAGCCGCCAGGAAAGCAGGCGAGTACTTACCGGTTGTGCAGAGAAGCACTCAATATCTCAGGTATGGATATCTCTCTTCGCAGCTCAGGGTCGAGACTTCGGGAAATCGATCAGCGCAGGAGTTTCTTTTTGGCGGCGGCAAACTCGGAGTCGGTGAGAGCGCCGCGTTTATGAAGGTCGGCGAGCCGGGCCAGCTCGTCGGACAAGCGTTCGTGAGGCAAATGTTCGTGGGACAAATGTTCGTCGGAAAAGCGTGAGTCGCCGGAATCGGATGCTGCGGAGGCGGCTTGGGCCATTTCGGTGGATGCTTTGTCGTAGTCGAAGTGCTGTGGGTTGGCGGGATCAACGCGCAGAGTGAGGCGGTCACCAACGGAAGGGATTTCTCCGAGCATGAAGAGGCCCTTGAAAATAGCTTCGTAGGCTGCGGTGCCATCTTCGGGCTGGATGCGCAGGCGCAGGCGACGCCGAATATAAACGTTGTTGACGACCACGTTCATCCACGGCTTGAACACTTCAAGCACCGTGCCGGTAGCGCGGATGCCCCGCTGCTGGAGCGCCTGAGCACGGCTGGTAACGCGGCCGATCCAGGTGGCGACGGCAATAGTGATGGCTGTCCAAGGCAGAAGGAGCCAGCGCGAGGACGGAACTGTCCAGTCGACGAACCAGGGAAGCATCGAGGCGGCAAACCACCAGAGGACCTTCTGCTCGGGAACCAGATTCATGATCCACATGAAGATGCTGAACTGCGCTAGATAGCCGACGACCCAAACAGCGGCCAGGGTGCCGTTGAGGGTAGAGTTCCCGCAAGCTTCAAACACGCCCGGCGCCAGCAAAAGCACGCACCAGAGAGTCAGCACTGAGTAGAGTTTGCGCATATCGGTCAGGGATACTTTAGGGGATAAAGCCCGCAAGTGCCAGAGGATACATGTGTTGGGCAAAGTCCGTAATCCCAACGTTCTAGGCGAAAATTTGTTGCATCCAGCCCGGGAAAGAGTGCGAAACCTTAGAGGCCGCCGGGCATCTAATCTTCAAGGGCAATTCACAGGGCAGCGGCGGCGGTATCTTCTTTGTTTTAGCGCGGGTGGCAGGGAAAGACTCTTTTCTTATTGACCGAGTTTATGCTAACCTTAGTACTCTCGGGACGTGCGCGCATTCCAAACCAAAATACCTGCCGATATGCTTTAGTGGACACAAGCGTACAGCCCCGTATTGCCATAAAAATGAGGTCATGGTTTGGCTCTAGAAGATAAATTTGACGATATAAAAAAGCTGATTGATGCCGGCAAGGAAAAAGGCTACCTGACTTACGACCAGGTAAATGACCTCATTCCTGGGGACGTTCATTCGCCCGATGACCTCGATGATTTGCTGACCACAATTGGCACCCAGGGCATTGATGTTCTGGAAAGCGGCAAGGGCCTGCCTTCTGAGCAGAAGTTTGAAGATATTGAAGAAGGCGAAGACGTCGAGCTTGACCTGACGCCCGGCGCGCTGGAGAAAACCAACGATCCGGTGCGTATGTACCTGCGCGAGATGGGCACGGTCCCGCTGCTCACGCGTGAAGGTGAAGTTGAAATCGCAAAGCGCATTGAGCGGGGGCAGCTGCGCGTGCTGAAAGCGCTCTCTCGCTCTCCGATCGTGATCAAGGAAATTCTTGCGCTGGGTGAAGACCTGAAGCGCGGCGTGCGCTCGATCAAAGAACTCGTCGCGTTCGACGAAGAAGAGATCACCGACGAAATCGTCCAGGCGCGACTGAAAGATTTTGTCGGACAGATCGACGACATCGGCAAGAGCTACAAAAAAGTCCAGCAGCTTGAAGAAAAAGCTGAAGCGGTAAAGCAGAAGAAAAAGCCAAAAGAGTCACGCAAGGTGCGCTGGGCCCTGGGACGCGCGCACGTGCAAGTTTCCGGCGGGATTCGCAAGCTGAAGTTCACCAACCCGGAGCGCAAGCGGCTGATTGACCGCGTCAACAAGACGGTCGACTCCATGCGTTCGCTCGACCGCCAGATCAACAATCTGGAAAAAAAAATCGAGGCAACGCGGGTTGAGGAGACCAGGCGCGAGTACCGGCGCATCCAGCGGCAGCACCGCAACGATCTGGAAAAACTTGAAGCCGATTGCGGCGTCAGCTACCAGGAACTGCGGCGCACGCAGCGCGAAATCATCCAGGGCGACGTTGACGCCGAAGCCGCGAAGCGCGAGCTGATTGAAGCCAACCTGCGCCTCGTCGTCTCGATCGCCAAAAAATATACCAACCGCGGCCTGCAGTTTCTCGACCTCATTCAGGAAGGCAACATCGGCCTGATGAAGGCCGTGGACAAATTCGAGTACCGCCGCGGCTACAAATTTTCGACGTACGCCACGTGGTGGATCCGCCAGGCCATTACGCGCGCTATCGCTGACCAGGCCCGCACCATCCGCATTCCGGTGCACATGATCGAGACCATCAACAAGCTGATCCGCACGTCGCGGCAGCTGGTGCAGGAACTCGGCCGCGAGCCAACGTCAGAAGAAATCGCCAAGCGCATGGACATCCCCGTGGCCAAGGTGCGCAAGGTGCTCAAGATCGCGCAGGAGCCCATCTCGCTGGAAACGCCCATTGGTGAAGAGGAAGATTCCCACCTGGGCGACTTCATCGAGGACCGCTCCATGGTCTCGCCCGCCGAAGCCGTCATCAACGTCAACCTCAAGGACCAGACCGCGCAGGTGTTGCGCACGCTCACCCCGCGCGAAGAAAAAGTCATCAAGATGCGCTTCGGCCTTGAAGATGGCTCCGAGCACACCCTTGAAGAAGTGGGCCAGTCCTTCGCCGTCACGCGCGAACGCATCCGCCAGATAGAAGCCAAGGCGCTGCGCAAACTGCGGCATCCATCGCGCTCGCGCAAGCTCAAGGCGTTCATGGATGGCATACGGGAAGCGTAGCTCCGACTGCGGAACCCCTGGGCTTTAAGCCACGGTTAATCAAGCCTAACTTTGTTGTTCGATCATGAAATTCAAGGCGCTGCGACGAGCAGCGTCTTTTTGTTTGCGCCCTTTGCGTCCTTTGCGGTGAAAATAATGCTGACTGCTTCCGTATTACTTCCGTAACCAATTTTTCTTTGCGCTGGCCTGCACCGCCTGCGGTACACTCGTGCAACAAGTATCGTAAAAAGAGCATTTTTACCGCCCCTTAAGACTCACCACGCCCACGGAGGAAAAGCATTTGCGTCCTGTCTGCATTGCCATCGCCACTTTCTGTCTCTTACTTTCAGGCTGCGGAGGAGGAGGCTCCAGCACTCCGGCCCCCACGCCCACTCCTGTTCCGCAACTCGCTCTCACGTCGGGCAACTGGGATTTTGCCGCGGCTTCCAGCAGCGGACCAAACTTTCTGATCGGCGGCAACGTGGTGCAAACCGGCTCCAGCGTCACCGGTGGGCTGCGCGTAATTAATTCCGCCTGCTTCACGCCCAGCACCTCGGTGCCCATTACCGGCGCCATCAGTGGGCAAACGGCAACCGTTACTTCTGCCGCGATCGCGTCGCAAACTATCAATGCCACGCTTTCCGGCTCAGCCACGTCGCTCACCGGCAGTTATACCGTCACCGGCACAGGCTGCGCCGGCGGAGACAAAGGCAACATCGCGGGCGTGCTTGTTCCTTCCATCAGCGGGACGTGGAAAGGAACTTTCATATCGAACACCGTTGCCAATCCCAGTGTGGGCGTAAGCGCCACCATCACTGAGGGTGCGCCCGACCCCAGCGGCCTCTTTGTACTCACCGGCAGCGCAGCTTATACCGGCTCGCCTTGTTTCGCCACGGGGACCTCGGCCACCGGCAGCGGCATGGCCGGACGCACTACCGACGTTCTTCTTAAAAACGATGACACCAGCACCGTGGAGTTCATCGGCGCTTTGAATAATCCTGCGGCGCCCACCCAGATCACCGGCACTTATACGGTTACCGGCGGCCTCTGCGGCGGCGACTCCGGCACCGGCACGCTCACGAAACAGTAGTGGGAAGTTACAGCGGGAAGTTACCGCTGATTTACAAGGATCACGCTGATCTTTTTTCGATTCTGGACTGCAAAGGCGCGGTTAACAGCCGCGCCTCTTTATGTTGTATTGGCGACTCTAGGGTGGAAGAGCGGCCCTTTTGGGCCGCGAAAAGATCAATTTAAAAGATTCTTCCTCGCGCCTGCGGCCCGCGCGCAGCGCAGCGGAGAGCGATAGCCACCTGCTAACAAGGCGGAAATTGCGGTATCCTGTAACCCTCATTCGATGAGGCCTTCCGAGATCACTAAAACTAACACAATTTATGCATGAGGCTATCCAATCTGAACTGATAAAGAACCTCAGCACTAAGCGCCCGCCTCGTATTCTTTACCATTACACCTCGGGCTCCGGGCTGATAGGAATCCTTAAATCAAAATCGATCTGGGCTACTAGCATTCGATTCTTGAATGACAGTACTGAGTACAGTCTCGCTCTCAAACTCGCTCAAGAGGTTATCCAGAGAAGAATTGAGGACGCTGGCAACAACTTCGATCGCGGCCTCTATAAGGTCCTCGAAGAGAGATTAGCCGGTGAAGAGGGACACGGTGAAGTGTATGTAAGTTCCTTTACGGAAAACGGAGATCAGCTAAGCCAGTGGCGCGCATACTCACCGCCGACTGGCGGGTTCGCAATTGGGTTTAGAAGCAAATCTCTCACTGGCTTGACGGAGGCAAACCCGGATCGGTTCTTGGCGCCTTGCACTTACGAGGCATTATCTCAAAAAGACCTGATCAGTCACCTTATTAACACAGTCGAGAAATTTGCCGAAGAAAGCAATGCTCACAACAGGCTGAACCATGATCGCGTTTTCCGAGAATCCTTTAAGCTGTTGGGACGTCTGCTGCCTCTAACCGCACCAGCGCTTAAAGATGCCAGTTTTGCTGAAGAAAAAGAATGGAGACTCGTCCGGCTGCCTTCTTCCTTTGAAGAAGGGAAATTGCAGTTCCGAGAAGGTAGATCCATGCTCATCCCGTACAATCAACACTTTTTCCCAGACAATCACGGATCACTTCCCATTGAAGAGCTCGTCGTTGGACCGACTCCACATCCTGAATTGGCGCGCGAAGCCGCACAAGCATTGCTAATGACTCACGGACTAACGACAGCCATCGTGCAATTATCCTCAATCCCTTACCGTACCTGGTAAACCTTTTAGTGGAGCTTGGGTTCTGCCGTCTGCGTCGCTCGTCGTCCTTCAGGTTCTTGGAAATGCATTCAGTCTTTCAAGGGCGCTTTTCTTTTGCAAGACAGGCGCGCAATATATTTGTTTCAAACCAGAAGGAGGTTACATGCGAAGCGCGATTTACTATCCACACACCACCATTAAAAGCCCTGATCTTTTAAAAAGATGCTTGATGCTTTGGGACCGCGTGAAAGTCATCGTACCTTGGGACACTTATCATATCAACTACGACTCTCGAGTCGAACAGGAAGCATTCGAGCTTATCGGAGTTCGGCATTATCCGACGCAGACGGAACGAGAAGCCACGCATCAAATGGTGCGAGACTTCGTAAAAAGGCCGCTACCTCTCGCTTTCTCATACCGCTCGGTTCAAGACCCGAATGAGATTTATGAAGTATATCCGCAAAAGCTTTTGCCAAAGACTTGGGAACTACTCCAAGGCCGCGGACTTGCTAAAGACACCAAAGTAATGCGCCGTCGTTCTACATATTTGGCTGCGGAGCCAACAGGTCTCGCATTGATGGGCCTTTTAGCCGATTGCTGCGCCGGAGAAACATTTGCCCGCATCACGGATCGTTCCGCAGCATATGCGGGCCTCGCAGGATTATTGACAGCTTCTGAAGAAAGTGACGTAGCCAGCGCGCGAGAAGAACTCCTACCCGTAAGTATTGAAATCGCCAATGTTGAGGATCTTCCTTTAAAAACATGGCTCGACCTTCGGCGCAGGGAAGAATCCGCTTCGGACGGAGCTTCAATTCGGCAGCTGCGGCACAATCTTCTTGATAAATTGGAAGACCACGCAAAAAAGCTTGCGGCACACAAGGATTCGGCACGTGAAGAGCTCAAGCGACAATTTCAACAGGATATGAAAGATGACTACAGGGAGATGAAAGAAGCTCTAAAGCTTGAAGGCTCTCAAATTCTAACTAGCAAGGAAGTTCTCTTATCTGTTATTGGCGGAATAGCCACCCTAGGCTTATTGGCTGGCCACGTTGCAGTGCCTATGCCAGATGTTGTTACAAGTGCTGGCGCTGCGGCCACTATAGGCGGCTTAATAGGCTCTCGGTCTAAATTTGCAAGTACACGCCGCAAGATATTGAAAGAACATCCAATGGCATACTTCTATGAGGCGGCAGGAGGAATACGGTGGTGAGACCTGAGAGCCTCCCTCGTGGAACCGAAGAATTATTTAAACAAAGACGTACGGTGATATTCCAAGCAATCTTCATCGGGTAGAAATCTTCCCGGCAAACTGATCCGCTGGCCTTCAAGATCCAGCAAACCCACACGATGCAGCGGAACAGGATTGGCTTTCTTCAGCCGCTTGGAAATTAGCAATCGGCTATCTGCATCCACGCTGATCAATCCGCGATCAAACGCGCGGTCATGCAAGACGCACAAGCAAAACCCATTGCGCGGATCGGCCCGCAACTCGACTGAAACCTTCCAAGGAATAATGTGGCTCGCGTTGAGCAATGAGCGGACTTCAAGTCCGCAAAATGAGCACTTAAATCCATAACTTGCCAAGACCGATCTGCTGAAGAAGCTTTGCACCAAGCGCATGGGACGGGTCAATTGCTTTTCGGTAGGCCCCTCGGGCAAAGTAGGCTCCGTTTCCAGCGCCGCCTCTACCGGAACGGAAAAGCGGTTGAACTCTTCTTCGCTCTGCTCGGCCACACTATTTGGTGCAGCCTCAAACTCTTCCCAAATCGCGCGGTCCAAACTGCTTACGTTCCCCAATCCTTTTATGTTTCTTTTCTTCTGTGCGGGATCAAGGCTCGCAAAATTGACCAGCTTCATGGCTACAGCACTTGGAGTCCGGCCAATCGTCTTCGCAAACGCGACGATGCTCGGATTCGTGCTATGGAGTTTGCCAAACGGAATCCGGCAATAGAGGTTAAAGCAGGCTAACGCTTGCTCTCGGGTCCAGTTCTGGTTTCTCAAATATCTCCTTCGGCGCGCAAGGGCTTGCGTCCACCATTTCTAAATTTGCATGCTAAAGCTCTTTAATATGGCTCACGACGCGTCCGCTAAGAACATCTTGGAGATCTCTGGCCAACGCCCTTAATTCATCTTGTACCGTGGGATGAACAGCCTTCCCTTCAAGTACCTCAACCAAATTCTCCATGAACCGTGGATCGTGTGAACGTATCACGGTCTGGGTGCGCTCCGATGCTACTTAATATAAGTTTGTCATTTAGACCTGCTCACTTGGTTATGACTTGCCCGCAATCGTCTGAAAACCAGAGCATTCCTTCAGCGCGAGTTTACCCTGGCTGTGACTTCAAGGCGACAGAATTTATTTCGTCCATTACTCGCAACTCGCGGTACTCGGCTTTTTCTCTCTGTTCTATTCGCGCATTTTCGCGTTAATTCGCGCATCGCTCCTGCTCTTCTCCGTGTCTCCGTGCCTCCGTGGTGAAGATGGGTTTCCATTCGCGTCATTCGCGGCCACTCCCGCTCTTCTCCGCGTCTCCGCGGTGAAGACCTTCCCGTCACGAGTGATCGCCCAATTTTTTCACCACCTTGCTCAGCTCAATCACCTCCAGCCACTCCGGACAATCCGGCCAATTATGTTTCCAGCACACAATCGCATGGCATCCCCTGGGATTATGCCGATGCAATTTGAAATTCCGGCTGTAGATCTCCAGTTCAATAAACACCAGTTCCCACTTTCCCGGCGCCACCTCTCGTTTGGCCTCGCAATCGGGAAACGCCGCCTGCAACCGCTCCACCCGGAACCCTAGGTCCGCCGCCACAATCCCGAACAGAAACAACACTCCTAGCTCGTTCGTCGGCGCGTGCGCCATCGCCGCCAGCCCTAGCGGTTCGCCATACACCACCGGACGCCCGCATGGCTCTTGCCCGGCGTATGCCCCGTTTCTATCCAGCAGCGAATGCATTTCCTCTGTGTTGCTTTGTGCCCTTGTTGGTTCAAGATTTTGTGGTTCAAGGTTTTGATTCGCGTCGATTTGCGTTCTTTGTGTCGCCATTAATATCTCGATCGCCAGCGCCGCCGCCACGACTTTTCCCAACCTCATCCCGCCCCGCTGCCGATCAGTGTTATCAGTGGCCATCAGTGGTTGGTATTCGGTCTCCGCTGTTCGGTAGGTTTTTCTTTCCTCTTCCTCTGCGCTCCTTTGCAGTTCCCGGTTGTCATTCGTGTCCATTCGCGTTAATTCGCGGCCAACCGCTCCGATCTGCGTTTCTCTGCGCGAATCTGCGGCAACTATGCTTTCCTCCGTGATCCTCTGTGGTTCAAGGTCTTGCCCTTGGTTTTGATTTTGGTTTTGATCTTGCCAACTGCTGCCTTCTAATTGCCAACTGCTCTCCTCTGGCTGAATGCTTCTTTGCGATTGCTGCGTGCTTCTCTGTGCCGCCATTAATATCTCGATCGCCAGCGCCGCCGCCACGACTTTTCCCAACCTCATCCCGCCCCGCTGCCGATCAGTGTTATCAGTGGCCATCAGTGGTTGGTATTCGGTCCCCGCTGTTCTCCGTGTCTCAGTGTCTCCGTGGTAGGTTTTTCTTTCCTTTTCCTTTGCGCGCTCTGCGTCCTTTGCGGTAAAAGGTTTGGCTGCTAGCTCTAACAGCGGAAATTTCCCCACCACGATCTTCACCACGTCCGCCCACTCCCGCTCCAGATGAAATTCCCTCACCAGCAACACAAACTTGTGTGCCATTTGGCTCCAGACGATGCGCGCGTGCAGCGTTCCCGCATGATGCACCCCATATTCGGAATACTCCGCGCGGCTCGGCAGCCGGCCCAGCTTGCGTACCACGCGCGCCCAATCCAGCGTCAGCGCATTTACGTCCAGCGCGCCGCCTCGCGGCCCGGGCTCCAGCCCCGCAGCTCGGACTGCCTGCCTCATCCCACGGAAATGTTTGTACACCTGATACCAACTGATCTTCGACGCCCGCCGAAACTCCGCCTGGCTCGGCGCGCGTCCCAGTCTCTCCGAGCATTTCTTGATCGCCGCAATAATCTCGTCTCGTTTGTGCATGTTGCCTCCAATAAGAAAGGCCACCCATTTTTGGGTGGCCCGATTTCAAAATTGTTCTTGAGTCAATAACTCAAACACTCATCTCCCGCGAGGCAAGTGTCAGGGCGCGGCTTCAGTCGCGCCGTCAGTGCCTTAACAAGAATTGGGCTTCAGCCCTTGAGCTGTTGTTGTGTTTTGTGGCACCGGCACTCTTGCCGGTGAAAATTAACTTCCGACGTTTACTTAAATGACGCGAACTTAGTTGGAATGACGTGGAGCGCAGGCGCCCTCGCCCTCAACATGCCATCCCGAACCCCAAGGTCGAGCCTTCGGTGAGACCGCAGTGGTGAGGGATCTGCTCCCGCTACTGTATGGCGTGAGCCAACAACGCGTCAGCTATTCAAATCGATGGGATTCCAAAGACAGCTTGACGTAGACCGCAGACGCCTCGCCTGCGTTTTTCTTGAATTTGAGGAATCAGATCAATGAACGCAGCTTAAACACAAAAGCTAACGGCCAATTGCTATTTGCTAATTGCTTTTTCGAATGCAGCTGGACACAAAAGCTAAGAGCTAAAGGCTAGGAGCTAGTAGCTGCTTCTACCCACACCACGGCCCCCAACCAGGATGGCCGTCGCAGCCAAGCGTGCCCATCCAACTGGCACACTCCAGGATCCTCGGGGCCGCGGTAACTTGTGGACGAAACGGTGGCCCACTGACCGCAGAGTTGCAGGCCTTTTTCCGCTTTTCACGGTCCTCCAATCTTCCGGAGGTTCGCCGGCGCCGCTCCCGGCTAGCTTTGCCTACTATAGCGAATGTGACACGAACAAGTCAATAGTTTTCTTCTTTAAATTCAATTATTTAGAGTCTGATAACGCGTTCAATCCGTCAAGCTGATCGCATTATTTCAACCACCTGATCTGCCCATTTCACAGCGCCTCATCGAATGCCTTTTATTTGGCTTTGAGCGCGGCGCAGGCGGCGTTGAACTCTGACTTGCTGCCTTCATGCAGGGTCAGCGGCACCACCTCCTGTATGTAAGGACGCATATGGTGGTTGGTGACCAGAGCGCCGCCGGGATCGAAAGCGCGGTTGAGCGAGCCATGGTCGTCAAGCACAAGGTCAGGGTTGTTCCACTTGCCGCGGAACTCAAGTGACGGATCGGTCCTGCCGCTGAAGGTCGAGTAATAGGAAGCATAAAGATGCGCCGTCTTGCCCTGGAGATCGATGCCGTGAGGGTTTTGAAAGTCGCCGCCGAGGCGGAGCTTGTATTGCTCTCCACGCGGGGTGCAAATCACGGCGGTGCCGGAAACATGCGTCAGTCCCATGTGCCTGCCCGTCCTGGGAGAAAAGGTCACCAACACGGCGTAGTCGCCGGCGAGCTTGGAATGCATCTGTCCCCAGCCCGTCCACTGCGGGATGATATGGAAATGGCCGCCCATGTAGAACCCCCAAGGAGCCACAATCGCCATGACGCCCCCTAGCACCACAACGGCGAACACAAGCGCGCCCAGCACCTGCACCACGCATCCCGGCCCAGCCTTGCGTCGGCCAGGCGGCGTGGGCAAAAGCAAAGACGCGGAATTCTCACGGTACTCCATGGCGGCAGTAAGTGTATCGCAATGCGGCTGCTGGATTCGTAACGGTTAGATACGATTGACAGTATCGGTTTGAATCGTATTTAATCATACATCTCAGAAGGAGCGACTTCGAGTGCAGCTTTCCGCCGATTTACCTGCACGATCATCCGCCGCCCTGACGCGACGCCGGCTTCTTGCTCATGCCGCGACCTTCGGCGTCGGCGCGGCCCTGGGCTTTCGACCGTTGTCAGCTCTGGCGGAGTCATTGTCGCCGCTCGACGTGGCGTACGCTGGCTCAATGGGATCGCTGATGGAAGGCCCGTTGAAATCTTCCGCAGCGCAAACTCTGAAGCTCGATCTCCATGGCCGCGCCCAGGGTTCCAACGCATTGGCGCAGTTGATCGTCGGCGGCAGCATTCGTCCGGACGTTTTTATCTCCGTCACACCTGCTCCCGTGCTGACCGTGCTGCGCGCCGGCAAAGCTGAAAGCGCGCATCCCATCGCTCGCACAGAGATGGTGATTGCCTACAGTCCGAAAAGTAAATTCGCAGAGAAGTTTGCCATCGCGGCGCGAATCGCGGGCAGCGAAATATTAGGCCCGCTCCCAGCCGGGATAAAGCAAGATCGCCGGCCTGCCCCTGCTGTTGCGTGGTGGCAACTGCTGCAGGAGCCCGGCTTGCGCTTCGGCCGCACCGATCCTGTTACTGATCCTCAGGGCCGCAACATTATTTTTACGCTGATGCTGGCCGAGAAACTGCTTAGGCGTCCTGGACTGGCAGAGAAAATTCTTGGCCCCACAATCAACCCGCAGCAGATCTTTACCGAGCCCACAGTAATGGCTCGACTGCAAAGCGGCGAACTCGACGCCGCGTCCGCGTACAAGATCCAGCCCGGCCCTTTCAATCTTCCTTATGTCACTCTGCAACCAGAGATCAACCTGAGCGGAGAGCTCGTTCACACCGATCATCCTGAGATCAGCCTGACCGTAAACGGCAAAACGTATCAGCCTGAGCCGTTGATCTTTTACGCCGTGGCACTGAACGACGCGCCTAACAAAAGCGGCGCGGCCACTTTCGTCGAATGGCTCACAAGCGATGAAGCTCAAGCTATCTTCCGCGGTTATAACTATGATCCGCCGGGTTCGGCCTCTGGACTACACGCATGAGCAATCCACGCCACTGGATTGCCCGCACTGGCGCAGCGCTGTTCGCGCTTGCGCTGTTGTATCCATTCACCGCGCTCCTTGCTCACATCGGACCATGGCAGTGGGGCGCAGACGTTCGCGGTCCCGCGCTCGCGTCAGTCCGTGTCTCGCTTCTCCTCACTGGCGTTGCGATGCTACTCATCATCGCCGTGGGCACGCCGGTGGCTGCCTACATTGCGCGCTGCTCCACCCGAGAGCGTCTCTGGTGGCAGGCCATTTTGCTTGTACCCATTTTGCTTCCGCCGCTGGCACTCGGCATCCTGCTCACTCTCGCCTTCGGGCCTTATGGATCGGTCGGCGCGATGCTTGAGCATCTTGATCTGCGCTTGACCAACAGCGCCGCCGCATTCATCGTCACGCAGGTTTATGTCGGCATGGGCTATTATGTTTTGGGCGCCGTCGCTGCGTTCGATTCCGTTCCTGCTATCCTGCAAAAACAGGCAGCGCTTCTTGGTCTCACTCCGCTGCAAGTTTTTCTGCGCGTCACGTTGCCGCTCTCCCGTCTTGGACTCGCCGTGGCGCTCAGCATCGCATGGGTGCGCGCCATCGGAGAATTCGGCGCTGTCGTCGTGACGGCTTATTATCCTTCAGGCATGCCGGTGCAACTCTGGGTCAATCTGCAAAGCTTTGGATTGCCCGCCGTGATGCCGCTGCTCGTCGTCTTTCTGGCCGTGGCTCTTCCGCTGCCATGGCTGGTGCATGTGCTGGCCCAGAGAAATCGCCATGCTTAAAGCGCACATCATCAAAAAACGCCGCGACCTCCAGGTCAACGTCACGCTTGAACTCGAACCTGGCAGATCCGTGGGATTGTTTGGCGCTTCCGGCGCGGGCAAGAGTACGGTGCTCGCATGCATCGCCGGCATTGAGCAGCCCGATGGCGGCTTTGTCCAACTCAACGGCCTGCAACTCTTCCCGCCGTCGCTGCCGTTGCACCACCGTCCGCTCGGCTATCTCACGCAGGATCCCGGCCTTTTTCCTCACCTGAGCGTGAGCAAAAATATTTCATTCGGTATCTCCCGGGAAACAGCCGGGTCCGCTGAACAACAGCAGTGGATCGCCACTTTGCGTGACCGCCTTCAGCTCAGCGCTCTTTGGAACGCGCCCGCATCTCTGATCTCCGGCGGACAGGCACGCCGCGTCGCTCTGGCCCGCATGCTCGCGCGCAAGCCGCCGCTCGTCCTGCTCGACGAACCTTTTGCCGGGCTCGACCGCCAGCTTGTCCGCGAGCTGATTGACGATCTCATCTTCTGGAGCCGGCAGATCGGCTTCAGCATGATCGCCGTCGATCATCAGGCTGAAGTGCTCAAACGCCTTTGCCCGCAACAGGCCATAGTAATCGAGCAAGGCAAAATCGTGCAGCGCTGCTGTTGGACTGAGCTTTACCGCGCGCCGGCAACGCCGCTGCTCGGATCATTGCTGGCGCCGTTATGAAAATAAATGAAATCGTGGACCGTAGCCGCCCCCGGCTGCGCGGAAGTGCTTTCTGGTCCGAGCATCATTTACAGAAGGAAGGAGTAGACACATGCAATCTGCACCGCCAAAAAAACTCTATCCGCTGCGCGATGCCTGCAAAGTCCTGGGCGTGAGCTATCCCGCGCTCAAGCAGTGGATTTACAAAGGCAAGATCAAGACCGTAAAAACTCCTGGCGGCCATCATCGCATTCCAGAAACGGAGATTGATCGACTGCTGCCCGCCGTTCCGCAACGCGGCACCGTACAAACGCGCAGAGAAAGTTTCCGTACTATCAGCGGACGCAATCAACTTGTCGGACGTGTCGTCGAGTTAAAGATTGAAGGCCTGATGGCGCAGGTCACGCTCTCCATCGCCGGCCAGCGCCTTACCGCCATTATCACCGCTGACGCTGTGCGGGAGATGCGGTTGGAAAAAGGCCACATCGCCGCTGCGCTGGTAAAATCCACGGATGTGATGGTAATGCGGGCGAAGTAGATCCACTGTGCGGATCAATAACCTGGTAAGAGTTGTCGTGCAGAAACAATCCCGCCCTTTGCGTGGTGAAGTAAAAGTATGAGGTGCAACGGTTTCATTCGCGCCTCACGGTTTAAAAAAGCATGCGTAGTGCCGCAAAGGCTACTTCCTCTCGGCATTGCTCGGCGCCAAAGTGGGATGTGTATCGTCTCTCTGTTCCCTGGCGATCGGGCCGAGATACATTAGGCCCTTTAAAACCCGGCGGTCTTTGTCATTGATCGGCAGGTTCAATGAATGGGCCGCATCTTCACTAGCTAGTCCGCATTGGCCGGTCGCAGGATCACAGCAGGTTTCCGGTTCTTGGAGCTTTTTGCAGCCGCTTAACTGGTGCGCGTTGACCCACTCCCTGATCAATGGCAGTTCGCGATACACACTCTCAACGAACACTGAAGGATACAAAGGAGCATTGATCTCAACGGGCACATGCATGGCCGGATCAAAGATTGCCAACCTCGTTCCGTGCTGACCAAAGACAAAGGTGGCGCGATAATTAATTTCATGCCCTTCAAGCATCGCGTGCACCGTAAAAGCACCATAGCGCGACCACTCTCCCGGATGGGCGACCATTACCAGATCTTTTACTGTGGTCACGCCGGTTATCCGCGCCGACTGAGTAGTTTGTTCCCGCCGATTCGCCTGCTGCTCACGCGAAGCATGGGCTTGGTTCCATGTCGGTTCATACCAGCTGAGGAAAAAATGCTGATCATTGATCCCTATATTCCCGCCCCCGGAATGGACATCAATGACATCTTGCGGTGCGTCAAGGTTGAGCAACCACGTCCAGGGCTGGCCTTCGATTTCTGAAAAATTTCCGACTTGAAAATCGCTAAGGGTGAATCGGGCGCCGCCATCCAACAATTCAAGCGCTTTGGCTTCAGTTAGCGCCGGCGCGTGGCGCATGATAACGTTCAAGAGAACACTAATCTGCTGCAGAAAGCCTAGCTTGGAGTAGTACTTGCGAATAATCTGCTCTTCCTGTGACATGTGGAGGGAAGCATCAACCACAGCAAAGGCCCGGGCATACTCCATCTCTTTGAGTCGCCGATCATTGGCTTGCTTGGCTTCGTCCTTTAGTTCGGTCGTGACTTCGTCGTTTCTCGTTTCCTGACTGCCGTCCCCATAGGTAATCGCATCCAGATCTATTGCAGTTAGCTTTGCGCCACTTATCGATTCCGTCAGGATCTCGCCTGGCTTCAAAGCGCCATTGCTGACTGATTTACCGCGTGAAGCGCCTTCATAAGAATATGAGAGTCGAACGGTAGCGATTTCTTTTGTAGATATATTTGTTACCTTGACGGTGGCTGACGTTCGGTCTTCGTTATAATGCGCGTCCAGCCGCGCGCCGACTATGCGGTTGCCAGCCGATGGGCTTGGAGATTGACAAAAGATATTCGGTGCTAACAGGACTACTAGCAGGGCAATTGCTGAAGCTTTCATTTTTTCGTACCTTTTGCGAATAGCAACCTCGGGTTGGCCCGTGGCAGCAATGTTACACCAGAATTCATGTTCCTCCGAATAGTTAAACAGTACTCTCTTACTGAGCTGACTCCGTTATTACAAATAACTCAACCACCAATTTCGCCTTGTGGCTTTCACGTTGGCAAACCATCGGCAGACCGGATAAAGCAACAGCACCACCAGCAACCACACGCCATACACCGTCCACAAACTATAACCAAAGTTCGCCGGAAACAACTTGGCCGGTCCGCCCATGGAGGGCAGCGGATTGAACACGAACCTGGCCGCCGAACTTCCATAGCGCAGCCACGCCCCAAGCACTGCCAAAATATGAATTAAATAAAAATGCAGGATGAAATAAAACATCGGCACCCGCCCAAAGACCACCAGCGGATTTGTGGGCTTGAATGCGAGCCGGTCAAACCAGGCCAGCACCAGCAATGCGGGCCCCAGCGTCATCAGCAGAAAATCGAGCGATCCCGGATATTTGGTGCAATTGAGAAATGAGAGCGCGGTAAACAACGCTGACTTCTGGTGCGCCCACGGGGCCGGATCGCCATAGTGGTTCCACGCCCGTAGCGCGATAAAGGCGGTCGTCATCGCCAGTCCAAGCCTGATCATGATTCGGCGGCGCGCTTCGGGCTCCATCTGGAAAATGCGGCCAAAGCAGAATCCCGCGGCCATCACCGCAATCCACGGCAGGAACGTATAAGTCACCAGCACCATCTTGCCCGCCACGGGAATAACGCCGGGCTGATGCAGCAGGTTCCAGGCCCACGCGCCGGAGCCGAACTGCGCCGCGCGGATTCCATCCAGGCAATTGTGCAAGACAATAATGACGATACTCAGCGCGGCCAGCCAGCGCACGGGCACATACACCAGTGCCGCCATGGCGAGCAGGCAAATGCCAAAGATCCAGAGAATCAAAAGCAGAATCAGGAAGCGCAGCGAAAAATTAAAGTTGTAAGCAAACTGCATCACCGTGAGTTCCAGCGCAATGAACCAGAGTCCGCGCGTCCACAAAAAGCGCGAGAGCTGGCCTTTCGTACGGTTGCGTCCGTAGAGATAAATTCCTGTGCCCGCAAGGAACATGAACACCGGCAGGCAATAATGGGTGGTCCAGCGCGTAAAGAATAAGATCGGTGTGGTTCGACTGAGATCGGTTGGAGAAAAGACCGCTGCGCTGGCATGAAAGAAATCGCGCACGTGGTCCAGCGCCATGATAATCATTACCAGCCCGCGCAGGGCATCAATGGACAGCAGGCGAGTGCCGGGTTGCGCCCGTTTCGCTGAGGTGGCGGGCGTCGCCAACGAATCTAAAGATGAGTGCATGCAGGGACTTATTGTCCCGCATCTGCTGGAAAAAAGTCAGGCCAGACTGTTGCCGAACTGGGAGCGTGCGTTTCGTCCCTGCTCAGCGCGGTGTCAGCACGGCGTAGCGCGTAACCGTATAGCCCAGTGCCGCTCCCAGAAATACGTCGGACGGGAAATGCGAGCTTGTGGTCACGCGGGAAAAGCTGATGGCCGTGGCCATACCGTACATCACCCATGGCACCCAGCGATGGTTGTGGTAGCGGCTGGCAATCACCGTGGCCACGGAAAAAGCTCCGGCCGCGTGACCGGAAGGGAAACTGCTGCCTTTAAACGGCGACTTGCCGCCGGCAAAAAACGTGTTGTGAAAATCGCCTCCCGGAGGCACGTCGCTGGGCCGCTTCCTGCGCGTGATTGCCTTCACCGCCAGGTCAACCACGGCGGAGTCTGCATAAGCTTCACCCGCCAGCAGCGCCGTACTCACCTGATATGAATCATGCCGGATGTACCCTGACATCATGAGAGTCGTCGGGATGGCGATTACCTCCGCCGTCGTGATCGTGCTATCGAAGGGATCGTTCAGACGGTCCAGGTTCACCGCATGCTCCTGGAAATACGGCATCACATGTGGATCGGCGACGATCAACCCCGCCGTTACGCCGCTGATCGTCAGCGTTGGCAGCCAGTGATGCCCCTTGCCCAGTTGCACAGGAAATGTCCAGATGTTCTTTTGATCGCGAAGAAAGTCCTTGGGCAGGCTCTTCCATGTAACTTCGCGCGCCGCCGGTGACTTGTTGTCATCTCGTGGCGGCCGCGACGATTGCTGATTGTCCGGCAGCCCGCCGCCGGTTGTCTGCGCAAAGGCCTGGCTCGACGCACCAAAGACCGGCGCAAAAGCCATGCCGATAGAGAAAGCGATAGCAAGAAACGATTGCTTGATTTTGCGGCTCATCGACTTTCTTGGATGCGCTTCTCTGGTCTGGGTATGCCACTGGTCTGAATCCTCATTTTCGGCAGTTATGGCGCGGGCTTTTCGCTGTTTCCTCCAGTCCCGGTGCGGACGTGGACGAATAGCTCAAACATCGGCAATGGTGCAGTTTGAGTCGGCGGCCAGATAGAGACTCTGGCGAGAAAGTTAAGACGAACCTTACCGCATCGTCATCCCAGACGCCGTCAATGAGGGCGCGCTCTCTTCAGCGCCCGAATTGGGAACAGGGACCTTTTGCGTCCATAGGCGCTCTGCTTGTGAAATAATTGTGGGTTTGCCCCAAGGCATCCAGGAAATGTGGCACAGGCACTCTTGCCTGTGCTGTCTGCAGAGCAAAGCTGCTTTGGTCGAACTGCGAAAGCGGTTTGGAGCGAAGCGACATAGTTAAAGGATATATAGGCGGCAAGGCACGAATCGCCGAGCCGCCTGCATCAGGGCTGAGAACGTTTCAAGACATCGATACTGCAAAAGCGGTTTGGAGCGAAGCGACATAATTTATGGACTTTCAACTTACCGACGAACAATTACAGCTTAAGAAATCCCTGCGCGACTTCGCCGAACGCGAAATCCTGCCTAACGTGATGAAGTGGGATGAAGCCAACCACTTCCCCCTTGAGACCATCAAGGAACTCGGTCGCATGGGCGTGCTGGGCACCATCTTTCCCGTCGAATATGGCGGCGCCGGCCTGGGTTACGTGGAATATGTGATCGCCATTGAAGAGCTTTCACGGGTGGACGGCTCAGTCGGCATTACTGTGGCCGCGCACAACTCGCTCTGCTCCAACCATATCTTCCTGGCGGGCGATGAAGAGCAGCGCAAGAAATATATTCCCAAGCTTGCCACCGGAGAGTGGCTGGGCGCGTGGGGACTCACCGAGCCAGGCTCCGGCTCTGACGCGGGCGGCGCGCGCATGAGCGCCGTACGCAAAGGCAAAAATGGCGGCTGGGTGCTCAACGGCACCAAAACTTTTATCACCAACGGCCACCATGCCGATGTCGCCGTGGTTGTTGCCGTGACTGACAAGACCGCGCACACGCGCGGACTTTCGGCGTTCATCGTGGAAAAAGGGACCAAGGGTTTTCGTCCCGGCAAAAAAGAAAACAAACTTGGCTTGCGCGCCAGTGATACCTCTGAGCTGATCTTTGAAGACTGCCATATCCCAGAAGATGCGCTGGTAGGCGCTGAAGGCCAGGGCTTTGTAGACGCCATGCGCGTGCTCGATGGCGGCCGCATTTCCATCGCCGCGCTCGGCTTGGGCATGGCGCAGGGCGCGTATGAAGCGGCGCTCAGGTATTCCAAGCAGCGGCGCCAGTTCGGCAAAGCCATCAGTGAATTCCAGGCCATACAATGGAAGCTGGCGGACATGGCCACGGAGATTGACGCCGGACGCCTGCTCACCATGCGCGCCGCCGCCATGAAAGATGCAGGCATGAAGACAACGCAGGAATCGTCCATGGCCAAGCTTTATACCGGCGAAGTGGCGGTCAGGTGCGCCAATGAATGCGTGCAGATCCACGGCGGCTACGGCTTTATCAAGGACTATCCGGCAGAAAAGTTTTATCGCGACGTGAAGCTCTGCACCATCGGCGAAGGCACCAGCGAGATCCAGCGACTGGTGATCGCGCGTCAGTTGTTGAAGGATTAAAAGACAATGAATTTCACCGCAACGGCCGCAAAGAGCGCCAAGGATGAAAACGAGCTGAGCAGAGGTATTCTGGATGCCGCCTTCAGAGTACATTCGGCGTTAGGGCCGGGGCTGTTGGAGAGCGCATACGAAGCGTGCCTTGCTTACGAACTGCGCGCCGAAGGACTCAGCGTTTTGACGCAGGTCCCTTTGCCACTCGTTTATCGCGAGGTGACGCTTGATGTTGGCTATCGTCTTGACCTGCTTGTAGAGGACTTGGTTATTGTCGAAGTCAAATCTATTGACGCCCTGTTAGCGATTCATCAAGCGCAATTGATTTCGTACCTCAAGCTCAGTGAAAAACGTTTGGGCCTCCTCATTAATTTCAATGTTGTAAGGTTGAAAGATGGCATTAAGCGATTGGTGAATGGCTTGTAAGTTTCGGGCGATCCCACCGCAAAGACCGCAAAAGAGCGCAAAGAAAGAAGATTGGACCTCATGAATCTTGGTAGGACTCGGGGGATGGTTCCGGATGAAATTGAAGACTAATCTCCCTTCGCGTCCTTTGCGCCCTTTGCGGTGAAATATTTGGATTAAGAGGATAGGAAATAGAATTTGCCCTCACAGGAAACAATCCAACGTTGGGTCGATCGCGTACGCTCCGGCGACGTGCGCGCGCTGGCACGCGCCATCAGCACCATTGAAGACAACCGCCCTGAATCGCGCGCGCTGCTGAAAGCTCTCTTCAACTTTACGGGGCGCGCCCGCGTGATCGGCCTTACCGGCGCTCCCGGCGCGGGCAAGAGCACACTGGTCGATCAACTCGCCCGCGAATATCGCAAGCAGGAGCACACGGTCGGTATTCTCGCCGTCGATCCCACAAGCCCATACACGGGCGGCGCCATTCTGGGCGACCGCATCCGCATGCAGTCTCACCATGCTGATCCGGGCATCTACATCCGCAGCATGGCCACGCGCGGCAACCTGGGCGGGCTCGCCCGCGCCACCACTGACGCCGCAACGGTGCTAGACGCCGCGGGCAAAGACATTGTCCTGATTGAGACCGTGGGTGTGGGACAGGATGAAATCGATATCGTCCGCCTTGCCGACGTGACCGTCGTGATCCTCGTCCCCGGCATGGGCGACGACGTGCAGACCATCAAGGCCGGCATCATGGAAATTGCCGACATTTTTGTCATCAACAAAAGCGACCGCGAAGGCGCAGACCGCGTGGAGCGCGAGATACGCTCTATGCAGTCGCTGGCCATCCGCTCGGACAAGTGGACTCCGCCGATCGTCAAGACCGTGGCCATGGATGGCAAAGGAGTTCCTGAACTCGCGGCGGCAATCGTGAACTATGAGCAATTCCTTGAGCAAAAAGCTTTGCTGTTGAAGAAGAAGATATCAAGCTGGCGCGAGCGCCTGATTGAAATGCTGCGCGACGGCCTTCTGGAACGGCTGCTCAGCGAGCGCCTTCCGGAAGAAGAGATCGCTCGTCTCGCCGCCGAAATCGCTGAACACAAGCGCGATCCTTATTCGCTGGTGGAGGAGATTGTCAGCAGCTTTACTGCGGAGAGAAACGAAGTCCGCGGCAACTAACATGCTGCTAGCTGTAGAGACGTAGCATGCTACGTCTCTAGGTTTGCCGCATCGGTTATCTCGCGATTCTCGACATGATTAGAGCGGAGAAAAGAAAAGGTCAGGATCGAGTAACACTCCATCACTCACAGATTGCATTAGGATTGGTCTGAGGAGTGGGATTCAGAGCTAAGGCCAAGAGCTAAAAGCCAAGAGCCAAAAGCGAACGGCCAAGTACCAGCTACCAAGTACCGCACCGCCAGCAAGCATAGGAGCCCGACACACCATGTCCCACACCATTGACCATCTAGGAATCGCCGTTAAGTCGCTGGCGCAGGCGCGCAAATTTTATGAACAGCTGGGGCTGGAAGTCCTGAGTGAAGAGACCGTGCCATATGAGAAGGTCAAGGTAGCGATGATTCCTCTGGGAGAAAGCCGCATCGAGCTACTGGAAGCCACGAGCGCTGATTCAGTGATTGCCAAATTCCTTGAGAAGCGGGGCGAAGGGCTGCACCACGTCGCCATCCATGTCCCTGATCTCACGCAGGCGGTTGAGAACCTCAAGAAGACCGGAACGCGCTTTGTGTCGGAGGAAATCAAGATCGGCGCCGGTGGACATCTTTATGTCTTTGTTCATCCCTCCAGCACCGGCGGCGTGCTGCTGGAACTGGTGCAGGATGTGCCAGAAGGGGTCTGAGGAATTGCCAAAATCGCCGAGACTCCCAAAATTGGCAATTGAAAACCAAAAGACCTTTGATGAAGAGCCAATTACAAGTCAAGGATTCTGACCTGGAGTATTCCGGCGAAGATGGCAGAGTATTCTGGTCTCTGCCGATCCCATCGATTGCCCTGATAGCCGAGTACACCACGAACGAAGGCCCTCTGTTCGATGATTATTTCCTGGTTTTTATAACTATAGAGGATATGTTTTATTTTCACACTGCTTCATTTTATGCTGCCAGCAGAGATGAAACCCTTGCAGCTCTTAAGAAACTTTTGGGTTCGACATTTGAGCTTAAGCTCATCGGCTCAACCGAATGGGATTCGCATGCGATGTGGCCGCAAGAGATTGCAGGCAATAAATATTTCCAATTCAAACCTGTGCGCCCCGAGACAATGCTGCAAAAAGTGAAAGAAAAGCTGCTGGGACCGACGCGTGAATATAGTCTTGCCAAACCAATTCAGGAGTATTTGCAGAGCCGACTGAAAGATATTCGTAACTCTAAATGACCATCATTTCAGCCGCTGCTCCGTCAGCAGCCCCAACTGGTCCACTCCCGACGAGCGCAGATCATTCACTGCCTCAACTAAAGAACCATACCTGGCGCGCGCGTCCGCGCGTACATAAACAATCTTGTTGGCGCGATTACTCAGCCGGTCTCTGAGTTCTTGCGTCAGGATTTCGCAGGTGACCTTCTCGCTTCCCAGGAACATTTGCCCATCGCGCATAATCGAGAGAATAAGAGCATCCGCTCTGTCGGCATCGGACATAGTAGCGGGGTTCAAGGTCTTGACCAAATCCACAGGAACACCCGGATGCAGCATCGGCGTAATCACCATAAAAATAATCAGCAGAACCAGCATCACGTCCACCATGGGCGTTACGTTGATGTTGGAATTGATTTTTGCGCCGTCATTGCGTAAGACAATTGCCATATCGCTCCTTGCCGACCACAACCGCTGTTAACGCTTCACCACAACCGCGCGTTTCAGAAAATAATCCACCAGCTCGCTCGACGAGTTGTCCATCTCCACGTCAAACGCTTTGATCTTGGTGGTGAAGTAATTGAACATCATCACCGCGGGAATGGCGACGGTCAGTCCGAGCGCGGTCGTCACCAGCGCTTCAGAAATTCCGCCTGCCACGGCGCTGATGCCTGTGGCGTTCTCGCCCTGGATTTCGCGGAAGGCATCGATAATGCCGATCACCGTGCCCAGCAGCCCTACGAACGGCGCGGTTGATCCGATAGTGGCGAGTCCGCTCAGGCCGCGCTCTAGTTCAGCGTGGACGATGGCTGCAGCCCGCTCCAGCGCCCGCCGGCTGGCTTCAATCTTTTCGCCCGGAATTTCTTCAGATTGCTCATGCATGCGAAACTCCAACAGCCCCGCGTTCACCACCTTGGCCAGATGACTTTTCTTGTTGCGCTCCGCCACGCGGATAGCTTCATCGAGTTTGCCTTCACGCAACGCACCGGCGACAATCGGGGCAAACTGCCGCGACTGCTTCCGCGCCGCCTGAAACGCGAGCCAGCGGTCCATCATCACGCCCATGGACCACGCTGACATGCCAAGCAGGATAATTGCGATGGAGCGCGCCGGCCATTGCATGTGCAGCCACATTTCCCACAAGCTAAAGCGCTGTGCGCCGCCGCTGGTGGATTGAAACAGTATCAGAGCGGCCATAGGCACTTTTACGAAGATGGAGCTGGCGAGATGAACGACAAGCATAAGTGACAATCCTCCGGTGGACTCCCGCTGAAATTCACTCGAACTGCGGCAGTCGCGATGGGCCTTATACTTCGGGCCGTAGGATTGTTTTGACACCAACTCTTCGGCTTTTGCTCCCGTGAACATGAAGGCATTGCAAGAACGGGGCAAACCCCTCAAATTCGTCCATCAACAAGTGACGATTGTGTCTGGCATTCACTATTGATTAGGCAGTAAAATCCCCACCCGGGAGCACCAGATATGACGAGACGGCATCTGCGACACGGGCTCTGTTTTTTCGCTTTTTTCCTGGCAAGTAGCGCCGCTGTTTTCCCGCAGGCCCCGCTGACGGTTGGGCCGCTCACGGTCACCATCCCCCCGGGTTGGACCAAGCAGGAATTCTTCGGGACCGTCAAGTATTATTCTCCGGGCTCCACGCCGCAACAGTTTTTGCGGATCCAGTTTCTTCCTGCGGAAGAGACAACGCAGAGCGTGGCTCAGCGTCATTCCACGATCATAGGAAACCTTGCCGGCATCATGAAGCCCGGCACGTCGCCGCAAAACGGCGTGAGCGGCAACTTCATCTGGTCAAAAATTGACGTGCAAATGCCAAACAATCCGCCGGAAACCATGGTCTGGTACAGCGCTAAAACTGGATCGACATACGTGGCTGTTGGCCTGGAAACAACAAGCCCTGACCTGCTTGCCCGGAATTTTCCGGCTGTCAACGCCATGCTGGCTCGCGCCTCTCTGAAAGGCGCATCCGCGCCACCTGCGGTCTCAAATGCGCCAAATGGAAATGCGCCTGCCGGCAACGCATCCGGCAGACCCGGCGCAGTCGGTCTGGCCACGCTCGATGAATATGTTTTCACCGCGCCAGCGGGATGGGCCGCGCAGAAGCTCTCCGATGCCATCATGATCTCTTCACCTCCGTCGGAGACGAATGAAAAGTGCCTGCTCTACCTGCTGCCAATGCGCCCCGCCAGCGCCAACCTGCTCCAGGACGCCACCAACGCCTTTCGCGACGTATGGCTGCGCAATTTCGTGCTGCGCAACCAGACACCCGCCGGCTTCGCCTTTCCGGAATCGATCATTCACGGCTATTCCGGACAGGGCTGGGAGTACGTCATCATCCGGCGCGGCATCGCTCAGCCTAATAATCCGCAGGAAAGTCGCCTCGGCTTTGTCATGGTTGCCAAGCTGGACAACCGCCTCGCCGTCATCTCCGGTCTCTCCAAAGATCCTCTGGTGAGCGCCTGCATGGGAGAGAACAGAGGGACCACCAACTGGCCCAAGTTTTTTTACAGTCTCAGCTTCAGGAACTGGCAGCCGGGCGATCAAACTCAGACCATGCGCAAGCTTCTGGCCGGAGAGTGGATCGCCGCCACCGCCACGGCCGGCGACAAGATTACCTTCGCTGGCAATGGCCGCTTTGCCAACGCCGCCGCGGCCCAGCAGCATCATCTCGGGACGAATGAGCTGATCACTACAACGCAAGCGTACTTCGGCAACGGCAGCTACACTCTGCGGGGCAACGCAATCACATTAACGCAGGATGACAACAGGACCGATCACGGCTTCTTCCGCGTGGAACAGGAAAGCAAGGACGAAGGCCGAACCTGGGCCGATGTACTGTATCTCATGCGGACCAGCTCAGTCGACGGTGCAGAGTATGAGCTGAGGTTCAAGAAACAGTAGTCATCATTCGTCAATGTTGTCTACGGTCAGCTTTGTCACCCTGGCTGGCCAAACATTGCCATGTTCACATCAAGCAGGCTTTGACCCAGCAATTTATTCTGGCTGTGATTTCCTACATCGAATGACGCTCCACCTATTACAATCTTGCCTCACATGGGCGGATTTTTTCTTTACATCCTTGTGGAGTACCTGATTCGAGTGACGAGCCGCGCGATCAAGAGACGCCGTAGCCGCGATTGACGAAAGCAATCGTAGTAAGTGCCAGGTATGATAAGACTTCCAGCTGCCATCTGACTGAAGTTGTTTATACATATCGCTCGAATGGCGAGCCGTACTCAGGCATGGATAAAAAGCCTTTTTGGTTCTCCAGTAACGCTGAGATTTATATTCGTGATCTGCCTCCGGCTACGCACTTTATTGTGTGCGTGAAGCCCAATCATCCGGAAGTTTCCATCGTGCCCTAGAATTCTCGTCGGGGGGACTATGGAGCAACATAGCAGAACGACTGATTGACGGGCCGCTGATGCGCAAGTAGGCTTCCGCTATGCATTCCCGCCGGACGTGTGTTCTATTTTTTCTCCTGCTCAGTCTCGCATTGTGCGAACAATCTCACGGGCAACGGATGCGAACGCGCACGTGCGTGGCTTTTGCTCCGGATGGGGCCCTGGCCACAGGCACAGTCAAGACAGACGAAGTTGAGATCAAATTGAAGGTGTCTGATGCGCCTGTTGTAACCACACATACCTCGGTTCCCAATTCCAGAAGCTGCGAGGAAACATTCAGCAACGACGGAAAGTGGCTGGCGACCGTGGTGTCCGGCAGTGAACTTACGGTTGTAATCCATGACAGCAAGACCGGGAGCATACACAAGCAGTTTTCTTCGGAATGGCGGCAAGTCGCTCATCAGCCTATTGAGTGGAGCTATGAGTCTTCCTTTTTAGGTGGATTCCTTCCCGATGATTCCCTTATCGTGTGGCGATACGTTCCTCGGGCGGTTGCAGACCCTGTCGATGCTTCACATATCGACTTGCACCTGCAACGCTGGAGTATTGAAGGCGAAATGCTGTCTGAGCTGGACCTTGGAGATCTTGGTTTCGGTGTGGGCGGACGGCACCCTATCTTTGCAAATGGACTTGGCCTGGTGTGGGTCCCCGGAAGATGCGCTTCGCCGTGTTACAAAAAAATAAAAATTTCCGGAGCGCAGGAAGCTGGCTTTTTGAACTTGCCAGCCGACGTTGCCACAGGCCCCGCGTTCTTGCCGGACAACAATGGACTGCTTAGCATCCTGGGACAGCGTTCAATCCAGAAGGTTGCCTTGCTTGACCCGACGGGACGGTTACAAAAACAGGTTACTCTTCCCTATTTTCCAAATCTGCTCCGGCCGGTGGTGCCGGATTGGTTCTATGTCGATGGAAAGGAAATCTCAAGGGATGGAGAAATCGCGGCTGTGGCGAGGACGCGCGTGGCGTGGGTGCTGGTGGATACAGACCGCGACTGGGGGAGCGAGATTGTCCTGCTGAAAATGCAGCCTTTGGCCGTCGCCACTGTTCTCAAAACAGGCAAAGGCGGGATCGGCACAATCGCCGTGGACCATCGCAATGGCATGGTGCGCCTGGTTGGTTTCTGGAAAGAACGCTGGCACGACATGAAATATGACGAACAGCATCCGGGCAAATGGACCGAAGCCAACAACTGATCGCAATTGTGGACCTGCCCATACGTTATTCTTGATATAGGTTCCCTCGCTGCGCTCGGGACTAAAAAAGAAAAACCAATGCTCCTTCTCGCCATCGACACATCAGGCCAATCCGGCGGCATCACGCTGGCCCAAGCGGACGCAGGGTCGTTCCGCATAATAGAGTCCGCGGCGATTGCCGGCGGGACGTTTTCCGCGCAGCTCATTCCCACGCTGGCGGCGCTTCTCAAGAAACATGGATACGGCGTGAAAGACCTCGGCGGTTTTGCGGCAGCGTCAGGGCCGGGATCATTTACCGGACTGCGCGTGGGACTGAGCGCAATCAAAGGCCTGGCAGAAACCTTGCACAAGCCGATTGCCACCGTCTCCGTGCTGGAGGCGCTGGCCTCTCTGGCGGATCGCGACGGAAAAATTGCCGCAGCGATAGACGCGGGCAGGAAAGAAGTTTTTCTCGGCTTGTATCAGGCATCCGGACAAAACTCTGATCCCACATTACTAATGCAGCGCGAAGAATTATTGACGCAGCAGGATTTTCTGGCCACGCTTGGCACGGAACGTCCTGCGGTGATCATCACCAGTGATCCTGCTCTGGCCGAACTCGCTTCAAGCTCTCACTCTGCCGTCGTAGTCGTTACCGCGCCCGGCAGTGAATTGATTGCGCGCATCGGCGCAGGAAAACTGCTTGCGGGTGAAACAGTCTCTGTGGAAACGCTGGATGCCAACTATCTGCGCCGGTCTGATGCTGAAATTTTCTTCAAAGGAAACCGCTAAGCTTGATTCACCGCACAAGCATTACCGGAGTAACGTTCGCGTGAGCAACGTCCGGGTCCGTCCTGCGGAGCCCGCCGATCTTCCTCGGCTTGTGGAAATCGCGTCGCACTCAGCCACCGCCGCGCAATGGAACCAAGCTGAATACCTGAAGCTGTTTTCGCCTGACGAGCCTAGGTCCCAGCCCGAAGTCGATCCGCAGATCGTTAATCAGAAGGTCGCTAACCTGAAGATCATTGATCCCCAAAGCCAGGCCTCTCGAATTGCCTTGGTTGTGGAGCAGTCGGGCAGCGTCGTGGGTTTCATCGTCGGCCACCAGGTTGCAGACGAATGGGAGATTGAAAACATTGCGGTTACGGCTACGGCGCGGCGGTGCGGCCTGGGTTCACGACTGGTGGGTGAGCTGCTTGATCTGGTGCGCAGTCGTGGCGGAAAGAGTGTTTTTCTTGAAGTGCGGGAGTCCAATCGCGCGGCACGGTCTCTTTATGAGAAATGGGCATTTCTCGAGGTTGGACGCAGAAAAATGTACTATCAAAACCCGGCAGAGGATGCCCTGATCTTAAAATTTATATTTCCATAAAAGAGGCCTTTTTGATTGAACCAGCCCTGACCGTGTGTTAACGTTCCGTTAAAGAACACGCAGGAGGTTCTTCAAGAATGGTGGATTCCGTTCGCGAACAGCTTCTCGCCAGTCACGAAGAGTTTCGTAGGCTGGCCCAGGAACACACTCAACACTCCCAGCGGCTTCACTCCCTGATTGAAAAAAGATACTTGACGGAAGATGAAAAGCTGGAAGAAGTGCGTATCAAGAAGGTTAAACTTCGTTTAAAAGACCAGATGCAAATGATTGAGCAGGAATATCTGCGGTCCCACCAGACGCAGGTCGCTTAACTCGCTCATTCAGGGTCTGATCTCACAGCCTCTCCTTGAAAGGACCAATGGTCTTTCAGGAGAGGTTTGTTATTTTGTGCAGGGGAATCTCTCGCCGCAGATTTATGCGGACACGCAGATCGAAGCAAAGTCTTTTCAGCCGCGGATGGACGCGAAAACGCGAATAAATCTCTGAGTTCAGCGGCGAAAGAGAACAGCGACGGAGTGGCGGGAAATACACGAGCATCTCTAGCAACAAAAAAAGAAATGCGCTTTAGGTCCGCTACCGATGACGGCGGTCTCACTGATACGGGGGCCCAGGACCGTGCCGCTTTTTGGCGGGGAGTGGGTTCGGATCCCGGCGATTCCTAAAATCCGGCCAGCTTTCTATCCAGCTCCAGCTTTTCCTGTTTCAGCCGCAGCAGTGCCGCCACGTCATTCTTGCGCTCGGCCTCCACAATTCCGCGCTTAATCTCGCCTTCACGCTGGCTTATCTGCCGCCGATGCCGCAACGCATTCAGCGCTCCGGCCAACAGGTCCGCCGTAAGCGGATCATCTTCACGCATCACAATCTTCGCCAGCCTCTGCCGGTCCGCATCGCTCAGCGGCAGCGCCATCACGTCTTCGGCGCCTTCGCCGCGCTCCACTGCCAGCGCATTCTGCAGGATCGCCTCCAGCAACGTCTCCGTCGTCAGCCCAGAGTGCAGGCGCTCTTCCGCCAGCGCATCCAGCGCCATGTGACGCAGCTCCGCTTCGTCACCGACCACGGAAGTCGCGGCCCGCACCAGCACTTTCTCCGCCGGCGTCACGTCGGCATCCGGCTCATTTCGCAGATTGCCGGCGGCCCTGCTCACCGCTGCTGCTTTAAATTCCTGCCGCAGCACCGTTGTATCGATGTTCAGCTTCTGCGCTATATCATTGGCCAGTTCGTCGCGCACAATCCTGCTGGGCACGCGATGGATGTGCGGCAGCAGAAAGTTCACCGCGTTCTTTTTTCCCTCCGGGCTCCGCGTTGGAAACAGCTTCAACGCGCGCTCAACCAGATAGTCAAAATATTTTGCCGAGCCCTTCAGCGCCTTCGCATACGCTTCAGCGCCGTTCTTCCGGATAAACAAATCAGGATCGAATCCCGCCTCCAGCCGCAGCACGCGGATATTGAATTCTTCTTCCAGCAGCATGCCCAGAGATTTGTCCGTGGCCGCCGCGCCCGCCGTATCGGGATCAAAATTCACCACAATATCTTTGCTGAACCTTCCCAGCAGCCGCACCTGCGTCTCTGTAAACGCCGTGCCGGAACTCGCCGCCACGTTGTGAAAGCCCGCGGAATACACGGCAATACAATCCATCTGCCCTTCCACAAGTATCACGTAGCCCAGCTTGCGGACCGCCTCTTTCGCGCGGTCAAGGTTGTACAGCACGCGGCTCTTGGAATAGATCGGCGTCTCTGGTGAATTCAAATACTTCGGCCCGGACTTTTCGTCCTTCGCCAGCGTCCGCCCCGTGAACGCAATGATCTTTCCGTTTTCATTGGCGATCGGGAACATGATCCGGTTGCGGAACTTGGAATACATCGCTGCCGTATTGCCCTCGGACCCTTCTTTAAAAGAAAACAGGCCCGATGCCCGCATCATCTCTTCACTGAAGTCGGCCTTCAACCGGTCTTTGAGCGTAAAGCCTGAATCCGGCGCAAACCCGATTCTGAATGTCTTGATCGTCTCTTCCTTCAACCCGCGACTCGTAAGGTATTCGCGCGCCTGCGCTCCTTCGGGCCTCCGCAGCTGTTCTTCAAAGAACTTGCAAGCCCGTTCATGCATTTCGATCAGCCGTCCGCGCTTGCCCGCGTCCTCGGCTTCGCTCTCAGAGCTGTATTGCATTTTGGGCAGCGGGATGCCCATCTTCTCCGCCACCAGCCGCACCGCTTCAGGAAAGCTGATCTGTTCCCGCTCCTGCACAAATTTAAAAACGTCGCCGGACTTGCCGCACCCAAAGCAATGGAAGAACTGCCTCGTGGCGTGGACAGAAAATGACGGCGTCTTTTCTCCGTGAAACGGGCACAGGCCAACAAAATTCTGTCCGCCGGCTTTCTTGAGCTGGATGTAGTCGCCAATCACGCGGACAATGTCCGCCTGCTGCCGCACCGTTTCCTTAAAGTCGCTGAGAGTGGTCATGAACGCTTCACATCATTTTGCTTGAAAAATCTCGGAAGGGGAATGCCAGAACTTTGGTGCAAATGTGCAAACCATGGTTGTGCTCAACCCGCAAAGTTACTGCTGCAGGACTAGCTCTGCAAGCTTTACACCGCTGAAGTCTTTTTGTATGTGGAAGCGGCGAATTTTCTCAGGCTGATGCACCGTAAAAGCGGAGCCGGCGCAGATGGTTAAAGCCTGTCCATTAGCTTCGTGCGGCACAGAAAGCTCAAATTGCCTCAAAGGGTTGAGTCCGAATTCACCGCTCCATTGCTCGGATTCCGGCCACCATGCGTAGCTCTGATAGATGGGCGCATTCGAATCGTCTTCTGCACTGCAATTCTTGAATAGGCGAACGCTCACGCCAACCATTGGGATACCGGCCAGAGGTGAGCGGCACGATAATAAGATTTCAGAAAGTTGTGAAACAACACAGGTTCCCACGTTTTGGATCTTGAACTCATCTTGCTTCGGATTGAATGCCACACTACGATTGTCACGGTAGAGCGTGGAGGCGACTTCCACTTGAAGATTGATGGGGACATCCTTGAATTTGTCGAAGAACGTCCCGTCTACCTGGATGAACGTGCCAAGACTGCGCGATTGCAGCCCCGAGGCATCGATCGTGCCATTATCATTGTGGCTGAGCACCGCGCTTACTGCCTGCCAATCTGAGTTCCACTGTGCGCCGTCCGGAGCCTGGAAAGTCAGTTTGATTGCTTCTGCCTGTGCAACCAGGCCTTCAGCCACTTCGCCGCCGGTGAACTTAAGAGTGATCCAGACAGTCTTTTTTCCCTGTTCCGGTCCACGGCCCACATAAAGGTGTCCTGCATGCGGCTTTTCCGGTGCTGGCATCTTTATTTCAAAGTAGCCGTCCGCGCCGGCGCCCAGCAGCGGGTATTCAGCTTCAGGAAACCGATATTTGGGCTCGGCTGCGGCCATAAGAATGAGTGCCAGTCCAGCGCCTATCAGGATCCATCTGGCTTGGGCCGTCTTGCGCAATGCGTATTGCCGCACAATAACCACAATCGCCACGCCAACCATCACCGCCCATACTAGCCATTGCCAGCTCCCCGTCCTCCCGGACCCAGCGCCTCGCACATCGAAGACGAAGAAGAAGCCGAAAAAGCTTTGTGCCAGCCACACCGATGCCAGCACAAATATCAACACCATAATGATGGCCCGTGTCATCTGTCTTTTCCCTCCCGTTACCACCGCGAGTGTTGCCAGCGGCAACAGCAGAACGGCCAGCGTCAGGTTCAGGTCCAGCACTCTGGAAACATGCTGAAAGGGAGCGAAGCCAGCGGCTGCAACCAGGCAGAGTTGGGCCACAAACAGCGGCACATTGATCACAATGAAAACGAATAAAATTTTGGCAGCCAGCAAACTTTGCCAGTGGTAAGGCCGGGTGACCCAGAATTGGCGGTCGCCTGTAAGTGACTCTTCGTAAATCACGCGCACGAGGACCACCATCCATCCCAGCACCAGCAGTACGCCCAGAATGGATGCCCCGGCGTAGCGCAATGCAGTTACTGTTCCGCCGTCATAGCTCAGACGGTCAACGGGCTTCCACAGCACCGGCTGGCACCATGCATATAACGCCAGCAGGAGGATCGATAACACAATTTCCCATGAAAACCGCTTCAGGTCTTTTTTGAAAATGTGGATGATCTGGCTCATAACGTTCTCAATCCTCAAACCGCTTTGCGTCCGATTTTGGCCATCGCCACAAAAATTGCCCGTAGACTCATTGGAGTAAAAGTTATGTCGCGCACATTGCTGAAGGCAGAGTGAATAGCCGCCCGTGTGCGTTCCTGCTCGAACTGGCTGTCAATAAATTGAAACGTTGTACCGGAGCTTGCCGGTTGCAGCCATGCGGCTGGCATGTTGGGTGGCGGTCCAGCCGGCGCATTCAGTGTGACTTGCACGTCACGGAATCGGCTCGTTAAGCTGCTCATCTCCTCGGAAAATTTAAGGCGCCCTTCTTCCATGTAGCCCACATGGCTGCTGAAGCTTTCTATCTCCGCCAGATCGTGCGACGAAATCAGGATCGTGGCTTCACTGGCGCGCTCCAGCAGGCTTTCCACCAACTCATCCCGTACCAGCGGATCCAGGCCTGAGAACGGTTCGTCCAGCACAATTAGCTTTGGCCGATACGCCAGTGAACTTGCCAGAGCGGCCTTCATCTTCATTCCTCGCGAAAGATGCCGAAGTTTCCTGTCCATTGGCAGCGCCATCTGCCGGACCAGCGCGCTTTCCAGCTCGCGGTCCCAACTGGGGTAGAACGGACGCAGATAATCAAAGAACTCGTCAACTCGCATCCACTCAGGCTGTTCCTGATTTTCAGAAACGTAGCCGATTTGCGCGAACCAATCGCCCCTCAGTTTGGTGGAGTCTGTTCCCAATACCTCGGCGGTTCCCTGAGTGGGTTGCAAAATATTCATCAGCACTTTGATCATTGTTGTCTTGCCGGCGCCGTTAGGCCCCACCAGTGAATAGATCGCGCCTTGTGGGATCTCCAGATTTAACTGCCGCAGGGCCTGCACAGTTAGAAAGCGTTTGCTCAGGTTCTCTGTTCGAATTGTGCTACTCACTGCTTGGGTCCTCCTTGCCGTGCTCCTTGCGGCGCCTCGGTTGCCCCAGCCGTTTCCAATGCGCTTCCATTGCCTGCACAATCTCCGTGAATTCAATTCCCAACTTTCTGGCCTCAACCATGAGCTGCTCAATTTCACTGCCCAGCAGCTCCGTCCGCTCCAGTTTGCTGGATTCCGGCAAATGCGCCACAACATTTCCAATGCCGGGCAGCGTCTCCAGCAGTCCATCATTCACCAGTTTCATCACAATCTTGTGGGCTGTATTGGGATTGATCTTTAGTTCTTTGCTCAATGTCCTGACGGAAGGGAAAGTATCGCCCGGCTGCATCGCCCCGGAGACAATCGCTTTCTTTGCGGCGTAGACTGCCTGCTCATAAAGCGATATGCCTGGCCGGAATTGGACTCGAAATGGAATCACTACTGTACTATAACACATAGTACAGTATGCAGCATGCGCCTCCTCTTTTCTCGTTGGCGGCTGCATGCACCAACCCAACGGGTCCAGGAGTGTGCAATTCCGCAGTTTTTTTCGATCACGCTAGAACAACTGCCCCGCCAGCCGTATCCTAATAAGCAGCATAAAGGTCAATTTAGGACGTTCTAGATAACGTGGAGGAATTGTTATGCCGCAACCTGCCGTCCGCGCAGCTCTGTTGTTGCTGTTCATTACCGGGTTTGCATCCCGCCTGCCTGCCCAGACAGATCCTGAGTTTGTAATAAGCCTCAGTCCCTCCATCGTCACCGTCACGCAGGGAAGCTCAGCGTCATTGAACGTGCATATCGCCATCAATGAGCGGCCCAGCTTTGAATTTAGCCTGTCAGGCCTGCCCGCGGGCGTCATCGCCCAGGTGCCCACCGGACGCGCCGGTTCCACCACGATTGTTCTTACCGCTCTGCCCACGGCGGCCACGGGTTCCTTTAGCGTCGTGTTGACGGCCGTTGCCAGCGGCTTTGACCCACCCAGGTCCGGCAACAACCCGCAGTCCCAGAACTTTACCCTGAACGTAAAGCCTATGCCTGTGGCGCAGTGGGAGTACCGCGTGGAAAAGGCCAGGACAGAGCAGGATCTTGAATCTGCAGCCACGAGTCTGGGTACGCAGGCGTGGGAACTCGTCAGCGTGGTGCTGACGACAGACCGCAGCGGAGTCGATGTGTGGGTCGCATTCTTCAAACGGCAAAAGCACCCACACGAATAGCTACCAATAGAGCGTGCCGCGCTGCTTACACCATCGCTCGTTCCAGAATTGCATCTACGTGAATTTGCGTTGTGTCCAGGAAGGGAATTCCAAGCAATGAGCTGTCTGTGAGGATTAGCGGCAATTCAGTCCCGCCCAGGACCAGGGCCTGGATGCCATCTTGTTTCTTCATGCGCGTGGCGATGGCCAGCAGGCCGTCGCGCGTTTCTGGCAGGAACTTTCCAGGGATCAGTTCATTGATGTATTTGTCGTGAATGTAATCCTGTTCTTCGGCTGTGGGCACGGTAAGTTGAAGCCCTTCACGGGTAAAAACATCAGGATAAAAGCGGCCATGCATGGTGAAGCGCGTTCCAAACACGCCCAGATGTGTGAGCTGCTGGCGTTTGGCTTCCGCGCAGGTGGCTTCAACAATGCTGACAAGAGGAATAGGAGAGCGCCGGGCGATATCGCCGAAAACAATGTGCGGAGAGTTGGCCGCCAGAAAGCCAAATTCTGCCCCCGCATGTTGCAGGCGCACGACTTCCGGAGCGATGTATTCAGTCAGTTCGTTCAGTTGATTGCGTTCTAGAAGGTCCAATCCTTTTTGCAGGTCAATGCTGTTGATGACGATCTGCAGCGCGGGGCCGCCGGGGTTGCGCTTCTGTGCGCCATCCAGCAAGCGCCTGTAATAGTCAATGGTCGATTCAGGCCCAATACCGCCGATCATGCCGATGATTTTCATTTATGACGCTAGATGTGCGGGGTGGTAGGGACGATTCGATTTTTGTGTCGAGCCTAACGGGAATTCAAACACCTTTACCGCAGATCAACGCGGATGAACGCGGATGAACGCGGATCGGCGCGAGGGGTTTGCGAAGAGCCTAATTGCAACAAGATAATTCTGACGCTGCTTATCAGTGTCATCAGTGCAAATCAGTGGTTAGATTTTTCTGTTCTTTTCTAATCCGCGTTGATCCGCGTTGATCCGCGTTGATCCGCGGTAGTTTTTTCCGTTTTAGTCTCTAACCACTTCCACGTTGCTGCCGGCGACGGTCATCTTGATGACGCGGTATTGATCGTCAACCCAGAGGACCCATTGCGCGGAGTCGGAGTCGCGGCCCTGGTCGCTGAGCCAGGTGAGCGATTGCGGGCCGGTCATATCGAGCTTCACTTTGTTGAGTTCGCGCTCCACGCCTTTGATCATCACCTTGCCGGGGCCCATGAGTTCAAGAGTTGCGTTGCCGGAAAGATGCTGGCGGGGAACAAGAATCACGAACTTGCCGGTGCCGCAGACCAGAGCGTTATCCTGGCGGCGACAGCCGTTGGCCAGATACCACCACAACAAAACTTCACGCTGCGAGAAAAAATTATCGTCGAGAATCATGGTGGAAAGCGGCAGCATGTGGGGGACATCGAGCTTTTTCTGGTCGGCGGGCGTGATGTGCTCCACCAGCATCTCGTCCTTGGGCTCCACGGAAGATTCTTCTTTCTGCGGAACGGTGGCGTGCCAGTTGTAGGAGCGCAGCTCGCCCTTGGACGTGACCTGCATTTCAGCGGTCTGGGTGGCCTTGAAGTGGCCGTCATCAAACTTGATTTCAGAGGAGGCGGTGGAATAAGAGCGGGCATGGTCGGCGTTCGGGGTTTCCGTGATGTTGAACGTCTCTGTGCCCACGCGCTTGCCATTCATAAAGATGCCGAAGCTGCCGGAATCAGCCACTTTGGAGCTGCTCTTTCCTTTGTCCTTGGTCTGGTCTGCCGCGTTAAGAGAGATGGATGTGGCGAGCACCGCGCTTAAAAGAATGGCGAGCTTTACTGCTTTCACTTTTCTACCTCCGAAATTCTACTTCTACTTTTCTGTTCGCACGTCTGCCGATTGCAGCAGTCGTTCGATTTCCGCCGTGACCTGCTCGACCGACTTATCGAGCGTTTGCACGGTGAAGCGGGCCAGAGCGTAATCTGCGCGACGCGCGGCAAACAGCTCGTTAAACCTTGCATCCTGCTGCGCCAGCGGACGCACTTTGTGCTCACCCTGGCAGCGCCGCCGCAGTTCCTCAATCGGCGCTTCCAGCAGAACGGTGATTGCGCCGGCGGAATTCAGCGCGTCACGATTTTGCTTTTGCACGAACGCCCCGCCGCCCAACGCCAATATAAGATCGCTGCCGGCCTGGTGATCTTGCAGCAAAGCCGCGAGCGCCGCGCTTTCTGCTTGTCGAAACGCGGGCTCACCGGAAGCAGCAAAAATCTCAGCTACGCTTTTACGCTCGCGCTGCTCGATCACGTCGTCCAGGTCCAGAAAATTCCAGCGCAGGCTTTTGGCCAGCGCACGCCCGACGGTGGTTTTTCCCGCGCCCATAAACCCGATAAGGACCACGCATCGCATTCAGTTGCGGGAATCGCGGCATGCGCCGGACTGGCGGGCGTGGGGTACGGCCATCATATTTTTACGCGCTGCTGAATTTATTGCTTCTTCACGCGGATTTTACCACTGAAAGACTGGAGCTCAACGGAAGATGAGCCGGAATTAGAGGTACCTGCGAAGGAACGTCCTTGCTGGGGGACGAAAGACGTATGAGGTTTTTGCTGTAGAGGAAAATCATTTTCAACCGCGCCGGTGGTGGAACGGGCCGTTAGATCAACGGATGCCGTGGCGGGCAGAGTGACGTTGATAGCGCCGCTGTGCGTGGTAAGAATGTAGCTGCCGCCGCCGGAACAATCACCTTCGTAATCAATATTTCCACTGGCGGTGCCCACGGCAATGCGCTGTCCGTTGACGTTTTTTAGCTGCACAGCGCCGCCCGTGGATTGAACATCAACGCGGCTCATAGTGACATCCTGCAGCGTAACCGGGGCCGCCATGCTGCGAACATGCACATGCGACCTGGCAATGTTGTGAACCGTGATCTGGCCAGTCTCAGACGACAAGCCAATTTCTGAACTGATGCCATCGGCTGTGATGGGCGCAGAAGTTGTGCTTACATCTACGGAAATCCCGGCCGGGACGGTCACATCGTAATCAACTTTGGCTTCATCAGCCGTGGGCTTCTCACCGGGGAGGGCGTGAGTGAGAAGCTCCACGCGCTGATTGTTGGCGCTGCTGCTCTGATCAACTTCAACTTTTGCCGAGTGGACTGTGTATGAGACGAGAAGCTGGTGTCCGGCGCCAGAATGCAGAGTGATCGAGCCGCCACCGCTTACGATGTTCAGAGTGCCGCCCGGAGCGATATCAATGCGGGCTTCCTTGCGAGAATCGGCGGCGTGCGCCGCGCAGAGACCAATGCCGAGGCTTGCTGTAAACAGCAGAGCGCGTGTTGCGGTGCGAAACTTCATGGCCGTTTACTGCCTCCTCATCCGCTCAGGGTAACGAACGGGCGGTCGCCATCTGGTACACCATTTCTTTTTGCTCGTACGCATCCTGCAACAGCGCTTGCGCGGATGCATCACCGGGGTCGCTCTTGGCCGCCTGCTCCGCGTCCGCGATATATGCGTTCACGTCCCGCAGGCTGGCTTCATAGGCGCGCTGCGCTTCCGGCGACTGCTGCGAAACCTGGCTGATCAACTGCTGATCGTCAGAATTAAATTGTGTTGAATCCGTGGCGCTATTTTGCGCCGACAATGCCGTTTGCTGCAAGGGCCTGGGCTTGTAGTTGGTAAGTACAACGGCAAAGATGATCAGCGCCGTAAGGGCCATCACCCAGCCTAGGGGCGTCCAGTTTTTCGCTTGTGTTTGGGAGGTCGAGTTTTTCTGTGTGTGCCCCAGCCGGGGCATTCGACCCTCCGGCAACAATCCCTCTCTCTGGAGAGATTGTTCAATATTGTTCCATACACGGGGATTCGGATCGTGCATGGGTAAAAGCAATTTGGCTTGCTCGGCGATGTAGCGCAGGTCCTGCACCAAAGCTGCGCAAGACTCACACTCCTGGAGGTGCGATTCGTCCTCGCCCCCGCCGCCGCTCTCTATGATAAAAGGCAGTGTTTCCTGGAACTGCTGGCAATTCATTTTCTTCATCCTCTCCCACTCGCTTTCAGGGAATCGCAAAACGCGTTTTTCGTCGGGCTTACCGCGCAGCGCATTCTTTTTCTTGCCCGAATCAATTTCGCCGCGTTATGGACTCGGTCTTGCTCTCAGCCGCTTCTGCTTACCTGCGGGCGGCCTTTTCGGCTCTACTGAGTTTCAGCAGGTCGCGCAGCTTCATGCGCGCCTTGTGTAATTGCGACTTGCTGTTTCCTATCGAACATCCCATCATCTCCGCAATCTCATTGTGCTCATAGCCTTCAACGTCATGCAGGACGAAGATAATTCTGTATCCCGGCGGCAGGCTTTCTATTGCCCGCTCCAGGTTCACCCGATCAATTGACCCCGCCAGCACATTGTCCCGTGCGCCGATGTCTTTCTTCGGCCCATCTTCATGCTGCGGTTCCAGCGCTTCATCCAGAGAAATCTCCGGAAGGCCTTTCTTTCTCAGGTGCATCAGCACCACGTTCACCGCCAGCCGATGCAGCCACGTTGAAAACGCTGACTCGCCCCTGAACGTCGCAATCTTGCGATACAGCTGCAAGAACGCTTCCTGCGTCAGGTCTTCCGCTTCGGCCGTATTGCCCGTCATGCGCAGGCAAAGTGAGTACACACGGCGTTTGTGGAGCCCGTAGAGCCCGGAAAACGCCTCCGCATCACCGGCCTTGGCTCTGTCAATCGCTTCGGCTTCGGTCATTCCGGATGCGATTACTTTTTTTGCTTGTGTCAATTTGACCTTTTGAGGCCGCTCTTCCTTTGGATGCGGCAGTGTAGCTGCTTCGTTGTCCGCCTGGGTTGCCCCGGACGCCATAATTGGCCCACCGTGCCCGTATCTATCTGATTCTGGCCTTGATCCCGCTTGATTCTGCCCCTGCTTTTTTGGCCCGATTTCTTGTAATTCCGGCTCAGTTCCCTTGGTCGCCGGCCTTGCCCGTCCCGACTCCGAACCCCATTCCGGGCTATATCCTGGGCCCCGTCGGGATCGTTCTGCCAGATCCCAACTTCTCCGGCTCCATTATAGATAACGTCGCGCTCTCTGCCCGTCCAGCCCCGCTGCCAATCCCACGTGACTAAACATTGAAGCCTTTTCCCGGAACTTTGGTTGCCTGAGCAGCAGCAGTTAGCAGTTAGCAATTAGCACTTGGCAATTAGCTCTTGGTTTTCAGCTCTTGGCCTTTTGCCAATAGTATTCGGCCAACTGGTGGCTTTCTACGGATTTCCATATTCCGGCTTATTTCCTGTCTGTCAGCCGTATATCGTGTTCTATCAATTGCCAGTTTTTCCTGCTTTCTCCGCGCCTCCGCGTCTCCGCGGTGAAGATTTGGCTGTTTGCCGATCCGTGTAATCAGTCTCTATCCTGGTAAGGTTTTTGCTCCTTTCCTGATCCGCGATCATCCGCGCAAATCCGCGGTAGAGCTCTTGCCGATCACCCGATCACGCGCGATCACCAGATCCCCCGATCTTCCTCCCGCTCTTGCCATTCCCGGCTCATGGGAATAATCTGTATCGCATAACGAGAGCTGCTGGAGGCACGATGCGCAAGCTTATCTCTCTTCCTGTTCTGTTGTTCGTCATCGCCGCGGTTTCCGCGCAGGCGCAGAACCCTGACATCTTTGTAACGCCCACTCCCGCCAATCCTTTCACCGGCACGGTAAACGTGCAGCGGTCCTTCGTGCAGAAGGATGGCCAGATCGTGAAGTCCAAAACCGCCCGTGAGATTGGGCGTGACAGCCACGGCCGCATCTTCAATGAGATGCGCACGCTGGTGCCCGCCTCAAGCAATCAGTCGCCGGAAATTGTGGGCGTCCATATCTATGATCCGGAAACGCGGGTCACCATCATGGTGAATGATCGCCTGCATACCTTCCGCAAAGGCACCGTGAATCGCCCGCCGGAAGCAGTGCCACCGTCCTTTCTGTCGGCTTCCTCCGGCCTGAACACTCTTCCCCAGAACCAGTTCACCAAAGAAGAGGATTTAGGCAACAAGTTGATTGAAGGATTGCCCGTGCACGGCGTTCGTCAAAGCCAGACCATTCCCGCTGACAACGGCGGCCAAGGCGTGGTGATCACCGACGAATACTGGTACTCCGAAGACCTTCGCATCAACCTGGTGCTGAAACATAACGATCCACGCACCGGCGGAGTCACCATGACCGTGACAGGTATAAATCGCTCAGAGCCAGACCCAGCCCGGTTTGAAATCCCGGCAGGCTACAACCCCGCAGGGGCACAGCAGCAAGAGTAGAGCGCAGAGACGCGCGTTTGGCAATTTTTTCCCGTGCCTGCGTGGTGACGATTTTGCTCCTTCCTGATCCGTTCCATCCGTGTTGTTCCGTGGTAAGGTTTTGATCTTTCCTGATCCGCGACCATCCGCGTTTATCAGCGGTAGAGCCTTTGCCGATCACCCGAGCACGCGCGATCACCAGAGCTTCGTCCTGATCAGTGTCATCAGTGTGAATCAGTGGTAACCCCTCCGGCTCTTTCCTGATCCGTCAATCTGTATCCCTCATGCCCGCTTCCGCATCAATAAAATTATGAACATCGCATTCATCGGCCTGGGCAACATGGGTTCTCCCATGGCTGCAAACTTAATCAAAGCCAGACACAAACTCACCGTCTACAACCGTACTCACAGTCGCGCCGAAGCATTGCAATCGCAAGGCGCGCGCGTCGCCGCCACTCCGGGAGAAGCCGCTGTCGGCGCTGAAGTCGCCATCACCATGCTGGCCGACGATCACGCCCTTGAATCTGTCCTATTTGAAAAGCGAAGTCTTCTCGATTCGCTGCCGCCCAATGCTATCCACATTTCCATGAGCACCATCAGCGTTGCGCTCTCGCGACGGCTGGCCTCTGCGCATGCTGAGCGCAAACAGCATTACGTCTCCGCTCCGGTCTTTGGTCGCCCGGAAGCCGCGGCCGCCGCAAAACTATTTATCGTTGCCGCCGGACCTGCGGAGCAGATCGAGCGCTGCCGTCCGCTCTTTGACGCCATGGGCCAGAAAACTTTTCTTGCGGGCAATGACGCTTTCGGCGCGAACCTGATGAAGCTCGCGGGAAATTTCCTGATCACAGCCGTGATTGAAGGTCTGGCGGAAAGCTTTGCCCTGGTGCGCAAAGCCGGACTCGATGCGAACCTGTTCCATGAGATTCTGACCAACTCGCTCTTCAACGCGCCGATCTATAAGACATACGGCGCGCTGATCAACTCACAGAAGTTTGAGCCTGCTGGATTCAAATTGCCGCTCGGCCTCAAAGACAATCGGCTGCTGCTGGCTGCCGCCGAAGAAAACGCTGTCCCCATGCCGATGGCGAGCCTCGTTCGTGACCGTTTTCTCGCCGCGCTGGGTCAGGGCATGGGAGAGCTTGACTGGTCGGCGATTTCTAAACTTTCTGCGAAAGACGCAGGCCTGTGAAATTTGTAATTAGTAATTTGGCCTGAGTCCCTGTTCTCTGTGTCTCTGTGGTAGGTTTTCCTGATCACCAGATCACGCGCGATCACCCGATCTTCCTTAATCCGTGTTATCCGTGTTCATCCGTGGTGAGGTTTTTGCGCGCTCTTCCTCACGGATGCCCGACCACCACAATCGACTCCGGCCCGCCGCCGGTCGGCGAAGTGGAGATCAGGGCCGTAGTGGTATTCGCGGCGGTAATGTTCGCGTTCAACACTGACACGGTGCTCGATCCATTGTTTGCCACATAAAGAAATTTGCCGGAGGGATCCACGGCCAGATCAATGGGACCTGTGCCTGCGGGCACCGTAAGGCTGGCTGTGCCGGTGGTTCCGGCGTTGTTCACGGTGTTGACAGTCAGATTGTTGGAAGCCGTATTGGCAATGTAAACCAGTGGCGTGGTGGCATTCAGCGGCGTGTTAAAAGCAATGGCGCTGGGGTTGGGCGGTGACGATCCTGTGGGCGTCACGATGATGGGCGTCAGTGAGCCGTCGGTGTTGATGACGAAAGTGCGTAGATTATTGGTGCTGCCGCCGTCAGTGGCCACAAGCACTTCAAACGTGGGCACGGCTTTTACGGCCAGCATGGTGGTGGTTCCGGAATCAAAGGCGCCAACCGCCAGCCGCGTGAGCGTGCCGGTGGCTCCAATCTGGAATGCGTCAATGCCTCCACCGGCTGTTACCACATAAACGAACTGGCCGCTTTGGTCGATGGTGATTCCGCGCGCCGTGGCATCGGTTAGCGTGGTTGAGATAGCCGTCAGGCAGCCGGTGGTTGTGTTGATGGTGAATCCGGTAACGCTTCCCACCTGGTTTGCCGTATAAAGCAGCGTGCCTGCGGGATTGATAGTAATTTTCAATGGCTGTACGTCAGTAGTGGCAACGGTCGGGCAGGTCAGCGGCGTAAGCACTCCGCTGGTAGGACTAATGGAAAAGCTGCTCACCTGGTTATTCTGGAATGACGTTACGTAAAGAAACTGGTTGTTCGGCGTGGCGGCAAGTCCAAAAGGCTCTCCGGCGACGGCAAAAGGCGAACCGGGAACCGCTGTTAGTGCTCCGGTGCCGTCATTGGCAAAGCCGGAGACACTGTTTCCGCCCGCGTTTGCCGTATAGACAAAAGCATTGCCGGGCGATGGAGTTGGCGTTGGGCCGCCTCTGGTGACGCTGCTGGGAGAGCATCCAGCCATCAGCATAACGAGGCTGAAAAAAATGATAAGGAAGCAGGAAAAAACTGCGGCGCGAAGCAAGCGCGGAAAGCCTTTCATCGTCACTCCCTCTCGACCACCAGTGCACGCAGCCGAAATTCCCAGTGGACCAACGGCAGCCATCGGCGTCTGCGGCGAAGCCGGATGTGATTATGATAGCGCAAGCGCGCGGCAGTTACCCTTGTTTCATCGATGGGGGAAGCCGCGAAGGAACTGCGTCTTGCATGCGCCCCATGCATTATTTTCAGCGCATCTATTTTGGCTGCGAACTCTGGGCTGCGCTCGCTTCAGGCGACATCTCCGCCAGCTGGCTGATGAGCTTCTGTTCCTGATCTGAGAAAGTGCTGCGGAAACGGTCTGACTGGATCACCTGCTGTCGCTCAGCCGGAGGCATCTGCCGAAGGTGTCGCAGCGCCGTGTGGACTGCAACCTGCCGCTCCGGTGGCAAGCCCTTAAGTTGCTGGTTGGCGTCACGAAGTTGCTGCCGCTGCTGTGGCGTCAGCTTTGACAGGAACTCCATGCGTTTCACGGCTTGGTCGCGCTGCGCGGGCGTTAGGCTATTGAATTTTTTCAGCCGCTCGCGCAATGCCGCTTGCCGATCGGCCGGGAGTTTCTTGAATCCTGGTTCGCTTTCCAGGAGTTTGAGTTGCTGGTCCAGCGGAAGATCTTTGTGGGCCTGGAGCCATGCGCCCATCTTGTATCCATTTCTTTGTGCAGTATGATTGGCGCTATTCGGGCTTTTCTGCGGCGTGGCTTGTAACAGCAGTACGGGCGCCGGTCGATGGGCCGAAGTGGTTACGCGCGAAGGTACATTCAGGGTGATCAACCCTGAGAGCAAAACCGCCGAAACAACCTTGGCCCCAATCACCATTCGCTCCCCCGAGCACAAAGTTTAAGGCTCAGCCACATCGTCTGACGGAGCTCCGGTAAGTTCGTTTACCAGGTCCGTATCGATAATCAAGTCGTGGTTCTTGTCCAGAGATTCAATATCGGCCAATGCGCCATTATCCGGTGGCGGCGTTGCCACAACGAGCCGATAGACTACTCCTCCCGCTGCCAATACCGTGGCCAGCGCGGCAGCCAGCATTGGGCGGCGCAGCCACCCAAACATGCTGGCCGGCGCCTTCTGCCGTTCTTCCTTCACGTGCGCCCGCAGGCGCGTAAGAAAGTACGGAGAAGGCTCCGGCGATTCCCATTCATCCAGCAGCGCCATGGTCTTGCGCATGGAGCCAAGCTCCTCTGTGCAGGCGCTGCACTGGCTTACGTGAGCCTTCACCTGCGGGTCGGCCGGACCGTCAGTGAGAAGCTCGATCAAATTTTCCCGAACATCGTTGCAGTTCATACAAATTCCTTCAGCCGGTCGCGCAGCACTTCATAGGCGCGGAACAGCAGAGACTTGGTGGCGGACTCACTTAATTTCAAAACTCCCGCAATTTCCCGATAATCCATCCCTTGATATTTATGCATTAGCACGGCGGCGCGCTGTTTTTCCGGCAGCGCCATCACGTGTTTCTTGATGGCCTGGAGCCTCTCTCGCCGCAGAATGTTTTGTTCCGCATTCAGCGTCGGATCGGCAACATCCATCGTGGTGCCGGATTCTTCATCCGGCTCATCCAGGCTTACTACTTTTCCGCTGCGCTCAACCTTGTGGTCGCGCGCGTGGTTCACCGCCAGGTTGGTTGCGATGCGGTAGAGCCACGTCGTGAACTTGGCTTCCGCCGCATAGGTCTTGCGCGAACGATATACGCGCAAAAACACTTCCTGCGCCAGTTCTTCCGCCAGTGCCTGGTTATGGCACATGCGGTACATGAAAGCGATCATGGGCCGGTGATATTTGGTTACGAGATATTCGTAGGCCGCATTATCGTCCGTCCCGGCGCGGAGCATCACCTCCGCATCAGTCAGCGAATCATAAGGAACGTGGCTTGCTGCCATCTCCGCAATACCCTGCATCCTGCCGGTAACTGTGGGCATGAACAAACCCGACTTTAAGGCCACGCTGCTCACATCCCTGTAAACCCCTTGGCAACCAGAAAGTTGCAGGTTTCAGAGGGAAGCCGGCGGCCCCGACACCAGAGTTTATTCCATCCGGCGGCTTTCGCGCATCCTGAAGTTTACAAAGATTTTACCGATCACTTAATCTTCTTCATCTTGATGGCCTTTATGCCGGCGGCAAACACCTGCGCCCGGTCGTTGTTGTAGCTAGTCCGGGCCAGTTCTTCAATGAGGTCAACTGTCCGCTGGGGAATGCGATAGGTCATGCGCTGCATCTCTCCAAGCGCTGGTTCCGGGCTGGGTGGAGGGTCCATGCGCGTGAGCAGCTCGGCCGCCACCTGCACTACGCGCCCGCGTGAGCGATATTCCGCCGCGGCTTCCCGTATCGCCTCCACTGCGGCGGCAGGCAGGGTATAGCGCTTGGAGATGTCTCCGGTCTTGCTTTTCTTCTTGCGTTTCGGGCCGTCCCAGGGCTTTTGCGGTTTCATGGCAAGACTCCGGACTCGCATGGGGGCGTACAGGCCGAACAGTGTAACACACCAGTGTGTCCCACCATGGGGTGTGCATTCCATCCTGCTCATGTGCCGCCGCCCTCGGCGGTGGGTTTCGGTTTCCGATCACGGCGATTTCGCGCGATTGAACAGCCGGGCAGATCCCTGACACTTTAGACCGGGCACATACCTGACACTTTCTCTTCCACTAGGTTGAGGGGATGGGGTGCAGGGGAAGGGGACGCTTCCCCTTTCCCTGCATTAGTCTTTGTAGTCAACCCCTG